>NZ_JBHYXC010000002.1:0-7388 GCF_042751495.1 Streptomyces sp. NPDC059373 | reverse complement strand
GAGAGGCGCACGCGGGACAGGGCTCGAGCCGGACCCGGGTGCGCCGCGCTACCTGGTGACAGTGCGGGGCCTGGGCTACAAGTTCGAGCCGTAAACCAGCAGGTCGTAGAAGCTCTCCGCGTCGGTCAGCCCTTCTTGGTGGCCGACGCGGACGTGCTTACGGAGGCGGAGGCGGAAGCGGTCGAGGACGCCGACGTGCTGGGCGACGCGCTCGTTGAGGCCGACGGGGAGGCGGCGCCGGTGGGGCCGAAGGGGGCCAGGTAGCCGGTCGCCGGGCGGACCAGGGCCTGGACGGAGACGGCGCCGGTGTTGCTGAGGACGAAGGTGACCTTCTGGAAGTCGCCGTCGCGCTTGCCCTCGGCGGTGTTCGCGACGGTCGCGGACGGGTTGCCCTTGCCGCCGAGCAGCACGGAGCCCTGGGCCGGGACGGTGATGGTCTGGCCGCTGTCCTTGTCGCTGAGGACGGCGTTCGTGGTGCCTACGCTGACCATCTCGATGGTCTGCTTCTGGTCACCGTTGTTGAAGACGCGAGCGGAGACCGCGGAGTCGCCGGCGGCGTCGACCTCGGTGAGGACGAGGGCGTTGACGACCTGGATGTCGCCGACGGTGGTCGCGGCGTTGTCGGGCTTGACCTGAAGCGTCTCTGCGCTGTTACCGGCGCCACAGGCGGCGAGCGGGGCGATCGAGAGCGCGAGGGCGGCGGCGAGGGCGCCGCGTCGAAGGCTGCTGCTCACGGCGGCGGCATCTCCTTGGGCAGGTACGGAGTTACGGGACTTACTGACAGCGGCCTTAGGTTACCGAGCCGCCACAGCGCGCCCGCACCGGGCCACCCTTCGGCGAGGCGTCCTCACCCGCGCGGCCCCCGCGGGCACTTCGCGTACGCCCTTCCGGGAATCCATTCCGGGATTCCACCGAACGATTCCCGCCACGCCGGCAAGATCGATTTAACGGCCGTCCGGCGACGGGAAATCCAAAGTCGTACGAAATTGGATCACCTCGGTCTCCTGAGGTCCGAACGGAGTAGCGGTTGCCCACTCGCAGGGGATGGACAAAACTGGACGTTCCGTCTCTGTTCAAGCGTCCCGAGAACGTGTAACGGGGGCGTTTCACCCCGTCCACGCACCCGCTCCGACCTGCGAATTCTCTGTGGAGCCAGCCCCCTCCAGCACGTTCCTGCCGCACTTGTCAAGCCCCGAGATATGCCCTGACCTGCGAAAACGCCATTCAGAACCAGCCGTTCCCGTGTTAGCATGGATAGCCACGGAAGGGGTACCTGTCACATGACGTTCAAGGTTGGCGACACCGTGGTCTATCCCCATCACGGGGCCGCGCTGATCGAGGCTATCGAAATCCGCCAGATCAAGGGCGTGGACAAGACCTACTTGGTGCTCAAGGTCGCCCAGGGCGACTTGACGGTACGTGTGCCCGCGGACAATGCGGAGTTCGTCGGTGTGCGTGACGTGGTCGGTCAGGAGGGACTGGACCGGGTCTTCGAAGTGCTGCGCGCGCCGTACACCGAGGAGCCGACCAACTGGTCCCGCCGCTACAAGGCAAATCTGGAGAAGCTCGCCTCGGGCGATGTCATCAAGGTCGCTGAGGTTGTCCGCGATCTGTGGCGTCGTGAGCGAGAGCGCGGGCTGTCGGCCGGCGAGAAGCGCATGCTCGCCAAGGCCCGCCAGATTCTGGTCAGCGAGCTCGCACTCGCTGAGAACACCAATGAGGACAAGGCCGAGGCGCTCCTCGACGAGGTCCTCGCGTCCTGACGCGCGATATGCCGCGGTGCCCGGTGCGATACGCACGCCGGGCACTGCGGCATGCTTGTGTGCACTGCAAGTTCTGATGCCTGTACGCGACCGGGCAGCTGACCACGCGGGATTCACGGAAGGGTCCCGCGAGGCCGTACGGCCCGGCACGTTGAGGCGATACCCACATCGGCCAAGGACACAAACCTGAGTACCGCAGCGGTTATTCCGGCCGCCGGACGTGGAGTCCGGCTCGGCCCCGGCGCGCCCAAGGCGCTGCGCACGCTGGGCGGCATCCCCATCCTGGTCCACGCCGTACGGGCCATGACCCACGCCCGCGCGGTGTCGCTGGTCGTCGTGGTCGCCCCGCCCGACGGAGTCGCCGAGGTCAGCGCGCTGCTGGACAGCCAGGGGCTGCCGGAGGCCAAGGACATGAAGATCGTCGCCGGCGGTGAGACCCGCCAGGAGTCGGTGCGGCTCGGCCTCGCCGCGCTCCCCGACGACATCGATGTCGTCCTCGTCCACGACGCGGCCCGCCCTCTGGTGCCGGTCGAGATGGTCGAGGCTGTCGCCGCCGCCGTACGCGCCGGGGCCCCCGCCGTCGTACCCGGGCTGCCGCTGGCGGACACCGTCAAGGAGATCGACCCGGCCACCGGCGCCGTCGTCGGCACCCCCGAACGGGCCCTGCTGCGCGCCGTCCAGACCCCGCAGGGCTTCGACCGCGCCACGCTGGTCAAGGCCCACGCCACGATCACCTCCGACGTCACGGACGACGCCGGCATGGTCGAGCAGCTCGGTATCCAGGTGCTGGTCGTCCCCGGCCACGAAGAGGCCTTCAAGGTCACCCGCCCCCTGGACCTCGTCCTCGCCGAGGCCGTACTCGCCCGCCGGAGGGCAACGGATGTCTTCTGAGTCAGCCATCCCCCAGGTCGGCATCGGCACCGACATCCACGCCTTCGAGCCCGGCCGTGAGCTGTGGGTCGCCGGGCTGCTCTGGGAGGGCGAGGGCGACGGCCTCGCCGGGCACTCGGACGCCGACGTGGTCGCGCACGCCGCCTGCAACGCCCTGTTCTCCGCCGCCGGCCTCGGCGACCTCGGGGCGCACTTCGGCACCGGACGCCCGGAATGGGCCGGGGCGTCGGGTGTGACGTTGCTCACGGAGGCGGCCCGGATCGTGCGCGAGGCGGGGTTCGAGATCGGCAATGTGGCGGTCCAGGTCGTCGGCGTACGGCCAAAAATCGGCAAGCGCCGCGAAGAGGCCCAAAAGGTGCTCTCGACGGCCGTCGGCGCCCCCGTCTCGGTGTCCGGCGCGACCACGGACGGCCTCGGTTTCACCGGCCGCGAGGAGGGCCTGGCGGCGGTGGCGACGGCTCTCGTGCTCCGTAGGTGACAGGTCACGTGACACGTCCGGGTGACCCGACCGTCACAAGAGCGTGAAGCCCGGTACCACACGACCACGACACCCACTTCGGGCCACTACCCTTGATGCGTGACTATTCGCCTGTACGACACCAACGCGCGCCAGGTCCGTGACTTCATCCCGCTCGTGCCGGGCTGCGTCTCGATCTACCTGTGTGGCGCCACCGTGCAGGCGGCCCCGCACATCGGACACGTCCGGTCGAACCTCAACTTCGACATCATGCGCCGGTGGTTCGCGTACCGCGGCTACGACGTGACCTTCATCCGCAACGTCACCGACATCGACGACAAGATCATCGCGAAGTCGGCCGAGCAGGGCCGCCCGTGGTGGTCCATCGGCTACGAGAACGAGCGGGCCTTCAACTCCGGCTACGACGCGCTCGGCTGCCTGCCGCCGTCGTACGAGCCGCGAGCCACCGGGCACATCCCCGAGATGATCGAGATGATGCGCGAACTCATCGCGCGCGGCCACGCCTACGCCGCCGACGGCAACGTCTACTTCGACGTGCGCTCGTACGACGACTACCTCTCGCTGTCGAACCAGGAGCTGGACAACCTCCTCCAGCCCTCCGGCGAGGGCGAGACCGGCAAGCGCGACCCGCGCGACTTCGCGATGTGGAAGTCGGCCAAGCCCGGCGAGCCGAGCTGGGAGACCCCGTGGGGCCGAGGCCGGCCGGGCTGGCACCTGGAGTGCTCGGCGATGGCCCACAAGTACCTGGGCAGCGCCTTCGACATCCACGGCGGCGGCATCGACCTGATCTTCCCGCACCACGAGAACGAGATCGCCCAGGCCAAGGCCTTCGGCGACGACTTCGCGGCGTACTGGGTGCACAACGCCTGGGTCACCATGAGCGGCGAGAAGATGAGCAAGTCGCTCGGCAACTCGGTGCTGGTGAGCGAGATGACCAAGCGCTGGCGGCCGATCGTGCTCCGCTACTACCTCGGCACCCCGCACTACCGCTCGATGATCGAGTACAGCGAGGACTCGCTGCGTGAGGCGGAGTCCGCCTTCGCGCGCATCGAGGGCTTCGTCCAGCGCGTGGTCGAGAAGGCGGGCCACGTCGAGCCGGCGACCGAGGTGCCGCCGGCCTTCGCCGAGGCGATGGACGACGACCTGAGCGTGCCCCAGGCGCTGGCGATCGTGCACACCGCGGTCCGGCAGGGCAATTCGGCCCTGAGCGCCGACGACAAGGAGACCGCGGTCGCCCGCCTCTCCGAGGTGCGGGCCATGCTGGGCGTGCTGGGCCTCGACCCGCTCGACGAGCGCTGGTCGAGCGAGGACGGCGACCGCAGCGCGGATCTGCACGGGGTCGTGGACTCCCTCGTACGACTCGTGCTGGAGCAGCGGCAGGCGGCGCGGGGACGCAAGGACTACGCGACGGCCGACGCCATCCGCGACCAGCTGCAGCAGTCCGGGCTGGAGATCACGGACACCCCGAACGGTGCGCGGTGGTCCCTCGGCTCGCGCTGAGGGACCCTTGCATACATACGTACTTATTTCTGAGCAGTGCCGAGCAGTAAGAGATTGGGTAACCCATGGCCGGGAACAGCCAGCGCAGGAACCGCCGCACGTCCAACAAGAAGGGCGCGACGGTCGGCAGCGGTGGCCAGCGGCGCAAGGGCCTGGAAGGCCGGGGCCCGACCCCGCCCGCCGACGCCCGCAAGGGGCACAAGAAGAACCGCATCGCCAACGCCGCCGCCAAGCGCGCCGCGTCCTCGTCCGGACAGTCGCGCCGCCCGTCCGGGCGCGGCTCCAAGTCCACCTCCGAGCTGGTCGCCGGCCGTAACCCGGTGGTCGAGGCGCTGCGCGCGGACATCCCGGCGACGGCGGTCTACGTCCAGCAGTACATCGACAGCGACGACCGCGTCCGCGAGGCCATCAAGCTCGCCACCGAGCGCGGCGTCCCGCTGATGGAGGCCCCGCGCCCCGAGCTGGACCGCATCACCAACGGCCTCAACCACCAGGGCCTCGTCCTCCAGATCCCGCCGTACGAGTACGCGCACCCCGAGGACCTCGTCGCCGCCGCGTCCGACGTCCACGAGGACCCCCTCATCGTCGCCCTCGACGGCGTCACCGACCCCCGCAACCTCGGTGCCGTCGTCCGCTCCGTCGCCGCCTTCGCCGGCCACGGCGTCGTCGTCCCCGAACGCCGCGCCGCCGGTATGACCGCCGGTGCCTGGAAGACCTCCGCCGGCGCCGCCGCCCGCGTGTCCGTGGCCCGCGCCACCAACCTGACGCGGGTGCTCGAGGCCTACCAGAAGGCCGGCCTCACGGTCGTCGGCCTCGCCGCCGACGGCGAAGTCGAGCTCCACGAACTCGAAGCCCTCGCCGGCCCCGTCGTCATCGTCGCCGGCTCCGAGGGCAAGGGCCTCTCCCGCCTGGTCGGCGAGACCTGTGATGTGCGGGTCCGCATCCCGATGCCGGGCGGCGCGGAGTCGCTCAACGCCGGTGTGGCGGCGGGGATCGTCCTGTACGAGGCGGCTCGCCGGCGGGCGTAGCGCGCCGCGCCGACTGCCTTGACGGGGCTCCGACATGTCGGACCCGTCAGGCAGTGTCCTAATCGGGTGTCACTCGGTTAGATGAGCGTGGACACCAGAACAGCCCGCACTCCTCCCGGGGGACGGTCGTCGGCGGCACCGGACGAGCCCGTGCTCAGCATGGTGAAGGTGCACTCCGATCCGGCCCAGGTCATCGTCAGTCACGCGAGCTTCCGCGTACAGCTGGGGGCGGCGTCGGCCCGTGCGCTGCAGCGGAACCAGCGCGTCCCGCTCATCCCCAGCGCTGTGCGACCGTCGGCGGCCTCGCAGCGGCGTACGCATGTCGTGTCGCAGACCCAGGCGCAGACGCAGCTGATGCAGAACGCCGGGGAGCCCGCCGGGGCGACGACGCAGGTACTGCCGCGGATCGACGAGCACGCGTACGAGCGGACGCAGCCGCACCCCACGGTCGCGGGGCCGCGCAGGCCACCGTCCGGGCCGGCGCCCGGGGAGATGCTGGGCGGGATGCGTCCGGCGCACGGCGCCTTCGACGACGAATTCGGCGCCCCGGACGGGGAGTTCGTGGGCGGCGAGGGCAGGGCCAGGCACGCGGACCCGGTGAAGCACGCCTGGTATCCGGGCCGCCGGATGAACCTCGGGATCGTGCTGCTGCCGCTGCGGATCTTCCTCGGCTTCATCTCGATCTACGCCGGCATGGGCAAGCTCTGCGACCCCGTCTACTTCGACGGCGGCAAGCGCGGCTCGATGGTCACCTGGCTCGCGTCCCTCCACCCCTGGGCCGCCGCCGAGCCGTTGCGCAACCTCGCCCTCGGGCACCCGGTGGGCGCCGGGCTGACCATCGCCTTCCTCCAGGTGATCGCCGGCGTGCTGACCGTCTGCGGCCTGTGGCAGCGGGTGGCGGCGTCCATCGGCGCGATGCTGTCCGTCGCGCTGCTGGTCACCGTGAGCTGGCGGACCGTCCCGGCGTACGACGCGCCGGACATCATCTACCTCGCCGCGTGGAGCCCGTTGGTCATCGCCGGAGCCCCGGTCTACTCGGTCGACGGCCGCCTCGCCGGTGAGGCCTGGCGCCGCCTCGGCCCCCGGGCGCACCTGTGGGACCTGCGCCGCCGCGTGCTGCGCCGCGGCACGGTGCTGGCGACCGTGCTGGTCGGTCTGACCCTGGTGGTCGGCTCGACGCTGGGCGCCGCCGTACGGTCCACCGCGACGCGTACCGACCTGCCCGGCCCGACCGACCTGCCCACCAACAACCAGGACGGCTCGCCGCTCCCGGAGGTCTCCGGCGAGGCCAGCGACAGTTCCTCCGGCTCGCCGTCCGCCTCGCACTCCGCCGGCGCGTCCCCCTCGGCCTCGGCGTCCTCGCACTCCGCCACCGCCGGCACGTCCTCGGCGCCCACCGGTGCCGCCTCGCAGCACACCGGTACCGGCGGCAGCACCGGCACCGCCCCGTCCCATTCCGTCCCCTCCACCCAGCCCCGGCCGACCCACACCGCCGCCCCGACGCCGACCACCGGTGGCGGCAGCGGCACCACCGGTGGCGGCTCGTCCGACAGCGGCGGCGCCCTCGGCGGCCTCCTCGGCAGCGGCGAGACCTCCGGCTGGCTGCTGGGCATGTCCGGCGCGCCGCGTGATACCGCGCCCAGCGGTATGGCCTGAGCCGCCGCCCGTGAGCGCGTGAGCCGGTAAGCGCCGCAAGCGCGCAGAAGCCGGGCGGGCCGGAACAATCGC
>NZ_JBHYXC010000001.1:852580-888869 GCF_042751495.1 Streptomyces sp. NPDC059373 | reverse complement strand
GCCGAGTTCCAGGGCATCCAGTTCATGCTGGCCGACATGGCCATGAAGCTCGAAGCCGCCCGCCAGCTCACCTACGCCGCCGCCGCCAAGTCCGAACGCAGCTACGCAGGCGGCGGGGAGGAAGGCCTGACCTTCTTCGGCGCAGCCGCCAAGTGCTACGCCTCCGACGTCGCCATGGACATCACCACCGACGCCGTCCAGCTCCTCGGCGGCTACGGCTACACCCGCGACTACCCGGTCGAGCGCATGATGCGCGACGCCAAGATCACCCAGATCTACGAGGGCACCAACCAGGTCCAGCGCATCGTCATGGCCCGCAACCTCCCGTAAGCCACCAAGGACCAAGGACCCAGCCATGGAAACCATCTCCCGTCTCGGTGTTGTCGGTTGCGGCCTGATGGGCTCCGGCATCGCCGAAGTCGCCGCGCGCGGCGGAATCGACGTCCTGGTCGCCGAAGCCACCCGTGACGCCGCCGAGGCCGGCAGGCGCCGTATCACCGATTCCCTCGACCACGGCGTACGGCGAGGCAAGCTGAGCGTCGAGATACGCGACCTCGCCCTGACCCACCTGTCGTTCACCTACGACCTCGGGGACATGGCGGACCGTCAGTTCGTCATCGAGGCCGTCGCCGAGAACCGGGACATCAAGACCAACGTCATCCAGACCCTCGACAAGGTCGTCACCGACCCGCAGGCCGTCCTTGCCACCAACACCTCTTCCATCCCCATCGTCGATCTCGCGGTCGCCACCGAGCGCCCCGAACACGTCATCGGGATGCACTTCTTCAACCCCGTCCCGGTGCAGACGCTGGTCGAGCTGATCCCCGCTCTCACCACCGGCGCGGACACCCTGGACCGCACGCGCCGCTTCGCGACCGAGCAGCTCGGCAAGGTGACCGTCCAGGCCCCCGACCGCTCGGGCTTCGTGGTCAACGCCCTGCTGGTGCCGTATCTGCTCGCTGCCGTCCGGATGGTCGAGTCCGGCTCGGCGAGTGCGGAGGATGTCGACCGCGGTATGGAGCTCGGCTGCGCCCACCCGATGGGGCCGCTGCGGCTGCTCGACCTTGTCGGCCTCGACACCGCCGAGGCCATCGCCGACTCTCTGTACGACGAGTACAAGGAGCCGCTGTACGCGCCTCCGGCCATGCTGCGCCGTATGGTCGCCGCAGGGCACCTGGGCCGCAAGAACGGCCGCGGGTTCTACGACTACAGCGGCTGACCCAAGAGGACTGCCCGGGGTCGACCGCCTCAGCGGTTGACCCCGGGCAGTCCTCTCCTCTCTCACGCCCCCAAGGCGGCATCGTCTGAGAATCGCCGTGCGACCTCGCGGCGGTCGACCTTCCCTGAGGCGGTCAGCGGCAGCTTCTTGTAGATCACCCAGCGTTCGGGAACTGCGTAGTCGGGAAGTCGCGTCGCGAGGTGGTCGCGGGCGGCGTGTTCGTTGAACATGGTGTCGGGGCGGGGCTCGACGGCGGCGGCCACGCGCTGCTGGAGAACGGGGTCCTCGATGCCGAAGACCACGACCTGGCCGACGTCGGGGCGCTGTGCGATGCAGGACTCGACGAAGGACGGAAGGATCTTCTCCCCGCCACGGTTGATCACGTCGTCGACCCGTCCGGTGAGCCACAGCAGCCCGTCGTCGTCCAGATAGCCGAGGTCTCCGGTACGGAGCCACTGCCCCCGGAATTTCTGCTCGGTGAGCTCGGGCTGACGCCAGTAGCCGGTCATCCTGGTGGGGCCGGTGACCCACACCTCGCCGGTCCGGCCCGGGGCCTGCTCGTGGCCCTGGTCGTCCACGACCTTGAGGTGTACGCGGGGGGCCGGCAGGCCGACGGACTCGCCCTTGGAGGCGACGAGTTCGTGCGGCAGGAAGCTGCAGATCGAGGTGAACTCGCTGAGCCCGTAGGCATGGGTGAGCCGCAGATGCGGCCAGCGGGCGAGGAGTTCGTCGATCCAGGCGGCAGGCATCGGGCTGCCGCCGAAGAACAGCTTGGCGGCGGGTCCGTAAATGTGCTCGGCCTCGTCGGACATCATGAGCATGCGCAGGATGCTCGGGACCGCGGCGAGGAAGGTGACGGGCCGCTCCCGCAGTTCGGCGATCGCGTCGCCCGTACGGTACTTGGTCAGCAGGTGCGTGCAGCCGCCGGCGACGAGCATGTGCCCGAACTGGTCGTTGAATCCCGTGTTGTGGAATACGGGTACGAGGATCAGCGTGCTGTCGTCCGGTGTGCTGCCGTGGAACTCGGCGACCGCGAGCGCACCCTTGTAGAGGGCCTCGTGGCTGAGCACCGCGCCCTTTGGGGCGCCGGTGGTGCCGGAGGTGAAGCTGATGAGGGCGATGTCCTCAGGGTCCGGGGCATCCGGGACCGTGAACTCGTTCCCCTGGGCGGTACGCACCAGGTCGCCCAGTTCGATCACCTCGCGGCCCGGCCGGGCAATGTCCCGTACGAGTTCCGCGTGGGCGGCGTCGTGCAGAACGGCCTTCGCCTCCAGCAGGTCGCACTGGTCGCGCAACTGGGTGGCGTTGAGGCGGTTGTTGGCCGGAGCGACGACGACGCCCAGACGCAGGCACGCCAGGTAGGCCATGATCCAGGGCACGCTGTTCAGGCCGATGAGAACGACCCGGTCGCCCCTACCCGCGCCACGCGCTGCCAGTGCCCCGGCGACGCGATCGACGCTCGCGTCCAGTTCGGCGTATGTGAGGTGCTCGGCTCCGTGGCGCAGCGCCACCCGGTCCGGGGTCGTACCTGCCCAGTGCCGCAAGGCCGCCGGGAGGGTCTGCTGTGTGTGCATGGCGGCAACCTCTGGGCTAGACCCGCGAGATGCGGGCGCCGTCACCGGCGAGGGAGACGAGGATCTCTTCGTACAGCGACAACGCCGCGTCCCAGCGCAGCGCCTCGGGCCCCCACGCCCCGGCCTCGGCACCGTGATCCATGAGCACCACCGCCGCCACCGCGGCGCCGAGCCCGGTGGTGCGGGACATCGGGGCATCGTCGGTGATGACGAGCGAGTCAAGGACCTCCTGGCCCTTGAGGGCCTGGACCAGGACACCCGAGGCGGCGTTGGACTTCTGCTTGGCGGGCTTGCTGTTGTAGCGGGCCCACATGAGCTTCCACAGGAACTCGGCGGGTTCGACCTGAGTGCCGTCGATGTCGACCCGCACGTCGGTGTAGCCGAAGCCGATCCGGCCGAGGGTGGAGAAGGCGGCGTTGGCCCAGGCGGGCTGCAGAGCGCCCTTGCAGCTCGCGTACGTCAGCTGCGGGTAGTGCCGTGACAGGGTGAGCGGTTCGGGGTGAGCGGTGTCGTAGGCCTCGATGACGCCGGCGGCTGCGGGAACACATACGACGCGGCGGTCGCGGGTACGAAGCCGGGCGACTGCACCCACGCGCCGTCCCGCCAGACGGAGCAGGGGTTCACGGCCATGTGCAGCATGTGCCGCAGGGGGGCCAGGCCCCCCGGGTCACTGTCGTGGACGAGCCAGACGACCTGGACGCCGTCGGCGGTGGGGTGGGTGTCCAGCAGGCGGCTGGCCATCCAGTTGGACACGCCGGGTGAGAGGCCGGCCCCGGTAATGAGGGGCAGGCCCGCCTGCTTTGCCTCGTCGTGCAGGGCGACGATGGCCTCGGTGCCCTCGACGTCGTCGCAGATGTCGACGTAGGCCGCACCCGCAGCCAGGGCCGCGCGCGCGACGGCGTCGGAACCGGTAAAAAAGGGGCCGGTCAGATTGACGACGGCGTCGACGCCCGTCAGGTCCACCTCGCCCTTCGATACGTCGGCGAGCCGCCCGGTCACCCGGCCCGGGTCCAGGGACTCCGCGTACTTGACCGCTTCCTCGGACCGGTCCAGGGCCACGAACTGCGCGTCGGGGAGCTGGTCGAGCAGGATGCCGAGGGCACTGCGACCCATGTGCCCCAGCCCGACCACCGCGATGGTGCGGCTCATGTGTGTCTCCTCAATTTCAGTGGATGTCAGGCTTACGCGAGCCGACCGGGGGTGACGTAGCTGTGCATCGGCATCGACCGGTACCGCAGCGGGGGCAGTTGATCGGGGGTGACGAATCCGGCGGGGGCGTTGATGACGTCCGGGATGCGATTCACCCACTGGGTGCAGGTCGTCGTATAGCTGGGGACCACACCGTTGTCGAGGAACAGGTCGGGCTCACCCTTGATGACCCATTGATTCATGTCGCTCTCGCCGGCGCCGAAGATATAGCCCGACATCTCGAAGGTGAAGGTGGGCCCTTCGACCGTGTGCATGACGTCGATGTCCGAGTAGCCGATCACGGTCCCCTTGGAGAAGGTGGTACCGATGCTGTTGGAGTGCCGGTCCTCCTCCGCGACGACCGGGCTGATCTCGGTCTTCCATTCCTTCGGCGTCAGGCCGGTGGCCTGGGCGAGCGCCGCGAGCAGATTGCCGCCGAAGGTCGGGGGGCGGTGCTCGGAGGCGATGGACTCCTGGAACTGCTCCAGGGTCTCCCCGACATGCTTGCTCTGGATGATCTCGGCGCCGTATTCGTCGGCGTTCCAGGTGGCCTTCCCATACACGGAGTCGATCCGGTGTGCGGTGCCCAGGAGGGCGCTGACCTGGTGGAGCCAGAAGGAGTCCTGATGGCCTGAGCCGGTGATCGTCGCGCCGTGCTGCTTGGCCAGCGCGTCCAGTTCGGCCGCGATGGCCGGTGACGAGGACCAGGGGTAGAAGGACTCCTCCGAGATCGTGACGACATTGGCGCCGTGCCGCACACAGAGCGCCAGCTGTTCCTGGATCTCCGGCAGGAAACTCTGGGTCGCGTGCAGTACGACATCCGGCCGGTGGGTCGCCAGCACGTGCTCGGCGTCCGCCTCGATCGGGACACCGATATGGCCTATACCCGCGAACTCTCCGAGGTCGCGGCCGACTTTACTGGGGTTCCGGGCGATGGCGCCCACGATCTCCACGTCTTTTTCGGTCATCAGCCGGGTGGCCAGGGCACCCATGGCACCGGCACCGTACACAACCGCTCGAATCCTGCGCATTCCGGTCTCCATGGGGGTTCAGTGCTCCAGCCGCACGAGCATTTTCCCGAGGTTGGCACCTCGGAAAGTTTCGAGCAGAGCGTCGACGGCATTGTCGAGCCCGTCGAAATAGGTCTCCTTGTAGGTCAGGCGCCCATCGGCGAGCCATTCGGTGGCCAGCGCCCGGTATTCGTCGGCGAGATCCTCGTTGTCGTACACGATGAATCCCTGGAGCTTCAGCCGCCGGACGATGGAGAGCCCCAGATTGCTGGGCCCGGCGGGTTCCTGCTCGCTGTTGTACGTCGCGATGGAACCGCAGAGCGCGAGGCGGCCGAAGTCGCGCATGTGAGTGAGCGCGCCCTCCAGGTGGTCGCCTCCGACGTTGTCGAAGTAGACGTCGAGGCCGTCCGGGGCGTGTCGGGCCAACTGCTCGACGACTGGGCCGTCGTGGTAGTCGAAGGCCGCGTCGAAGCCCAGTTCGTCGAGGAGATAGCGGACCTTGTCCGGTGAGCCGGCCGAGCCGATGACCCTGGATGCGCCGAGATTGCGCGCGATCTGGCCGACCGCGCTGCCGACCGCGCCCGCCGCCCCGGAGACGAAGACGATGTCGTCCTTCTTCAGTTCGGCCATGCGTACGAGGCCGGTGTACGCGGTGAGGCCGGTCATGCCGAGTATGCCGAGGTACGCGGACGCCGGGGCCCGGGCGGTGTCGATGACCTTCGCCCGGGCGGCGTCGAGTACGGCGTGCTCGCGCCAGCCGTAGTCGTGGACGACCATGTCGCCGACCGCGAACGCGTCGTCGGAGGACTTGATCACCTCGCCGACTGCGCCGCCTTCGAGAGCCGCGTCGGCCTCGAACGGGGCGATGTAGGACCGGCCTTCGTTCATCCGGCCCCGCATATACGGGTCCACCGACATCACGGTGTTACGGACGAGGATCTGCCCGGGGCCCGGCTCCGGAAGCTCGGCTTCGACGAGACGGAAGTGGTCGTGGGCGGGCCAGCCGGTGGGGCGTGAGGCGAGGTGAATCTCGCGGGTCGTGAGTGTCATGGGGTCTTCCCGCTAAGGACTTCGTGGGTGACCGCCAGGGACTTGTCGCCCAAGCCCGCAGTCTGGGCGGCCCTGAGATTGCTGAGGAATCCGCTGAGGATGTTCGCGGGCCGGCCGGTCGCCCGGATGGCGTTGGTGACCATCGCCATGGCCGCCTCGTAGGTGTCGACGGTGGCCTGGTCGGTCGCGTAGTCACCGGAGGTGATCTGCTCCACGCCCTGCAGGATTTCGGCGCGCATCAGCTCCAGCCACCGGATGGCGGGCCCGGCGAGCCGGTCCGCCGCAATTCCGTGGTGTGCCGCATAGGCGCTGGCCTCGTAGAAGGCGCCGAGCGAGACGCAGAGGAAGGCTCCTGTGGCGGCGGTGTCGATGACGTTCGCCTCGTGGATGACCGGTCCGGTGTGGACCGTGCCCGAGCCCATCGCGGTGAGGACGTCCTTGTACATGTCCCAGACGGCCTCGGGACCGGAGAGCAGGATGTCCGCGGTGCCGCCGAGGTCCTTGGGGAAGGAGAGGACGGCTCCGTCGAGATAGGTCATGCCGGTCGGCGCGAGCGCCTTCTCCATGGCCGCCGCCCCGTGGGCGTCCCCGGAGGTGAGGTTGACGAACACCGACCCGGTGGCGGCGACCCCGGGAGCTATCGAGGTCACGACCTCCTCGACCGCCCGGTAGTCGGAGAGCACCGCGACCGTCACATCGCCCCAGGCCACCGCTTCGCTGGGCGACCACACCGTACGGGCGCCGGCATCCGCGAGCGGTACGCACTTGCCCGGGCTGCGGTTCCATACGGCCACGTCGTGCCCGGCGTCCAGGAACGCCTTCGCCACCGCCGATCCCATGAGGCCCATGCCGAGCACGCTGATCCGGGTGGCCGTCACAGCGCGATCCAGGTCATCTTGAGGGCGGTGAACTTGTCCAGTCCGTGGGTGCTCTTGTCCGCGCCGTGGCCGGAGAGTTTGCGCCCCCCGAAGGGGACCGAGGAGTCGCCCTCCTCGAAGCAGTTGACCCAGACCATTCCGGCGTCGATGGACCGGGCTATGCGGTTGGCACGGCCGAGGTCGCTGGTCCATACCGCCGAGCCGAGGCCGTAGTCGGTGTTGTTGGCGATCGCGATGGCCTCGGCCTCGTCGGAGAAGGTGAGTACGGAGAGCACCGGTCCGAAGATCTCGTGCTGGGCGAGCCGGCTGTCGGGGTCGACGTCCACGAACACGGCCGGTTCCACGAACCATCCGAGGCGGTCGAGTGCCTGGTCGGAGCCGAGGACGAGTTTGGCGGGGCTCTGGATGCCCTTGGCGATCTCGGCCAGGACCTCGTCGCGGTGCCGCCTGCTGGCCAGCGGTCCGAACTGGGTGGCCGGGTCGAGCGGGTCGCCGATGCGCAGAGCGGCGAGGTGTTCGACGACGCCTGCCACGACCTCGTCGCGGATGGACTCGTGGACGATCAGGCGGGATCCGGCGGTGCACATCTGGCCGGAGTTCCAGGAGATCGCCCAGGCGGCTGTTCTGATCGCCTCGGCCAGGTCGGGGGCGTCGGGGAAGACGATGTTCGGCGACTTGCCGCCGAGCTCCAGCCAGACCGGTTTGGCGTTGGACTCGCCCGCGTAGGTCAGGAGTTGCTTGCCGACCTCGGTGGAGCCGGTGAAGGTCAGGGTCGCGATGTCCGGGTGCCGGCCCAGGGCGGCGCCGGTGACCGGTCCGCTGCCGGTGACCACCTGGAGAACGCCTGCCGGCACCCCTGCCTGATGGGCCAGTTCCGCCGCCCGCAGCATGGACAGCGGCGACTGGCTGGCCGGCTTGAGGACGACGCTGTTCCCGGCGACCAGGGCGGCGGGCACCTTGAACGTCGCCAGGGTCATGGGGACGTTCCACGGCGTGATGGCCGCGACCACCCCGAGCGGCTCGCGGCTCACCACCGCCAGCGCCTTCCCGCGGCCCCGGGGGGATTCGTCCATGAGCTTGTCGGCCAGTTCCCCGTACCACCGGATCAGGTTGATGGTGGTGCGCAGCTCGATGAACCAGGCGTCGGTGACCGGCTTACCCATCTCCAGCGCCACCAGCAGCGCCATCTCGTCGCGGTGCTCCTCCAGCAGGTCGGCCCAGCGGATCAGCACCTCGCCCCGCTCGCGCGGCTCAAGACGTGACCAGACTCCGCTGAGGAACGCCTTGTGGGCGCTCTTGACGATGGCGTCGATGTCACCTTCGTCGGCTGCCGGAAGGTGCGCGACGATCTGGCCGTCACGCGGGGACACCAGCGGAGAGGTCGCTCCGCTGCGGGCGCCCGCCCAGGCGCCGTCCACCCACATTCCCTGGGGCAGGGACGTGGACCGGAGCAGGCTGAGCCACTCGTCCTTCGTGGCGGGTGCGGGCTTACGCGTCGTGCTCATGAGTGGCGTTTTCCTTTCAGCGGGTGGAGAGGCCGACGGGGCGGGGGGCGGTGGCGGCGGCGGTCAGCCAGGCGAAGCCCGGATCGCCGGACGCCTGCCATTCGGGATGCCACTGCACGCCCAGGACCGGACGGCCCGGGATCTCGATCGACTCCACGACCCCGTCCGCCGCGCGCCCGGAGATCACCAGTGCGTCGCCGCAGACGTCCACCGCCTGGTGGTGCCAGGAGTTCACCCGCGCGCTCGGTCCGTACACCGCCTCGGCCAGCGAGCCGGGCGTGAAGGTCACCACGTGGTCGGCCTCGCCGTCGGTCGGCGCCGCGTTCGGCGAGTAGTGCTTCACGGAACTCGCGGGCAGGTCGGGCACAAGCCGGCCGCCGAGGGCGACGTTGAGCATCTGATGGCCCCGGCAGATTCCGAGCACCGGCACACCGCCGGCGACTGCGGCGCGGATCAGCACCGCCTCGTAGGCGTCACGCTCGACGTCGTGGGCCATGCTGCTGAGCCGCGGGTTGCCGTCGGCCGCCACCGCGCTCTCGTCCCCGCCCCACTGCCGGGGGTGGATGTCCTGGCCGCCCGTGACGATCAGACCGTCCAGCCGCTCGGCCGCGTCCGCCGAGCCTGCCTCGAAGGGCAGGTGGACGGGGATGCCGCCGGCTTCGGCGACCCGGCGTGCGTAGTCGGAGAAGAAGAAGTCGAAGTGGCGCCCGGCGAATCTCGGGTCCATCTGGTCGACGAGACCGGCGGTCAGCCGACGTCCCGTAATGCCGATCAGTGGTTTCATCACAGCCACCCCACATCGGCGACCACGCGGGTCGCACTGCCCGAACTCAGCGTCTTGAAGCCGTCGTTGATGGTGTGGAGGGTGACGCGTTCGGACACCATCTCGTCGAGCAGCAGGCGTCCTTGCAGATACAGGTCGATGTATCGCGGCACGTCCACCTTGAACTGGTTCGATCCCATGAACGATCCCTGGAGGCGCTTTTCCTGGAGGTAGAGCTCCGATCCCCTGATGGAGATCGGTGCGGTGTCCGGCACCATGCCCACGACGGTGGCGAGCCCGCCCGGCCTGAGCATCGCGAAGGCCTGCTCGACCGTACGGCTGCTGCCGACCGCCTCGAAGGTGAAGTCGGCGCCGCCACGGGTGAGTTCGCGTACGGCCTCGACGGGGTCGGTCTCGCGGGCGTTCACCGTGTGGGTGGCGCCGAAGCGCGTCGTGGCCGCCAGCTTCTCCGGGACGATGTCCACGGCCACCACCTGGGCGGCGCCGGCGATCCTCGCGCCCTGGATCGCCGCCACGCCGATGCCGCCGGTGCCGATCACCACGACGCTGCTGCCCGGCTGGACCCGTGCGCTGCGGAAGACGGCGCCCAGGCCTGTCGTCACCGCGCAGCCGAGGATGCTGGCGGTGGCCAGGGGCATGGCCTCGGGGATGGCCACCAGGGCGTTCTGGTGGACGACCATGGCCTGGGCGAAGGCGCCGATGCCCGCCGTGGGACGTACGGGCCTGCCGGCCGCGTTGAGCAGGCGGGGGCGGGGCCGGTCGTGCGAGAGGCTGTTGCGGTTCTCGCACAGCGTCAACTGGCCGTTGGTGCAGTATCCGCAGCGCCCGCAGAACACCGAGAGGCAGGTCACGGCATGGTCGCCGACACGCAGCCCGATGACATTGGAGCCCACGGCCTCCACCACCCCGGAGGCCTCATGGCCCAGGACGATCGGCGGATCCGTCTCGAACGTGCCGTTGATCTCGTGCAGGTCCGAATGGCACAGCCCGGCGTTGATGACCCGGACCAGCACCTCGTCCGGTCCCGGTTCGTCGAGTTGGAGCTTTTCGATGTCCAGTTCACCCGGTGCGGCGTTGAGGACCGCCGCGTCGATCACGGCGGCCATCACGGCAGCTCGAAGTAGCGGTTGGACTCCCAGTCGGTGAGCCCGGTGTCGGGTACACCGCCCGTGGTGTGGAACTGCAGCCACTCCCACTGCCTTGTACCGAGCCAGTAGTCCACCAGTTCCTGCCCGAGGACGCCGGTCAGAAGGGTGTCGGCGCGCAGCGCGTCGGCGGCCTTGCTGATGCTGTTCGGGATCTTCGTCGCTCCCGGGGGGAGGCACCAGGCCATGTCGTCGAACGGGGCGGGCGGGTCGATCTTGCCGTCGAGGCCCGCGATTCCGCCGGCCAGAACGGCCGCCAGCACCAGATAGATGTTCGCGTCGGCGCCGGGGGTCCGGTACTCCAGGCGGGAGTACTTCGGGTGGCCGGTCACGGCACGTACGGCTGTGGTCTTGTTGCCCACGCCCCACGCGACGGTCGTCGGCGGCCCTTCCAGCTCCTGGACACGGCGGTACGAGGTGATCGTCGGCATGGCGAACGAGGTCGCGGGGACCAGGGTGGCCATGACGCCACCGAGGAAGTGGTTCATGACGTCCGAGAGACCGCCGGCCTCGTCGTAGAAGGCGTTCTGCCCGTCCTGCTCAAGGGATACGTTGATGTGCGAGGCCTGCCCGTACTCGTCGCACCACTTGGCCATGAACGACACGCAACGGTCCTGCTCGAAGGCGACCTCGCGCATGACCTGCCGGGTCCGCGCCCAGTAGTCCGCCGCCGTCACCGGATCGGCCGGGGCGACGTTGAACTCGATCTGGCCGGACGCCGCTTCGTCGCCCCAGGCCTCCCACGGGATGCCCAGTTCCTCCAGCCGGCGGGCGACCGCCAGCATGTAGTCCTCCCAGTCCTTGGACTTGGCGAGGTGGTAGGCGGAGCCCGCGCTGCCGCCCAGCGGGGTGAGGCCGCGGTAGCCCTTGGCGCGGGCCTCCTGGATCGACTCCTCGAAGACGGTGGCCTCGATCTCGACGGCGACCTTCGCCTGGTATCCGCGCTCGGCGAGCAACCCGGTCATACGCTGCAGGGCATTACGCGGACAGGCCGAGACCGTGGAGCCGTCCGGAGCCCAGAAGCCGCCGATGACCGAGGCACGCCCCGGGGACCACTCGATGAGCGTCGACAGATCGGCGTGCAGAAAGATGTCCGCGAGGTCGCCACGCCACTGCGGCATAGCGAACCCGAACTGGGGCGCGTTGCCCAGGTCGAGCCCGAACGCGACGTCGGCGAAGGCGAATCCAGACGTGAGCCCGGAGCTGAACTTCCGGCACGACACGTTCTTCCCGATGAACGACCCTTCCAGGTTCGTCCCCTCGACCCGGACGGACTCGATGCGGTGCTCGCGCAGCCAGTCGTCGATGTTCTCAGGCATGGAACCTCACCTTCATCGATGCTCCCGCCATGACGGACAGCTGGGTCATGGTGCCCCGGACGGCCAGCGCGCCCACGTACACCTCGTCGAGGAACAGATCGGTCCCCGTGAACACCCGCGCGAGCTTCTCCGCGTCGCCGCCGATGAAATAGCGCGGGGTGCCGGCGCCGAGTACGAGTTCTTCCTCCCTGCACCCGATGACCAGCTGCTGCGGCATGCCGGTGTCGCCGGAGGTGAACTCCCAGAAGGCCAGCGCCGCAACCTGCCATGGCGGCAGGGGCGGTTCGAGGATCCGGCGTACGGCGCTCACGAGAGGCGAGCCGGACTCGGCGCCGCCGACCGACTCGACGGCGAACCGGTCGGCGAGGTTCACCGTGAGAACGACGTCGGGATCGCCGACGGCGCCATGGTCGACCGCGACCCCGCCGTTCCCGAAGCGGATGGTGGCCGCCTGCGGGTCGTCCTTCGACTTGACGACAACCGTCTCCTGGAGCGTCTCCATCAGGCGGAGCAGTTCGGGGACACGGGCACTGGCCCGGAGAGTACGTCCGACCGACAGCACGAGCGGGGTCGGATCATCCTCCAGTGCCACCGGGAAAGCGGGGTCGGTCATGTCCGGCCCTTCCAATCGTGTGAGAACGCGTCGGCGCCGGTGTCAGAGCTTGAGGTATTCGGCGAGCTCGGTGTAGTCGACCTGCCACAGGCCCGGAGAGCCGGTGGGATACTGCGAACGGAAGCCGATGAGGCGCTGCACGTGCGGGGTCAGCGACCGGGCGAGCTCGTGGTCGACGATGAAGGGGTAGGCCTCCTCGGGGGTGAGAAAGCCGGGCTGGAGGGCGAAGGCGACACCGCGCCGGTAGAAGTCGGTGGTGCGGTTGGCGCCGCCGCCGTGGGCGACCTTGCCGTTGATGAACAGGACGTCGCCGGCCTGCATCTCGGCGGGGATGGTCATCTCGGGGGTGCCGCGGTCCTCGTAGTCGTCCCAGTGGTTGCTGCCGGGGATGACGCGAGTGGCGCCGTTCTCCTCGGTGAAGTCGGTCAACGCGATCAAGAAGTTGATCATGACCATCGGGCCGGCCGGGCCCATCCCGACGAACGGGTAGTTGTTCTCCAGGTCCCGGTGCAGCGGCTGCGCGGCGTTTCCGGGGCCGATCTCGATGACCTGGGCGGTCGTCATCCAGTAGGAGCCGGACTCCTCGTTGAACATGGCGTCGGAGAGGGGCTTGACCAGCTCATGGTCGACGATCTCCTCGCGGAACGTCCTGCTCAGCGAGACGAGGTTGGTCAGCCGCTTGGTGTTGGTTCCGTGGAAGTCGGCGATGCCTTCCATCTCGTTCTTGGTGCCGGGGCTCAGCGCCTGCATCGCCGGCTCGACCTCGGCGTTGAACCGGCGGACCTGGTCCGCGGTCAGGAACTCCTTGATGATCACGCCGCCGTCTTCGGCCACGATCGCCAGGATGTCCTCGACGGAGGTGCTGTTGGGCACTGAGCGCAGAGCCGTCTTCGTGTTCGCGGTGGGAGCAGTCATCACCTATCGCCCCTTTACGTGTCGATAGAGGTGGGCCACGGAGGGAGGGGGTGCTTCTGATCATATGACCTGATCGCATGAACAGAATGTGTCACCGCTCCAAGGCGTGTCAATGGTTCACGTGAACTCGTCGAAGATCACCGGTGAAGGCGAGGCGGCGAGGAAGCGCGGACGATCCTGATCCGCCATGGGGCTCGACCCGCTTCGGCGGACATCCGAGATCGGCGGTTGAGTCCCCGGATGCCCTCAGAACTCGGACCCGAAGGGACTCCCCGACGCTCCAGCGGCCTCTGCGCTCGCCTCGTATCTGGCCGCCAGCGCATCGCTGCGGGCATCCTCCGCAATGCATTGCGCCGCCGACGGCACTGTTTCGGCGCCCGTTCCCGGCCTGCGCGCCGGGCGGACCAGGTCGTGGATCACGTCGAAGGCCGTGATCGGGTCGTACGTGCCGGTCAGTTCGGCCCGGACGACCCCCACGACCACCTTCAAGGATCAGATCGTGGAGACAGCCTGGTCCAGGAGCGCGGCGGCATCAACTATCTGCAGACGGGGCGGTGTTGTCGGACTCTGCTGCCCAGGGCCGCTCGCCGGCCTCACAGTGATAGCACCTGGCGACGCGCCCGTCGTGGTTGTACCACTCATGGGCCCCGCAGTCCTGCGTGCCCTTGCCAAGGAAACCCCGCTCGACAAGGCACCAGGGCAGGAGCCTTCGCAAAAGAGTGCGCCACCGATACCGGCCCGTCCGGGTCACCCTCGGAGGCTAGCCTGACCGTAGAGATGACCAACCTGCCGGGTTGCGAAACCGGTCCTGGCCAGCTCGCCACGTGGGGCCGGTCGACGGCCGACAGGGCCGATGCCTACGGATTCCGGTGGAGCCGGGAGGGGCAGTCCAGCAGGCACATCACCTTCGACTGGACGGGGCCGGGCCAGGAAGCGGAAGGAACTGACCGAGAGCCGCCAGCGGCCGCAGCAAGGAGAAGCAGTCAGCGCGTCGTCGCCGGTCGCGTTTGCCCTGGATCCCCGTACGGGCCGGGGATATGGGTGTTGTAGGAGTCGACGCTCATCGATGCGCCATTCGCGTGGGCGGCGCGGGCCTCGGCCAGCCAGGCGTCGGCGAGCGCGGTGGGTGCGGTTGGCGTCGGGACCGGCGTGGTGGGGGAGGGCGGCGTTTGGAGACTGCCGTAACGTTCCATCCGCTGCCAGCGCAGCCGCGAGCCGGCCAGGGCGGTGAAGACCGACTGGACCACCACCAGGTACATCAGCTGCCGGTAGACGAACTGCTGCAACGGAAGACTCCACAGCGGTCCGGTCCGTTCGCCGTCCAGCCGGAAGGCGTACCAGCCCATCGTCAGCTGGAGCAGCAGGAAGCCCAGCCACACGGCGATGACCCGCGTCGGCTGGAGGAAGACCAGCCCGTAGACGGCGAAGACGTCCACCACCGGGCCGAGCAGCGGCAGCAGCATCTGGAAGAGCAGCAGGTAGCCGAGCCCGCGGCGGCCGAGCCGGCCGGCCGGGCCGCGCCGGACCAGGGCTCCCCGGTGCTTCCACATGGCCTGGAGGGTGCCGTAGCACCAGCGGTAGCGCTGTTTCCACAGGGCGCCGAAAGAGGCCGGGGCCTCGGTCCAGGCAATGGCGCTCTCCTGGTAGACGACCCGCCAGCCGTCCCGGCACAAGGCCATCGTCAGGTCGGTGTCCTCGGCGAGCGTGTCGTCGCTTACCCCGCCCACGCGCCGCAGTGCCTCGCGGCGGAAGGCGCCGACCGCGCCGGGCACGGTGGGCATGCACTCGGCCACGTCGAACAGGCGGCGGTCCAGGTTGAAGCCGACGACGTACTCGATGTGCTGCCAACGGCCCAGCAACCCGCCCCGGTTGGCGACCTTGGCGTTGCCGGAGACCGCGCCCACTCGCGGGTTGGCGAAGGGCTGGATCAGCATGCGTACCGTGTCGGGCTCGAAGATCGTGTCGCCGTCGACCATCACCACCAGGTCGTGGGAGGCGGCCGCGATACCGGTGTTGAGGGCGGACGGCTTGCCGCCGTTGCGCTGCCGGATCAGCCGGACGCCGGGCAGGCCGAGCGCTTCCACGAGGTCGGCGGTGCCGTCGGTGGAGCCGTCGTCCACCACGATGATCTCCACCGGGTGGTCGGAGGCGGCCAGGGAGCGCACCGCCGCTTCGATCCCCGCGCTCTCGTTGTACGCGGGCACGATGACCGACGCCGGCGCGGTGACCGGCGGCCCCCACGGCGCGCGCCGGGCCCGCCGGTGCCGCCGCGCCGCCACCAGCACGGCGATCGCGCGCAGCAGGCTCAGCGTCCCGGCCACCACCAGCAGCCAGTCCAGCGCCGACAGCACCAGGTCGCCGCCCCACAGCAGGTAGATCAGGCCGAGCCCCTGCCAGTGGTCGGCGGTGCCGGCGCCGCGGACCGGATCCGGCATACCGACGGCGGCGCTGACGGTGGCGAACCGGTAGCCGCGTGCCTTCAGGTCGGGCAGCAGGACGCGCAGCGCCGCGACGGTCTGGGAACGGTCGCCGCCCGCGTCGTGCATCAGCAGGATCTGGCCGGCGGCGCCGTGCGGTGTGGAGTTGGTTACGATCTTCGCCACGCCGGGGCGCCGCCAGTCCCCGCTGTCCCTGGTCGTCAGTACGGTCAGGTAGCCCTGCTGTCCGGCGCGCCGCATGCTGAGCCAGCTCGCGTCATCCACGGCGTTGTTGCCCGAGGAGTACGGCGGGCGCAGCAGCGGGGTGGTCACCCCGGCGGCACCGGCCACCGCCAGCTGTGCCTCGCGCAGTTCCAGCGACTGCCGCCAGGCCGGGAGGGTGGACAGCTCGGCGTGCGTGAAAGTGTGGATGCCCACCTGGTTTCCGTCGGCGACGATCTGCCGTACCAGTTCGGGATGCTGGGCGGCCAGGGTGCCGACCACGAAGAAGGTGGCGTGCACGTGGTTGCGGCGCAGGATGTCGAGAACCTGCGGTGTCCATCGCGGGTCGGGGCCGTCGTCGAAGGTGAGCGCGATGGTGCGGTCCGCGGGTTGCGCGGTACCGGGTCGGGCAGCGCTCGCGTCCACCACGGGTCCGCCGTGGGCCACGGCGGCGGGTACCGCACCGGCGGGGCCGGGCGGGGCCGCCGTACCGTCGGCCGCGTCGTCGAGCATGTGGTGGCTGTACCCCTGCAGGAGCAGTGCCGCCGTCAGGGTCAGCACAAGGGTGCAGAGCAGCAGCCAGTGGGTGCGCAGCGGCGCCTCGCGGTCGGCTGCCCGACGGGGTTGCCCACGGCTTGGTCCGCGGCGGGCGGATTCGCGACGGGCCGGTCTGCGGCGGTGGCTGCGGCTCATGGGTGCGGGGCTCTCAGTTACTTGGTGGGGCGGTGAGTCGCACCCGGAGCCGTGCTGGCGCGGCTCTTCGTGGCGTGGGCGGCGGGGCTCGGCTTGGCTGAGGAGCCGGCGGAAGCGCTGGCCGAGGAACCGGCGGAAGCAGTGGCCGAACCGGCGGGAGCCGTGGATGACGACGTCGGGGTCGCGGACCGCGCTCCGGCGCCCCGGTACGGCATCCCTGTCCTGGTCGCGCCGCCGGAATGCTGCGTCGCATCGCCCGCTCCGGCAGTGGAGTTCTCGGGCTCAGGCTGTGCTGCAGCGGTCTTCGTCGCGCCCGGGAGCGGCAGGAACGGCTCGTTCAACGTGGGGCCGCCCAGCGCGGTACTGATCACCAGGACCAGGTAGCCGACAGCGAGGACCGCCAGAGCCAGGCCCAGCCGGCGGACCCGGCGCCGACGCCGCCCCGAGGCGTCGACGAAGACCGGCACGGGCGCGGCGTGCGCCGCGCGCGCCGGTCGGGCAGGTTCCTGAGGCTGTTCGTACGGGTCCTGAGGCTGCTCGTACGGGTCCTGAAACTGCTCGTACGGTCCCTGAGGCTCCGCAAGCGGCGGGGTGACCGGGGTCATGATGAAGGTGTCGTCGCTCACGGCTCACTCAATGGCAGGTCGGACCGGGTGGGCGGTGCGGCAGGGGGGACTAGCGCACCGCCCACCCGGCGCTGGGGTGTCACCCGGCATGGGTCGGGTGACTGGTCGGGGTGCTGTGCGCCGGAGCGGTCGCGGCATGGGTGGACTTTGGCGAAGGGCTCGGTTGAGCGGCATGCGTGGACTCGGAGCCGTGCCTGGCACCGGTGGATGCCGTGACGCTCGGGGGGCCGTGGACGCCGTGCCCCGTCGTGCCCAGGACCACGGCGCAGTAGGCCGCGACCCGGTCGGCGCCACCCGCCGCCTTGACCAGGTCCGCGTACGCCGGCTTCGTCAGGAGATCGGCGCGGCCGGCGACGCTGTGAGCGGTGTACGCACGGCACAGCCCGGCGAACGCGGGGTCGGTGCTCGCCGGGGAACTGCCGGGACCGCCGGTGTCCGCCACCCTGGGCCTGCCGGTGGCGCCGGCAGAGTCGGCTGTGGTGCTCGCCGACGGAGCGCTGCCCCCGGGACCGACGGCCGGACCGCTGCCGCGGACCCCGGGCAGGTGGCCCGTACCCGCCGCGAAGGCCACCCCGCACACGGCGGTGGTGGCGAGAGCCGCCACGAGCGCCTTCGCGCTCAAGCGCCTCGCCGGTGCGGCGACGGTCATCCGGCTTCTCCCGAGTGGCTGGACAGGGCTGAGACGCTTCTCCCGGAACGCGGCCAGCACCGCCTGCTCACCGGGCTGTTCGCCGTCGGCCGGGGGAGCGGCCAGGGCGGCAAGCAGATCGGTGAGGGCATCATGACCTGCGTCAGGACCGAACGGACGGCCGGCGAGCAGCTGCTCGGCGGTGTCCGGATCGATCCGTCCCGTCCGGTGGATCCTCATCTCATGTCCTTCAGCGTCGAGTCGTCAGTCCGTGTCACACCCTGGGGTGAAATTTTTCGCCCGGGCTCACGCGCGGGCTCCGTGCGACTGGCGGAGGCGTCCTGCCCCGGCTCGGCCTCTGACCGTTCCAGCAACTTCGCGAGCTTGCGCAGACCCCGTTGTGCCGCCATCCGTACGGCCCCGGGACGCTTGCCGAGCACCTGGGCCGCGCTGTCCGCGTCCAGGTCCATGACCACCCGCAGCAGCACCGCCTCGGCCTGGTCCCGTGGCAGGGTCGCGATCAGGCCGAGCGCGGTACCCGTACGGAGGCCGCCCAGGGCGGCCCGCGTCGTGTCGTCCCCGCCGGGCAGATCGGCCAGGTAGTCCATGGGCACCCCGACCGTCTGTGGGCGGCGGCGCTGACGGCGCAGATGATCCAGGGCCCGGTTACGTCCCACAGTGACGAGCCAGCCCCGGAAGCCGTCCGCGTCGCCGCGGAAGGAGTCGAGATCGCGGACAACGTGCAACCACGTCTCGGAGGCCACGTCCTCGGCCTCGTTCCCCACCAGGACGTACAAGTACCGCAGCAGTCCGGGTTGGAGCGCCCGGAACACCGACCGGAACGCCTCTGCGTCCCCGTCCTGCGCCGCGCTCACCGCCGCCGACAAGCCCTCCGGCCCCGCCGGATGTCCGGACAAGGGCGGTGGTTTGTTGTCACTCACACCGAATTCTTCTGCTCTGCGCACCCGCGACATGATGCGGCATCCCGACGCCGGGCGGGGAACCGGGCCGGAATCCGGTCGGAAGCGGTGGGCTTCGGTGCCGGACCGTACGAGCCCGTCACATCCCCGTCCACCGGCCCGCACGGGCCACCCGAACACCATCCGAGCACCGCGTTATTCCTCCGGGAACCGCGACAGCCGCTGCCAGAACTCGCCACAGTCGATCTCCCCGGCCACGTACCGCCGCCGCAGGACCTCCCGCGCCTCCCGCTCCGCGTACAACGCACGGCACCGCGGCGACACGCGCACCATCGCCGACCACAGCACGAGCGACAGACCGATCGCCATCAGCCCGAGTAGGACGGCGAGGAGAAGATCGTTCACCACGCACCAGAGCCCCATACCGGGTGTCACACACCCTGGGATGGCGGTCCTGGTGGCGCATAACTCTCCTGTCTCCGGTATCCGCGGCCCAACCTCGGGCTCAGGGACGACAAACGGCCGGCTGACGGCCATCGGGCCGCTCGCCGGGCGGTATGTCGGGACGTCCACAGCTTCGTCACACGAGCATCAGCGTCGGAGTCCCCGTCCGTGTCACGCCTTCGCGACGAATTTCTCAAGATTCTTCCGACGGCGCCCCGCTCACCGAGTGCCATCAGAGTCCGGCTGGAGCTGAGCGCATGACCTGCGCCATCGTCTGCGTTTGCCTCGCTGGTCCCAACTGACCTTCGTGGCGGGCCCAGGGCGTCAGCAGGATCCGTGACGACCGTCGGTTGCCGCCCACATGGACCCCCAAGCCTCCACAAAGGTGATGCACAGGTGGCGCACAGAAATGGTGCAACCCATCCGATTCCCCTCTCATGCGGCGCCTGGCCTAATCTTTGCGCCATTTTCCGGCCACGGAAGCTGCTCGCGTCGGCAAAGCGCAGGTAGAGGCTTCACAGACTTCTTGTTGGCGTGCGCTCGTCACATTAGGTTCACCGCCGATCCCTTGATCCACGCTCGACCGCCGTGACCAGGCGGACAGGCCATCCCTGCCCGCCTGCGACCGCACCCGCCCCGCACGGCCCCTTGGTTCAACCAGCTTCAGGAGGCAGTACGTTGCGTAGATCCCTCACCCCGGTGCTCCGCCGCGCCGCGCTCTCGTTTGTCGCAGCCACCGCACTGGCCGCGTCCGGTCTCGCGGTCGCCGCGCCGGCCGACGCCGCGTCCCACAACGTGCGGACCGAGCGCTCCTGCGCCCTTCCCACGAAGGCACACGTCATGGCGTGCAACGCCCTGCACGTCACCAGCGGCCTCACCGCGGCCGTCAGCACGGACGGCAAGGTGAGCGCGGCGGCCACGCCGTCCGGCCTCGGCCCGAGCGACCTGCAGAGCGCCTACAACCTGCCGTCGTCCACCGCGGGATCCGGCCGGACGGTGGCGATCGTCGACGCTTACGACGACCCCAACGCCGAGTCCGACCTGGCCGTCTACCGCGCCCAGTACGGTCTGCCTGCCTGTACCACCGCCAACGGCTGCTTCAAGAAGGTCGGCCAGACGGGCGGCACCAGCCTCCCGCGCGGCGACGGCGGCTGGGCCGAGGAGATATCCCTCGACCTCGACATGGTCAGCGCGGCCTGCCCCAACTGCAACATCCTGCTGGTCGAGGCCAAGTCGGCGACGATGGCCAACCTCGGCACCGCGGTGAACACCGCCGTGTCGCTGGGCGCGAAGTACGTGTCCAACAGCTACGGCGGCAGTGAGTCCTCCTCCGACGCCACCTACGACAGCGCCTACTTCAACCATCCGGGCGTCGCCATAACCGTCAGTTCCGGCGACAACGGCTACGGCACCGAGTACCCCGCCGCATCCAAGTACGTGACGGCGGTCGGCGGCACCTCCCTGAAGACCGCGTCCAACACCCGTGGCTGGACGGAGACGGTGTGGAGCGGCGCCGGTTCCGGCTGCTCCTCGTACGACGCCAAGCCCACCTGGCAGTCCGACAGCGGCTGCTCCAAGCGCACCGTCGCCGACGTCTCGGCGGTCGCCGACCCGAACACCGGTGTCGCCGTGTACGACACGTACCGCGTCGGCACCGGCTGGATGGTCTTCGGCGGCACCAGCGCCTCGTCCCCGATCATCGCCTCCGTCTACGCGCTGGCGGGCACCCCGTCCTCCGGCTCCTACCCGGCGTCCTTCCCGTACGCGCACACCTCTTCGCTCTACGACGTGACCAGCGGCTCCAACGGCAGCTGCTCCGGCTCGTACCTGTGCACCGCCGGTACCGGCTACGACGGCCCGTCCGGGCTCGGCACCCCTGGCGGCGTCACGGCCTTCACCGGCTGACGCCGACTCCGTCGCGCGAGGCGGTCGGCCGTGTGAGCCGCACGGAGCACGGCCGCCGCCTTGTTGCGGCACGGCGCGCGGACTTCCGTCCAGGACGGGGTGGTCTGATTACTGCGCGGGTGCCAGGCGAGGCCACGATGGCGGGTATCGACGCTACGCCATCGAACTGGCCCTTCGCGAGGGTTGGACCCCAACGGCTGCAGGCTCCCCGTTCCACCTCGACCGTTCCGCCGGCTTCACGCCCTCACCCTGAGCAGGTCGGACCGCTTGAGGAGTTCGGTCACGGGGCGCACGTGCCCCACCTGGAACGTGCTCGCGGAAGGTCAGTCCGGGGTCCAGTGGGGACTGCTCAGGGCACCGATCGCGCGCCACGGATGTACGGCCACCCCGCGAGCCGCCTCTTACTCCCACCGGTTCGGCATCCGCCTCGGGCGCCTCGCCCACCTCGTCGAAGTCCGCGACCAGGCCGGGGACGCCGGCGAGCAACTCGAAGCAGTGCTACGGGCCTACGCGCTCATCTCCCACGAGCACCACGGACACCACGGCACCGACCTCGGGGTCTTCCTGCATCGGGGCGACCATGTCGCCCGTGCACATCAGCAGCTCCGCGACATGATCCGGGACCTGCTGGCCAAGGGGGCGGAGTCCGGCACCCTCCGGAATGATGTCGCGCCTGACGAACTCGCGACCTACTGCCTCCACGCCCTCGCGGCAGCCGGCAGCCTGCCGTCCGAGGCCGCGGTCAACCGACTCGTCACCGTCACGCTGGCGGGATTGCACCCCCGGGCCGAAGCGGTCTGCCCGTCCTCCGCGGAGGGGGAGGCGGCAGTGCGGGAACACCACCCCCGTCACCACCCGCACCGCCGTCACGGAGGGGCTTGACGATCGGCCACGCGCAGAGAGACTCGTGCGGGCCGCAGCTCTGGCGCTCCCAGGCGCCCGGTCCGTACGAGAGCCGCGACCGCGGCCGCGCAGCACGCGCCCACCGCGCTCAGCGCCAGCCAGGGCAGCCGGGGTTGGTCGGCTGAGGCATCCCACACGGCCCCGATGGCCAGGTTGCCGAGGGTGATGCCGAGGCCGGAGACGGTGTTGTACAGGCCGTAGTGGGTGGCGACCAGCCGGCCGCCCGACAGCGAGACGACGGTGTCCATCTCGAAGGGGTAGACCAGGGCGGTGCCGAGCGCCAGCAGTCCCGTGGCCAGGAGCAGAGGGGCCAGCGCGACCGTACGGGGGATCAGGCCGCCGCCATGTGGTGGCGTGCCGGCGAGCAGCAGCGGGGTGAAGGAGCCGCCCATCAGGGCGATTCCGTAGACGATGGCTCGCTGCGGGGACCAGCGGTCGCGGGCCCATGCGGTGATGCGCAGCTGTCCGGCGGCTGCCACGCCCGCGGAGACCGCGAAGAGCACGGTGGTGACGCCGTCGCCGCTGCCGGGTGCGGCGCGGTGGGCCTGGAGGGGCAACGCGAGGTAGATCTGGAAGGACAAGACGTACGAGCCGATCATGGCTGCGGAGAAGAGCAGAAACGGCCGGTTGGCCACGACCGTCCGCCAGTCGGCGAGCACGCCGCGGACCCCGGCGCGGGCGGGCTCGGCGTCGCGCCGGTCGGGCAGCGCCCGGATCTGCACCACCGTCAGGCCGAGGAAGAGCAGCGCGGCGACGGTACACACCGCCCGGAAGTCGAGGGCGATCAGCGCCAGTCCGATCAGCGGTCCGACGAGCATGCCCACCTGGTAGAAGACGTTGAACAGGGCGAACGCCTCCACCCGTCGCTCGCCCGCCTCGCGCGCCAGATGGGCCCGTACCGCCGGGTTGAACAATGCCCCGGCGAAACCGGTCATCGCGGAGGCGACGATCAGCGCGGGCAGGGTCTGGACGAAGCCGAGCAGGCCGAAGCCGGCCGTTCGCAGCACGCACCCGGCGACGATCATGCGCTTGCAGCCGAGGCGGTCGGCCAGCGTGCCGCCGAGCAGGAACATGCCCTGCTGGGAGAAGTTGCGCACCCCGAGGACCAGGCCGACCGCCCAGGCGGCCATGCCCAGGCCGTCCGCGAGATGGACGGCGAGGTAGGGCATGAGCATGTAGAAGGCGGTGTTGATGGTGAACTGCTGGACCATCAGCAGCCGTACGCTGCCGTCGAAGGAGCGGAACTGCCGGGTGAGGTGCTTCACCGCGCACCTCCCGTGAGGTTCAGGCAGCGGGTCCAGCGCTCCACCACCCGCTCGGCGGGGTGGGTGATCTCGTCGGGGTCGTCGGAGGGCCGCTCTCCGAACAGGTCGTGGGTGCGGCAGTAGTCGTCGCTGTAGACGGTGTTCCAGTAGCGGTGGATCCCGTCGGGGAAGACCGCCGCGATCCGGGTGGCCGGCGGATGCGTACGGGCCAGCCAGCCGGCGACCAGTGCGACGGCGCCGACGCTCCAGCCGCCGCTCGCGTAGTGGTGCCGGGCCAGTCGGCGCGCCGCCCACACCGCTTCGTGCGGGGCGACCCAGTGGGCCTCGTCGAAGGCGGCGTGGTCGACGTTGCGGGGGTGGATGCTGCTGCCGAGGCCGCGCATCAGCCGGGGCCCGGCGGGCTGGCCGAAGACGGTGGAGCGGACCGAGTCGACGCCGGCCAGCCGCAACCCGGGGGAGAAGGCGCGCAGCGCCCGGGCGATTCCCGCCGAGTGCCCGCCGGTACCGACCGCCGCGACCAGGATGTCCACCTGGCCGAGCTGGACAGCCAGTTCGAGCCCGAGAGCGGCGTACGCGGCCGGGTTGTCCGGGTTGTGATACTGGTCCGGGCACCACGCCCCCGGCTGCCGGTCCAGCAGTGCGCGGACCCGGTCCCGGCGTGCCTGCTGCCAGCCTCCGGCCGGATGCGGCTCCGCCACCACCTCCACCCGGGCGCCGTACGCCTGGAGCTGGTGCACCATCAACGGCTCCAGCCCGGGGTCCGCGACCAGGGTCACCGGATGGCCGTACGTGATGCCGGCCAGCGCCAGCCCGAGGCCCAGCGTGCCACTGGTCGACTCCACGATCGGTGCCCCCGGGGCGAGTTCGCCCCGGGACCGGGCGGCGGCGACCATGTGCAGTCCCGGCCGGTCCTTGATGCCGCCGGGGTTGGCGCCCTCCAACTTCGCCCAGAAGCCGCGCCCGGCCGGGTTGAAGGGCTCGCCGATCCACAGCACGGGGGTGTTGCCCACCATTCCGGCAGGCGAGCGGCAGGGGGTCCCGGCCGGTTCGGGCAGTTCGTGAGCGGCGACGAAGGCTCGTACGTCATGGGTGGAAATTCCGCGCAGAGCGGTGGTCATGGCTTGGTCCTTCCACGGCCCCGCCGGGGCCGTCGGTCAGGTGCGGTACGCATACGGGCGGCACGCCCACCCGGCCGCGAGGCACGGCGGCGTGGGCGGGGCCGTCTCACGTACGGCTGACGCAGACCAGTCGAAGCAGTTGGAGGCCGGGCCAGGGCGGTGGCGCACCGGCTCGGCGGCCACCGGCGCCAAGGCGGACACGCTGCTCGTACGGCACGGCCCAGCCCAGGGCGGCGAGACCGAGCAGCAGCATGAGGAGGGAGACCGGCTCGCTGCGCAAGGGGCCGTAACACACATGCCCCGCCGGGCAGCAGCAGTCATGGTCGTCACCCGGTCCGTGGCCGTGCGCCGCGCTTTCTCCAGGACAGTCCGTGCCCTGGACGACAGTGGCCGGTGCAGAGACGGTGGCCAGACCGTGGTGGCCCCTCGGGCCGTCGACGGCGCAGGCGAGCACATGGGCCGCGGCGACGAGGGCCAGGCCCACGAGCAAGGCAACCAGGCAGCTGCGCCGTCGCGACCCCGTCTCCACATCCTGCGGCACGCGACTGACAGTAACCGAATCATTACGTTATGGGTGTTATCGACATCTTTGGGGTTCTGGACGGACGCGTCTACGCCGGGCTGCCCGCCCCGCCACAGTGGGTCCGGCTGGACCGGCTGTTGTTCACCTCAACCAAGTACCCGGCCGTACACGGGTACATCGACGGAACCCAGGGTCGCGACGGCGACCAGCTGGACACCCTGGTCATCGTCGGCGAGCCGACCTTGCTGCCCCGACGGCCTCGCCCCGCGCCGATCACCCCTTCCGACCGCGCGGCACGGCGAAATCGGTGAGGACAGCGGCGCCTGGAGCGAGATCAGCCCAGGTACCCGGCAGTGCCAGCACGGCGGTCGCGGACGTCGGGAACTTCTCCCCGGCCCGGACCAGAGCATCGCCGTCCGCCTCGCCCGCCACTGTCAGCACCAGCTGCTGCACCCCCGGCTGGTGGCCGACCAGGAGCAGCGTCCGCGGCCGGTCCGGCGCTTGTCGTACGACATCGAGCAGAGCGGCGGCGCTCGCCTCGTACACCCGCTCGTCGAAGACTGCCGGCGGGGTGGCCCCGAGCTCCGCGGCCACCAGGTCCCAGGTCTCGCGGGTGCGGCGGGCCGTGGAGCAGATCGCGAGATCGGGTACACAGTCATTGTCGCGGAGCCACCGTCCAGCGGCCGGGGCGTCTCTCAGCCCCCGAGGGCCGAGCGGCCGCTCGTGGTCATCCACGTCGGGCCAGGCCGACTTGGCATGTCGCAGCACGATCAGGCGACGTGGACCGGGTGCCATCATGACGCCCCGTGCTCCCCACGCGTCCCCTGCAGGGAGCTATACACGGCCCACCTCGCACGCCAACTCCAGACCAAGGACGCGGTCCACGTACACGAAGGTCTCGAATTTCGCGCCGTCCAGCACGTCCGCATCCTCCTCGACCCTCCGCAGGATGCGCACCAGTCCAGCAGTTTCCAGGTCTTCCGCGAGAGCGGCACGGACAGGGAAGCGGACGTCATCGGGGATCGGTTTGGACGGCGCCCGGGCCCAGTCGGCAACGCGACGCCGCCAGCGCGACAACGTCCGTTCGGCGTCGACGACCGTCTTGTCCGGGGAGCGGCACATCGACGTGCCGTACGCATGGGTGAGCAGTGCCAACCGGACGGCCAGCGGATCGACACTGCTTCCATCGAGCAACCACCGAAGGGCCCCGTCGCTGTCCACGTCCGGTTCGCCAAGGCCTCCGGCGTGAACCCGGCCCACCTCCATCCACACACTCGCCCTGGCACCCCGCCGCCCGTCCCCATGGCCGAAGACCTGGACATCGGCCTCGCCGCCGGGTTCCGCAGCGGGCGGGTGGATGCCCAGAGCCGTGATGGCACGTCCAAGTGCCCTGGTCTGTTCGGGGGGCAGATCCGGGAACCCGAGTGCGTGGACCACCTGCAGGCCGTCCGACTCCACCGTGCGCAGCAGTACGTCCCCGACCAGAAGCGCGCGCACATCCGAAAGCCCGACTTTCCGGCCGGCGCAGGGCAGACTGACGCTCATCCTGAGCAGCCGCTGGTACGGGGCGGGAATCCCCGTCAAGCGGCCGGTCCGGGCGTCGGTGACACGCAGCACGGTGTTGACGCTACCCCGGGCCGCCCGGGTGGGCGCGCCGGGTGGAATGGGCCGCCCGGTTGCTCCAGGCACCCGGCGAGCTGCAGGAAGGAGTGCTGGGCCTCCTCCGGATAACGGTCGGCCGCTGCGCGCGGGTGGCGCCGAAGCCCTCGATGCCGCGGAGGACCGAGGCACCGGCCGGCCCCGCCTTGTGAGCCGGGTGCACGATCTCGCTGAACAGCGGCTTGTGGTGCCAGGTGTCGTTCTGACCGAATGGACGGTACAAACAGCAGGTCACGGCACCTGTGGAGCGCCCGCGCACTCCCGCCGCTACTGCAGTGCGTGGACCGCGGCCGAGAACACCGGGGGCATGCGGGACGCCGCGGGGACGATGAGGCGGGCGGTGCGTGGGTGGCGGCTCGCGGTCAGCAGGGCGCCGGTCAGGAGACGGTGGCGCCGGGTCAGCCGGGCCCAGGCGCGCTCGTAGTCGGACGGGCGGCCGGAGGCCAGGCAGCGGATGGCGGCCCCGGCCGTCGCCAGCGCGAGGGCGATGCCCTCACCGGTGAGGGCGTCCATGTAGCCCGCCGCGTCGCCGACGAGCAGGACGCGCCCTGCGACCCGGCGGCGTACTCGCTGCCGCAGCGGTCCGGCGCCGCGCACGGGGGTCGCGGCCGGGCCGCGCAGCGACGCCGCGAGGGTCGGGAAGTCGGCCAGGTGCTCGTCGTACCCGCGGCGTACGCGGCTGAGGACGGCGACGCCCACCAGGTCATCGCCGACGGGTGTCACGTAGGCCTCGCCGTGCGCGGACCAGTGCACCTCCACGAAGTCCGTCCACGGCTCGAGGCGGTAGTGCCGGCGCAGTCCGTAGCGGCCGTGGGGGCGGCCAGGCGGTTCCAGCCCGAGGCTGCGGCGCAGCGGGGAGTGCAGGCCGTCGGCGGCGATCAGCCAACGTGCCGTGGTGCCGGCGGCGGTGACGGTGTCGGCGTTCTGGTGTACCTCGCCGACCTTGCCGGGCAGCATCCGCACGCCGAGGGCGACGGCGCGCTGGTGCAGTGCGGAGTGCAGCGCCGTACGGCGGATCCCCAGCCCGCCACGGCCGCGGAAAGGCGCCTCGGCGCGGGCGGCGCCATCCACGTAGCGGATGCCGCGCAGTTCGCGGCCGGTGACCTCGACGCCCAGTGCTCGCAGCGCGGTGACACCGCCGGGCATGATGCCTTCTCCGCAGGCCTTGTCCACGGGCGTGGTCCGGGGTTCGACGACGACGGCCTCCAGGCCGGCGAGCGCGGCATGGATGGCGGCGGCCAGGCCGGCGGGCCCGCCGCCGGCCACCAGGACGTCGATCACGAGGGCATGGCCGCGGCGGCCAGCGCCCGGTTCTCGCAGCGGATGCGCACGGTGAGCAGGGCGGCGTTGAGGACCGTGAACACGGCCGCGGTGACCCAGGCGGTGTGTACCAGGGGCAGGGCCACGCCCTCGGCGACGACGGCGACATAGTTCGGATGCCGCAGCCACCGCCACCGGTAGGGGCCGTCCGTCACCAGCGGCAGGCCGGGTACGACGATCACCCGGGTGTTCCAGCGGGGTCCCAGGGTGCGGATGCACCACCACCGCAGCGCCTGGGCGGCCGCCAGTACGGCCAGCATCGGCCAGGCCAGGGCGGGTACGAAGGGCCGGTCGGCCAGCCAGACCTCGGCCAGGCAGCCGGCCAGCAGGCCGGTGTGGAGGGCGACCATCGCCGGGTAGTGGCCCTGCCCGGTCATGGTCGCGCCGCGGGCGCTGCTCCACCGCTCGTTACGGCGGGCGACGACGAGTTCGGCGACGCGCTCGCCGGCGACGGCGGCCACCAGCAGTCCGTACCAGATCATGTGTCCTTTGTCCTATGTCCTTTGACGGGTTCGAACTACCAGCGCAGCAGAACGAGTTCGCAAGCAAAGCCGGGCCCCATCGCCAGCAGCACACCCGGCGTGCCCGGCGGCGGGCGGCGTTCGGCCAGGGTGTCGTGCAGCACGTGGAGCACCGACGACGAGGAGAGGTTGCCCACGTCGGCCAGGTGACGCCAGGTCACATCGAGTGCGTCGTCGGGCAGGTCGAGGGCCTCGGTGACGGCCTCCAGGACCTTGGGGCCGCCGGGGTGGCACACCCAGGCGGTCACGTCCTTCGGCTTCAGCCCGTGGTCGCCGAGGAACCCTTCGACGTCATCGGCGAGGTAACGGCGTACGACATCGGGGACCTGCGGGTCGAGGACGACCTGGAAGCCGGTGTTCTTGATTTCCCAGCCCATGACGCCCCCGGTGTCCGGATACAGGTGGCTGCGGGTGTCCACGATCGTCGGGCCGGCGGTCTCGTCCGGGCGGCCTGGACGGTCCGCGCCACACGCGACGACCGCGGCGGCGCCGTCGCCGAACAGCCCGGTGGCGACCAGGTTGGCCATGGAGGCGTCGTTGCGCTGGAAGGTGAGCGAGCACAGTTCGACCGACAGCAGCACCGCCACGTGGTCGGGCCGGCCCAGCAGGTAGTCGTGCATGCGGGCCAGGCCGGCGGCGCCGCCGGCACAGCCGAGGCCGAACATGGGCAGCCTTTTGACGTCCGGCCGCAGTCCGAGGCGGCCGGCCAGCCGTGCGTCGATCGAGGGGGTGGCGATGCCGGTGACGGAGGTGAACATCAGCAGGTCCACGTCGGAGGCGGTCAGGCCGGCGGCGTGCAGAGCGCCCCGGACGGCCTTGGCGCCCAGGTCGGTGGCGGCGTCGATGAAGACGTCGTTGGCGGCGCCGAATCCGTCCAGTTTCTCGTACTGTTCGAGCGGCAGCGTCATGTGGCGGGAGCTGACCTTCGCGCTGCGGTGCAGCCGGTCCAGGACCCGGCGGTCGGTGCCCTCCGGCAGGCAGGTGCGGGCCACCATGTCCGTGATCTCGTGCTGGGCGTGACGATACGGCGCGAGGGCACCGTGAACAGCTGCGATCCGGGTCATTCGGTTCCCGTCTGGTTCCTGCACTGGGCTGACTTGCTTTGCACGTGTTCCCCGGTCCGGGGCTTCGACACCCTTGATCGCCCGTCCGGCCGTTCGTCCCGGGGGCGCGGTGCTCCAGCCGGGTGGGGCCGGGCGCCTACGATCGGCCGGGTGGGCACTCCTGAGCAGTCAACGGCCGGTGGCGCGGCCATGCGGTTGGCCGGGCGGGTGGGCGGCCTGGCCGGGTCGTGCCACCCAGGGCCTGTCGTGGCGGTCACCGTCCTGATGGTCGCTCTGGCCGTGACCGCCGGTCAGAGCGCCGGCGGCTGTGTGCTGACCGGCGCCGCCGTTCTCACCGGGCAGTTGTCCGTCGGCTGGTGCAACGACGCGTTCGACGCACGCCGGGACATCGCCGCGGGCCGCCGTGGCAAGCCCGTCGTCGACGGCACGGTCGGCGTGACGGAGGTGTGGGTGGCCGCGTATGCCGCGCTGGTGCTGTGCGTTCCGCTGTCGTTCGCCTGTGGCCTGTGGGCGGGCGCCGTTCACCTGGCCGGGGTGGCGGCCGCGTGGGCGTACGACCTGCGGCTCAAGGCGACGGCGTGGTCCTGGGCGCCCTACGCGGTGGGTTTCGCCGCCCTCCCGGCGTTCGTGGCGCTGGGCCTGCCCGGGCATCCGTGGCCGGTCTGGTGGGTCGTCACCGCGGGGGCGCTGGTAGGGGTCGGCGCCCATCTGGGCGACGTACTGCCGGACATCCGCGGCGATCTGGCGACGGGCATCCGGGGATGGCCGCACCGGCTGGGGCCGAACCGCGCGCGGCTGCTGCTGCCGGTGCCGCTCGTTGCCGCGTCCGCGGCTCTGGTGCTGGGGCCCGCCGGACCACCCGGCGGGTGGGGCGTGGCGGCACTCGTGGTGACCGCACTGGTCGCGGTGGCGGGGACGGTGCTGGGACGCCGCTGGGAGCGGTTGGCGTTCGCGGCAGCGGTCGCCGTGGCGGTGGTGGACGTGGCGTTGCTGCTGCTGCGCGGCACGGGGATCGCCTGACCGTGCCGCCTCGCCGGCCGGCTCGTAACCGTACGAGATCCGGGAGCGGGAGTTCCTCTGCTCCCGTCGCGCCCTGGCAGCGCACATCGAACCTTCGGCCCGGGGCAGACGAGCGTATGGGCTGCGTACTGCGCGCCCGTATCTCCAGGGAAGGCATCATGACGTCGTCTCACACGCACAGGTGGGGCCGCCGGACCGCGAGGCCCACTGGCCGGCGCCCCTCAACGGGAAAGTCGCAGGGGAAAGAGGCGCTGACCGCCACCGGGCGGGCCGGCTTCGTGGCACGGGGCATCGTGTACACCCTGATCGGCGTGCTGGCCGTCCAGATCGCTCTGGGGAGCGGCGGTGAGCAGGCGGACCGCCAGGGCGCGCTGGACCAGGTCGCTGCGCAGCCCTTCGGGAACGTGATGCTGTGGGCACTGGTAGTCGGTTTCGGCTGCATGGCGATCTGGCGGGGCGCCCGGGCCCTGATGACCAACGGACCTCGGCGAAAGGCCGGTTCGCGGCTGCTGGACGGTGGCCGGGCGGTCTTCTACGCCTCGGTCTGCTGGGGAACCGCCGTCTTTGCCGCCGGCAGCGGCGGGGGCTCCAGCGGTGATGCGAAGTCGCAGGACTGGACGGCATCAGCACTGAAGCTGCCGGGTGGCCGGGTGTTGGTGGGTCTCGCGGGTTGCGTCCTGATCGGCGTCGGCGTGGTGCTCGGCGCACGGGCGGCGATGCGGCGCTTCCTCAAGCAGTTGGACACGGCCGCGATGAGCCACCGCACGCGGGAGGTGGTCACCGGCCTGGGCGTGGGTGGCGGCGTGGCGCGCGGAATCGTGTTCGCCGGGGTGGGGGTCTTCGCGCTGGTGGCGGCCGTCCGTTTCGACCCGCACCAGGCCAAGGGCATGGACGCGACGCTCCGCAGCTTCGCCCACACCCCGGCGGGTCCGTGGCTGCTGGTCGCCATCGCCGTCGGACTGATTCTCTTCGGCGGCTTCTCCTTCGCGTCGGCGCGCTGGCGCCGCCTGTGAGCGGTTGCCCGGGGTCGCCCGCGATGCGTTGCTGCGGCGGCTGATGCCCGTCACCGGCCAGGCGGGCGCCGCCGGTGGACAGGCGTACTCGAGAGGTACGGGCCGGATCGCCGTGGAGGTGGTGACCGGAGCATTTGCAGACGCCTGCCGGGTGGCACCCACGTCATTCGGGTGCCACCCGGCAGGCGGCCGTGGTCACCGCTTGAAAGCGTTCTTGGCCTTCGCGGCGGACTGCTTCAGGTTTCCGGTGACCCGGTCGGTCCTGCCTTCTCTCTTCAGCCGCCTGTTGCCGGTCGTTCGGCCGATGCCTTCCTTGATCCTGCCCGTCAGTACCTGCGTCTTGTCCTTGAGCTTCGTTCCAAGGCTCATGAGCTGTCCTTCTCTCGTCTCGTCTGCCGGGGTCGGTCAGTGGCTCCGGCGGTGGCGGCTGAAGCCGAAGACCCAGACGACCAGGAGTACGGCCGCGGCGATCCAGAGCATGTGCGTGGTGAAGCCGAACCCGAACAGAACCAGGGCCAGCAGTAGGAGAAGAATCCAGAGGATCATGACCGGGCCTCCACACGTCACAGGGAGACTCCCTGTATTCCGCGGGGTCCGGGCGAGTCGGAATGGGGCGCGTCGCCCGGACAGTCCGGAGCGTCATCGCCCTACGCCGTACTCGTCAGTGAACGCCGGATACCGGCGCCTGTCAACGAACCGGGAATACTGGTGCTTTCCGGGCCTGGGGCCGGGGTCGCTGGTGGGGCTGTCCGGGACGGGTGCTCCCGGCTGCAGCGGTGCGATGCGCCGGGGCTTGCGGTCGCGGATGATCGGACCACCAGGCCGGTGCCCACCTGCTGCCCGGTCGGTCACCCGGTGATCCAGCCGGCTCATCCCCGATCCTCCGCGGTTGCTCAGTCTCCGCCGTGGCGAGCGGGGATGCCCGGCTTCGCCGCCGTCGGTTCCCCGACGGGAAGGACCAGCGCCCGTAGCACCGCGTGCCCCGGCGGCCTGCGGACCTCGCCGATCTCCCGCCATCCCCAGGACCGGAACGCGGTGAAGGCCGTGCGGTTGGCCTGGTCCACCAGGGTGGCGCCGAGCTTCGCCTTGTGGTCGGTGAACAGCCGTTGTTGCAGGCGGCCGGTGAGGCCGTGGTTGCGCTCGGACGGGTGCACCGCGATTCCGGTGATCGCGAAGACCTGTCCGGAGGCGGTGAGTTGCTCAACGTTCTGCGGGAGTGTTCCGTGGAAGCCGCGCCACCAGGAGCCGTCACGCCGCACGGGGAATCCGAACGCGCACCCGACCAGCACCGGCGATTCCGCGACCAGCATGGCGAACCCCGGGTGCCGGAAGTCGCCCGCCAGACGGTGGAAAAAGTCCTCCCTGCCGCGATGCTCCCAACCGGGCGCCGTGGCACAGGACTCCACGTACAGGTCCGCCAGGTCCTCCCGCAGGTCCTCGGCCTGCCAGCGGTTCAGCTCGCGCAGGCGCACGGTGCGCCTGGCGGGCGGTTCGCGGTCCCCGGATATCCCTGGCCGGCCGGAGGGGGGCCGGACTACCACACCGCACCCCCACTGAGAGCGGGCGCGATCCAGGCGAGCGGGTCTCCCGTCTCATGGAAAGGGGAGGGCCATTGCGGGGTCGGCGAGGTCCCGGTGTGCGGGTCCGGAACGCTGAGGAAGAGGGACCCGCTGCCGGTGACGGCGAAGAGCTGCTCCACCGCCGGACTCGGGTAGTGAAGGCGCAGGTAGCCGCCGGCTCCGGCGGTGCGCAGCGACGCGTAGAGGAAGGCATTCAGGCCGCTGCAGTCGCAGAAGGTGACGTCGGTGAGGTCGACGTCGATGGCGCGGATGCCGTCGTGCAGGCATCGCTCCAGCGTCGCGCGGACCAGGTGCGCCGTGTCCAGGTCGATCTCACCGGACAGGGTGATCAGCGCATGATTGCGGCAGTCGTGCCGCAGGACGTTCAGAGTGGTTGGGACGGTCGTGGGCATCATGCCTCGGTTCACGGGACCGGCCGGGCTTTCCGGTGCGGTCGCAGTGTCGGGTGGCAGGTGAATGACCGATCCAGCAGCCGGTGTTCCGGGGCGTAGGACCCAGCCGGTTCCCCTCGGGGGCGCCTGGGCGAACGGACGAGATGATCCGCTCCCTGCAGTGTGCGCGCCAAGCAGCAGCTGGCCGCCGGGGTCTGGGACGTCCGTACAGCAGCATAGTCCTGCGGCCGGTCCCGTGGTCGGCCTGGAAGGGGGCAACCAGGATGTTTACACGGCAATTCCGGACAGCACCGCTTGACCTGCGGCCGTCAGAGCCAGTCCTTGCGCTTGAAGACGACGTACAGCAGCACGGAGAGACACACGATGGCGGCGCTGGAAGCGATGAAGCCCGATTCGTGACTGAAGCCGGGATACGGCAGGTTCTGCCCGTAGAAGCCGGTGATCGCCGTGGGCACGGCGATGATCGCGGCCCAGCTGGTGACCTTCTTCATGATCAGGTTCATCCGGTTGGACTGGGCCGACAGATTCGTCTCCATGGCCGATTCGAGCAAGTCCCGCAGCGACTCGGTCTGTTCGCCGGCGCGCAGAACGTGGTCGTAGACGTCCTGGTAGTACGGCACGAGGGGGTCGGTGACCACGTTCATGCCGGGGCGCATGAGGGTGTTGACCACCTCGCGCATCGGAAGCACCACGCGGCGGAGGCGGACCAGGGACTTGCGCAGGGTGTACAGCCGACGGTGCACGGTCCTGATCTGCTGGCGTCCTTCCTCGAAGAGCAGTCCCTCCAGCTCTTCGACGCGGTCGTCGAGTGCCTGTACCGCGTCGAAGTGCCCGTCGACGACCTGGTCCAGCAGGCCGTGCAGCAGGAAGCCGACCCCGTGCCCGGCCAGGTCCGGGCTCTGGTCCCAGCGGGCGACGACGTCATCGATGGGGAAACGGTCGTCCTGGCGGATGGTGATCAGTGCCTGGCGGGTGAGGAATACGGCGATCTCGTGGGTGGACAGTTCCGCACTGTCCGCGGCGACGGAGACGGCATAGGCGCTGAGGAACTCATGGGTGCGGTAGCGGTCGAGCTTCGGCCGCTGACCCTGGTGCCGGGCGTCTTCGATGGCCAGTTGGTGGATCCCGAACTCCTCGCCGACCATGGCGAATTCGGCCGACTCGGGCCGGTACAGGTCCAGCCACACCACCGCTGACGGATCGCCCAGGTGCTCGGAGATGTCGTCGACGGGAAAGTCCTCGAGGACGAGGTCGCCGCTGCGGTAAAGCCTGGTACGCGCCATGCCGCGAGCCTAGGACACGTCGTCCGCCGAGCGAGGCAGCCCCGCCCTCCCCCCAGGGGATGGCGAAGCCGACGTACCAGCAGCTGCGCGCTGTTGGTGGCGATGCTGCAGCCGCCACCACGGATGGATTCGCCGCAGGGATGCCGGTCGGAGGCCAGGTGATCACATCGGCCTTCCGCGAAGGCCGCGCGCTGCCCGCAGCCGCCGTGATCGAAGCCGCGGTCACCCCCTGAGTGCGGTTGTCGGCCGGAGACGTTCCAGGTCTCCGGCCGACGGGTGTGGGAGGTCGGTCCCGGAGCGGCGTGACCGTGACGGAGGTGTAGATGGTCCGCTGAGTGACGGTACGCGCCGACCCGGTCACGCCGTCGAAAGGGTTTCGCGCGACGGCCGTTACGGGGTGTTGACGTGGCGGGGGACAGACGTCGACGTGCGCAGCACGAGTTTCGTCGCCAGCTCGATCCGCGTGGACGCGGGCGGCCGGCCCTCGGCGACCTGCATGAGCACCCGGGTCGCCTCGTGGCCCAGCTCCTCGAAGGGCTGCCGTACCGCGCTCAGTGGCGGGCAGGCCATGGCCGCGACCAGGGTGTCGTCGAAGGACATGACGGCCAGGTCGTCCGGGACGCCGAGCCCTTGCCGGCGGGCGGCCTCCAGGACGCCGAGTGCCTGCGCGTCGCTGGCGGCGAAGACGGCGGTGGGCGCCTGGGGCGAGCGGAGGATGTGCAGGCAGGCGACGAGCGCCTCGTCGAAGTCGAAGTCGGTCGAACGCACGATCGCCGGGTCGTACGGGATTCCGGCCTCTTCGAGGGCGGCCCGGTAGCCGTGCAGGCGCGCCGCTCCGGTCAGGGAGTGCGACCGGCCCGCGACCATGCCGATCCGGGTGTGCCCGAGCCCCAGGAGGTGCTGAACCGCGTCCCTGGCCCCGTTCCAGTTCGTCACCCCGATGCTCGGGATGTCGAGGGTCGGCGCGCTGAGCGGATCGATCAGAACCACCGGAAGCCGTTGCTCGACGATGCGGCGCTGGTCCTCCTCGGCCAGCATCGAGATCACGATGATCAGCCCCGCCGCACCCAGCGCGACGCACTCCTCCAGCCACTGGGAGATCGAACGCCTGCTGGTCGTTCCGGTGATCACGTCGACGCCGAGCTCGCCCGCCGCGTCCACGATCCCGCGGACGACCTCCAGTGTGTACGGGCCGGACAGGTCCCGGAACACCGCGATGATCTGCCGCGGCATCGCCGGATCCCGCTCCCACGGCCGGATGTAGCCGTGTCGCGCCAGCAGTTCCTCGACCCAGGCACGGGTCGCCGCACCGACGTCCCGACGCCGGTGCACGACCTTGGAGACGGTGCTGAGCGAGACCCCCGCCTCACTGGCGATGCTCGTCAGCAGTCCGTACCGCGCATCCGGATGCGCCTTGCCCTGACCTGTCACTCGATGCCTGCCCTGTACGCACCGACGCCGTCGTCGGATTTCGACGCAAGGTAACCGGGCAAAATACCCGGAAGCAAGAGCATGGCAGGGGGCGAGGGTGCGGCCGCACCTACCGGCCCCACCCCCCCGGTGGGGGCAAGCT
>NZ_JBHYXC010000001.1:411827-852570 GCF_042751495.1 Streptomyces sp. NPDC059373 | reverse complement strand
TATAGTTCCTGCTATACACCCCCAAACCCCGCGGCGCCGCCTCGCGGGGGGGGGGGGGGGGGGCCCGCCCCCCCCCCCCCCCCCACCCCGCTGGTCGGGACTAGCTTCGGGTCCACGTCTGGGTGGCGTTACCGAGGCCCGTCCACAGTCGCACCTTCGATCCGTTGGCCGTCCCCCAACTGGTGACGTCGATGGCGAGACCGTTGGAGCGGTTGGCGATGGTGCCGTCCACGCGGAACCACCACTTCTGGCTGGGCTTGCCGTTGCAGGTCCAGAGGATGAGCTTGGTGCCCGCGGTGGTGCCGTCACCGTTCGCGGCGAGGCACTTGCCGCAGACGCGGAATGAGACTTGAGCTGGACGGGGACAGTATTGGGACGCGGCGCCGCCATGTCACCGGTGTGTTTCCGAAAGCGTTTCGTAAGCTGACCGTCATCGGGTGTTGACGCGGCGGCGACCGGAGGACGAGGTCGCAGCACGCGAGCCGCGACCTGGTGTGAGGCGGCCCGGTGGTCCCCGCGGCTCCATTCCGAGGAGACGGAGAAGTTCCGATGTCCGCAATGCGGGATCAGTTCGGAACTTCTTGACCGAACAGGTGCACGTCTGCTCAACTCACGTTCCATGAACCCGCGCGTGGACCTGACTCGGCGGCGCCACATCGATCTGGCGCACGTGTCCAGCATGTCCTGTTGTCGCTGACCCGGTAAGCGGTCGGCGTGCGCTGAAGGCGTACGTCCGGGCGAAGCGGCGCGAAGCCGCCCGTACATCGGTGCCTCCCCGCGGGACCGGCGTACCCACCCTCTTGACCGCCTCCTCCTTGGTCTTTGGCTGACGCGGTCGTCGAAGACACGTGGCGTCGTCGACCGGCTTGAGGCCGAAGAAGCGACGTTCCCTCAGATGCGGTTGGGCAGCATCCGCTGACCGAGGTGGTCGCACGACCTTGTCCCCGTGGCTTCACCTACTTCGGGCGCTCCGCGCGTGGTTCTCGGTCGCCGAAATATCGCTTCCGGACCGGCTACTGACGCTGCGGCCGTTCGTCCGCGCCCATCACCCGTTCACTCCAACTCTCAGCACGCGGCAGTGCGCCCCATTCCTCGAGAGGGACCCTCCTCATGTCTCCGTCCATCCGCAAGCTCACCGGTCGCATCGGCGCGGTCGTCGAGGGCGTCGACCTCACTGCGCAGCCTGACCCCTCGACGATCACGGCGCTGCGTGACGCCCTCAACGAGCACAAGGCGATCGTGTTCGACAACGTGAACCTCGACAACGCCGGTCAGGAGCGCGTGGCCGGGTGGTTCGGCGAGCTCACCATCGCCCACCCGAACGTGCCGGCCGCCGACGGTACGACGAACGTGCTCGCCGTCGACAGTGAGACGTCCAAGGCGAACGAGTGGCACACGGACGTCACCTTCGTGGTCAACCCGCCGCAGGTCAGCACGCTCCGGTCCATCGTGACCACCCCGTACGGCGGCGAGACGCTCATCGCCAACGCGGCCGCGGCCTACCGCGACCTGCCCGAGCCGCTCCGCGCGCTGGCGGACTCGCTGCGCGTCGTACACACCAACCAGTACGACTACGCGAGCCCTCCGGCCACGACGGAACTGCGGAAGGAGTACGACCGGGTCTTCGTCTCGACGCCGTACGAGACAGAGCACCCGGTCGTGCGGGTGCATCCGCTGACGGGCGAGCGAGGGCTGTTCATCGGCGGTTTCGCCAAGCGGATCGTCGGCCTGTCGAGCAGCGAATCGGCCGAGCTGCTGCGCATCTTCCAGTCGTACGTGACGCGTCCGGAGAACATCCTGCGCTGGACCTGGTCCCCCGGCCAGCTGCTGATCTTCGACAACCGGATCACCCAGCACTACGCGATCGACAACTACGACGACCACCCGCGTCGCCTCAACCGGGTGACGGTTGCGGGAGACGTGCCGGTCGGCGTCGACGGCCGCCGCAGCGAGCAGCTCGTCGGTGACGCCTCGCACTACACCAGCGTCCTGGAGGTGGCGGCATGACCGAGATCCGCCTCGCGGCGCCGGCCGTCACGCCGCCGGCTGCCGAGACGACGAGCGCGCCGGCGCGCGAGGTCTTCCTGCCGAGCGACACCCGCCGCCAGACGCTGCTGGGCACTCTGCGCAAGCGCCTGCGCTGGCCGCTCGGGGTCTACACGACGCCGGTCGTGATCCTCATCGCCTGGGAGATCCTCTCCAAGGCCGGGGTGCTGTCGCCGACCTACGCGCCGGCACCGACCTCCATCGTGAAGTCCACCGTCGATCTGTGGCAGCAGGGCGTGCTCGGGCCGGACTTGGCGATCTCGCTGCAACGGGCCGGCATCGGTCTCGCGCTCGGTCTGACGGTGGGCATCGTCACCGGGGTGCTCGGCGGTCTGCTGCGCAGCGGCGAGTATCTGTTCAACGGCGTCGTGCAGGTCCTGAACACGATCCCGCTGCTGGCGGTGCTGCCGCTGATGATCGTGTGGTTCGGTATCGACGAGCTCACCAAGGTGCTCCTGATCTCGTTCGGTGCCGGCGTCCCGATGTACCTCAATCTGTTCGCCGCGATCCGGGGTGTCGACCAGCGTCTGATCGAGATGACGCGGACGACCGGCGCGGGCACCTGGCGCCTGGTGACGCGGGTGCTGGTGCCCGGATCCCTGCCGGGGTTCCTGGTCGGCCTCCGGTTCTCGCTCGCGTACAGCGTTCTGGGCCTCGTCGCCGCGGAGACGGTCAACGCGGACAAGGGGCTCGGCTTCCTCATCACTCAAGGGCAGACCTACCTCCAGACCAACCAGGTCTTCGTGGGGCTGGTGATCTACTCGCTCCTCGGTCTGCTCGCCGACCAGTTCGTCCGGGTTCTCGAGCGGGTGCTGCTGCGGTGGCGCCCCAGTTATGAGGCAGCATGAGCGCCACGGTTGCGACGCAGAGCACGCAGCCCCGCAAGCAGTCCGGGGCCGTCGTCGAGAAGGTCGTCCGCCAGTTCGGTGACCGGGTCGTCCTCGACCACCTGGACCTCACCATCGCCGACGAGGAACTGGTGGTCCTGCTGGGTCCCTCCGGCTGCGGCAAGAGCACCCTGCTGAGACTGCTCGCCGGTCTCGACCGGCCCGACGGAGGGCGGGTGGAGGTCCCGGCGAAGCGCGCGATCGTCTTCCAGGGCGACCGGCTACTGCCGTGGCAGAGGGTTCTGCGCAACGTCACCCTCGGCCTGCGCGGACCGGACGCGGAGCAGCGGGCCCGCGACGTGCTCGCCGAGGTCGGACTCTCGGGCCGCGAGAAGGCATGGCCCAGGGAACTCTCCGGTGGCGAGGCCCAGCGGGTGTCGTTGGCGCGTGCACTGGTCTCGGAGCCCGAACTCGTGCTGCTCGACGAGCCTTTCGCGGCGCTCGACGCGATCACGCGGCTGCGCATGCACGACCTCGTGCGGGCGCTGCGGAGCAAGCACCACGCGGCGATGCTGCTCGTCACCCACGACGTCGACGAGGCGATCGCGCTGGCGGACCGCGTCGTCGTCATGAGCAACGGACGCATCGGCACTTCGCACCTCGTCCGGCTCTCGGCCGCAGACCGTGAGGCGAGCGTCGCCCGTGAGGAGCTCCGCTCCGCGCTGCTGTACGACCTCGGTCTCGCCAACCAGCACTGACTTCTCCCACCCACAGCACAGAAAGCACGTGAGAACCCATGTCCAGGAGAACCTTCCGACTCGTCGGCACCCTCGGTCTGCTCGCGCTGGGGAGCACCCTCGTCGCGTGCGGATCGACGTCGGAGGCCGCCGCGCCGCTGAGCACCAGTGGATCGAGCGCCGCCAGTCACCCCGAGTGGAGCAAGTACACCTTCACCATCGGCGACAACGGCGGCGACGGCAGCCAGGCCCTGGCGAAGATCACCGGCGTGTTCGACAACGCGTCCTACAAGGTGAAGTTCGCCCGGTTCACCTACGGTCCGCCGCTCGTGCAGGCTGCCGCGTCGGGCGACATCGACCTGGGCAGTGTCGGCGACGTACCGCCGATCACCGGTGCCGCGAAGGAGTACGGCTTCAAGGTCGTCGCCGTCAATCGCTCGCTCACGCCCACCCAGTCGTCGGAGAACATCATCGTTCCGAAGGGCTCGAAGCTGAAGACGCTCGCGGACCTCAAGGGCAAGAAGATCGCCGTTCCGCAGGGCAGTTCGGCCCACGGCCTGGCCCTGAACGCCCTCAAGAGCGTCGGCCTCACCCCCAAGGACGTGAAACTGGTCTTCCTCGACCCGGCGGCAGGCGCCACGGCGTTCAACACCGGCAAGGTGGACGCCTGGTCGATCTGGAACCCGCAGTCGGCGATCGCCGTCAAGAACGGTGCGCGGATCCTGGCGAAGGGTCTCCCGCCGATCGACCAGACGAGCAGCTACTACGTCGCGAGTGAGAAGTCGCTCAACGACAAGACGAAGCGGGCGGCTCTCACGGACGTCCTGAAGAGGCTGGCCCACGAGTTCGCCTGGGGCGTCAAGCACCCCGACAAGTACGCGCTGGCGATCTCCCAGGAGGAGGGCATCCCCCTGGCCGATGCCAAGACGTCCCTGGCCGCCTTCGAGACCCGGGTGACGCCGGTGGAGAAGTCGGACATCGCGGCGGAGCAGAAGCTCGCCGACGCCTTCCTGGAGGCGGGCCAGATCACCAAGACGGTCGACGTCTCGACGATCACCGACAACCTCCTCCCGGCCGGCTACGACAGCTCGAAGCTCAAGGTCAGCTGAGCCAGGTCGGCTTCCTCGGAACGCAAAGGAGAGTACTCATGAGCGCGAGACCGCGTCGGCTCCACCTCAACGCCTTCCTCATGGAGGCGGGCCACCACGAGGCATCGTGGCGGCTCCCGGACAGCAATCCACGGGCCGACTTCGACCTGGGGCACTGGATCAGGCTGGCTCAGCTGGCCGAGAGCGCCACGTTCGACTCGCTGTTCCTCGCGGACGGCCCGGCGATCACCGGCACCGGCGAGTTCCGGCCGCCGGGTCAGCTCGAGCCGCTGACGCTGCTGACCGCTCTGTCCCAGGCGACCAGCAGGATCGGACTCATCGCGACCGTGTCGTCGACGTACAACGAGCCGTACAACCTCGCTCGCCGGCTCGCGTCGGTCGACCACGTCAGCGCCGGCCGCGCCGGCTGGAACATCGTCACCTCGGCCGGGGCCGACGAGGCGGCCAACTTCGGCCTCGACAACATCCCCGACCACGCCGGGCGCTACGCCCGGGCCGACGAGTTCCTGCACATCGCCAAGGCACTGTGGGACAGCTGGGAGTCCGAGGCCATCGTCGCGGACAGGACCACGGGGCGCTACGCCGACCCCGCCCGGCTCCACAAGCTCGACCACCGGGGCACGCACTTCACGGTGGCCGGCCCCCTCAACGTCGAGCGTCCGCCGCAGGGCTACCCGCTGCTCGTCCAGGCCGGATCCTCCGAGGACGGCAGGGACTTCGCGGCACGGCACGCCGAGGCGATCTTCACCGCTCACCAGACGTACGAGCGCGCGGCCGACTTCTACGGCGACATCAAGGCACGGACCAGGGCTGCGGGGCGTGACCCGGACGGCGTCATCGTCCTTCCGGGAATCGTCCCGTACATCGGGTCGACCGAGGAGGAGGCCCGGGCGCTGGCGAAGCAGTTCGACGACCTGCGAGTGCCGGAGTACGGGCTGCGCCAGCTGGCCGCGGTTTTCGAAACCGAGCCGTCCGCGTTCGAGCTCGACGAGCCGTTGCCGGACGTCATCCTCGCGCGGCCGAAGCTCGAGGGGTCGCAGAGCCGCTCCGACCTGATCATCGAACTCGCGGTACGCGAGAAGTTGACGGTCCGCCAGGTCATCTCGCGACTCGGGGGCGGACGCGGTCACTTCGAGTTCATCGGTACGCCCGACCAGGTGGCCGACACGATCACCGCATGGTTCGAAGGCGGTGCCGCGGACGGATTCAACATCATGGCGCCCGCCCTGCCCTCGGGCCTGGAGACCTTCATCGAGCACGTGCTGCCGATCCTGCGCAGCAAGGGCCTGTTCCGTGAGGAGTACGAAGGCACGACCCTCCGTGAGCACTACGGTCTCCGGGTACCGGCCAACCAGTTCCACTAGGGCCGGGAGGGACACTAGGGCCGGTCCGGTCGCGGCGTGCTGCCGGGCGCCTCCGGCGGCAGGTTGTACGGGGTCACGACCTGGATGGCTGACGGAAGGGAGGACGCGGTGCCGGCGGGCAGGGCGCCGTGGGCCTGCATGATGATCTGGCAGGCGCGGCGCATGTCCTGGCGGAGGTCGTGGTGGAGTACTGCGGAGAGCCGTCGCTGGTGGAGCAGGCGTGTGTTGTCGTGGTCGAGGTCGTGTGCGATGAAGACCGCGCATTCGCGGTCCAGGGCCACGAACGCCTCCAGGGTGGCGATGTTGCCGCCGCCGATGGAGTAGACCGCCCGGATGTCGGCATCGCGTTCGAGAGCGTCGAGGACCAGTTCGCGCTGGGTGGCGTCCAGTCCCTGGCCCTCGGTGATCTCGACCAGGGTGCGCTGCGGATGCAGTGTGCGCATGGCGCTGCGGAAGCCCATCTCGCGTTCCTCCTCGCCCCGGAAGAAGCCGCTGCTGAGGCTGGTGAGCACATTGCCGGGCCGGTCGCCGAGCCACTGGCCGACGAGGTACGCGGCGGTGGCGCCGGCTGCCCGGTTGTCGATGCCTACGTACGCGAGCCGGCTGCTCGCCGGAAGGTCGGTGACGAGGGTGACGACGGGGATGCCGGCATTGGTGAGGCGGGCGACGGCGGCGGTGACCTCGGGGAGGTCCGGCGCCTTGAGGATCACTCCTTGGGACTGCCGCTTCCTGGTGAGCCGGTCGAGGGTGCCGACCAGCTCGCTGACGGGGCCGGTCTCGCGGAAGTGGAAGCGTGAGCGCATGACGGCCGGGTGCAGTGCGGGCAGTTCCGCTTCCAGCGCGCGTTGCACGGCGGAGGAGAACCGTTCCGGTGCCTGCATCACGATGTCGATCAGGAAGGAGCGGCCGCCGAGGCGGATCTGGTCCCGTTGACGGTGCAGGTCGGTGATGGCTTGCTGCACCTCCCGTGCGGTGCTCTCGCGGACTCCGCCACGGTTGTTCAGTACCCGGTCGACGGTGGCCTCGCTCAGTCCTGCCTGCCGGGCGATCTCCCTGATCGAGTAGGGGTGGGACGGCACGTCGCGCCTCCTTGAGGGCTTTTTGAAGGCTTCCTGGTGGTTGATTGCGGGGTTCCCGTTACCAAGAATGACATCAACCCGTCGCCGACAACCTCGAGAGGACGACCGATGTCCCTCATCACCGCAGGCCGCCGGACATGGCTGTCCGAGAACGACTGCGACCTCGACGCCTTCCGCTCCCTGGTCGAGCAGAGCACCGACCCGCGCGACTACCCGTACGCCGCTCGTACGGAGCGGAACGTCCTGCTGTACGACAGCCACCGGCTGCGCGCCGCCGCTGCCACTCCGGCGGGCCGCCGGGACGTACAGGCCGAGCTGGTCCGGGCACTTACCGACGGTCCCGGCATCGTGGTCTTCCGGCAGGCCTTCCCGGACCTGGCGGTCGTGGACCGGGCCACCGGCGCGTTCAACGCCCTGATCGCCGACCAGCGGGCGTCGGGCGCGACGGCGGGCGACCACTTCGCCAGGCCCGGCGCGAACGACCGGGTGTGGAACGCCATGGAGAAGATGGCGCTGCGCGACCCGGAGGCGTTCGCCGACTACTACGCCAACGACATCGTCGCCCTGGTCTCCACGGCCTGGCTCGGCCCCGGCTACCAGGTCACCTCGCAGGTCAACGTGGTCAACCCGGGCGGCGCCGCCCAGACCGTGCACCGCGACTACCACCTGGGCTTCCTCCCCAACGACGTGGCGGCCGCCTACCCCGCCCACGTCCATCGCCTCTCGCCGGTGCTGACCCTCCAGGGCGCGGTCGCCCACTGCGACATGCCCGTCGAGTCCGGCCCGACGATGTACCTGCCGCACTCCCAGAAGTACGAGCCCGGTTATCTGGCCTGGCGGCTGCCGGAGTTCCACGAGTACTTCGAGGCGAACCACATCCAGCTGCCGCTGGCCAAGGGCGACGCGGTGTTCTTCAACCCGGCCCTCTTCCACGCCGCCGGGACCAACCGCTCCGCGGACATCAAGCGGATGGCGAACCTGCTCCAGGTCTCCTCCGCCTTCGGCCGTGCCATGGAGACGGTGAACCGGGAGGCGATGGTGAACGCGGTCTACCCGGTGCTGCTGAAGCGCAAGGCCGAAGGCGCCGGACGGGACTGGCTGGAGGCGGTGGTCTCGGCCTGCGCCGAGGGCTATCCGTTCCCCACCAACCTCGACCTCGACCCGCCGGTCGACGGCCTGGCCCCGCTGTCCCAGGCGGACATCGTCCGCCGCGCGGTCAGCGAAGGCCGGCCCCCGGAGGCGCTCCGCGCCGCCCTTCGGGCCGGCGCCGAGCGCCGCGAGAGCCGAGCCGAGAGCCGGGCTGACAGCCGAGCTGAGGAGAAAGATCATTCATGACACTTCTTGAGGACAGAGTCGTCCTCGTCAACGGCGGCAGCCAGGGCGTCGGCGCGGCCGTCGCCCGTGCTGCCGCGCGCGAGGGCGCCGTCGTGGCCGTCACCGGACGACGTCCTGAACCCGGCGAGGCCCTGGTGGCCGAGCTGACCGCCGCCGGGACCGGCGCCGGTGCCAAGGCCATGTTCGTACGGGCCGACCTGGCCGACGCCGAACAGGCGAAGGCCGCCGTGGGGCAGGTGATCGCCGCGCACGGCCGCATCGACTGCCTGGTCAACTCGGCGGGGCTCACCTCCCGCGGGTCGCTGCTGGACACCACTCCGGAGCTGTTCGACGCGCATATCGCGATCAACCTCAAGGGCCCGTTCTTCGCCATGCAGGCGGCCGTCGCCGACATGGTGGCGCGGAAGGCACCCGGCACGATCGTCAACATCATCACCTCGTCCGAGCACGGCGGCCAGCCCTTCCTGGCCCCGTACGTCGCAGCCAAGGCGGGCCTGGCCGGCCTGACCCGCAATGCCGCCCATGCCCACCGCTGGGACCGGATCCGCATCAACGGCCTGAACATCGGCTGGACCGCGACCGAGGGCGAGGAAGCGACCCAGCGCACCTTCCACGGCGCGGGGGACGACTGGCGTGAGGAAGCCGCCCGCGAGCTGCCGATGGGCAGACTCGGCCAGCCCGACGAGATCGCCGATTTCGTCGTCCTGCTTCTCTCCGACCGCTCCGGTGTGGTCACCGGCTCGGTCATCGACTGGGACCAGAACGTCCTCGGCGGACTCGACTAGGGCTAAGGAGCCGTATCAGCCATGCGTATCGGAATCATGGGCCTCGGCAGGATCGGCGCGTTCCACGCGCAGACGCTGGCCGGGCTGGACCCGGTCGAATCCCTCGTCGTCACCGATCCGTTCGCGGACGCGGCGGCCGTCGCCGCGCGGTTCGGCGCCGAGGTGGCGGACTCGCCGGAGGCGGTGCTGGCCGCCGGGGTGGACGGCGTCGTCATCGCCGCCGCGACCGACGCCCACCCGGGACTGATCCTCGCCGCCGTCGAGGCGGGCGTGCCGGTCTTCTGTGAGAAGCCCGTCGCCCGCACCATGAAGGAGGCCGTCGAGATCCTGAACGCCGTCCAGAACGGCGGCGTGGAGATCCAGATCGGCTACAACCGCCGCTTCGACGCCGGGTTCGGCGCCGCCCGCGCGGCCGTCATCAGCGGCGAGCTGGGCCCGCTGCACACCGTACGTTCCACCACACTTGACCCTGCGCCGCCGCCGCCCGCGTACGTCGCCGCCTCCGGCGGGATCTTCCGCGACTGCTCGGTCCACGACTTCGACATCATCCGCTGGGTCACCGGCCGCGAGGTCACCGAGGTCTACGCCACCGGAAGCAACCGGGGCGCCGACTACATCGCCGCGGCGGGCGACGCCGACACCACCGCCGCGATCCTCACCCTGGACGACGGCACCCTTGCCGTGGTCTCCAACAGCCGCCACAATGCGCGCGGTTACGACGTCCGGCTCGAGCTGCACGGCTTCAACGACAGTATCGCCGTGGGCCTGGAGGACAAGCTCCCCCTACGCTCCGTCGAACCCGGCGTCACATTCCCGGCAGGCACCCCGCACGACTTCTTCATGGACCGCTTCGCCGCCGCCTACCGCGCCGAACTCACCGCCTTCACCGAGGTCGTCGCCGGACGCCGCCCGTCCCCCTGCACTGTCGCCGACGCCCTGGAGGCGGGCTGGATCGCCGAGGCGTGCACACTGTCGCTGCGCGAGCACCGAACCGTGACGATTGAAGAGGTAGGCACCGCATGACAGTTCGGACCGAGCCGTTGCGCATCGGAGTGCTGGGCGCCGCGCGCATCTCGGAACTGTCCATCGTCGGACCGGCCCACGCGACCGGCCATCGCCTCGTGGCGGTGGCCGCCCGCGACCGCTCCCGCGCCGAGTCCTTCGCCGCCCGGCACGGCGTCGAACGGGTCCTCGATTCGTACGCCGATCTGGTCGCCGACCCCGACGTCGAGGCCGTCTACAACCCCCTCGCCAACAGCCTGCACGGGCCGTGGAACCTCGCCGCCCTCGCCGCGGGCAAGCATGTCCTCACCGAGAAACCCTCCGCGAGCAACGCGGAGCAGGCCGCCGAGGTACGTGACGCCGCCGCCAAGGCGGGCACGGTCTTCATGGAGGGTTTCCACTATCTCTTCCACCCGGTGACCAGGCGCCTGCACGAGCTGCTGGCCTCCGGCGAACTCGGGGAACTCCGGCACGTCGAGACAGTGGTTGCCATCCCGGCCCCGCCCGCCACCGACCCCCGCTGGTCGCTGGCCCTGGCCGGCGGCGCCCTGATGGACCTGGGCTGCTACAGCCTGCACGCCCAGCGCATGCTCGTCCCCTTCGCCGGTGGCCCGCCCCGCCTGGTCGCCGCCCGGGGCGCTCGGCGCGTGGGGGCACCGGACGTGGACGAGTGGCTGGACGCCGAACTGGCCTTCCCGGGCGGCGCCACCGGCTCCGCACGCTGCCACATGGCGTACGAGCGGACGCGGATGACCTACCGGCTCGTGGGCTCCCGGGGCGAGGCCACCGCGGCCAACTTCGTCCAGCCGCATCTGGACGACCGCGTCACCGTCCGGACCCCGGCCGGCGAACGCGTCGAGGAGCTGGGCAGACGCTCCTCGTACACGTACCAACTGGAGGCGTTCGCCGCAGCCGTACGCGAAACCAATCCGCCCACGCTCGACGCGGACGACGCCCTGGCCACCATGGCGCTGATCGACGACTGCTACCGCGCCGCCGGATTCCCGCCCCGCCCCCGCACGTCGCTGCCGGTGTAGGCGGGACTGCCCGGACATTGCCCCGTACCACCGCACCCACGGCGTGAGGGTGCAGGCTCAACCAGCCCTTACGGCCCACTTCATGACCGATCGTCATCTCGGGCTCGACGTTGCACACTCGTGAGTAGATAGTTGCTCACGGGTGTGCAATTCTGTTCTCGCGGATGTGCAGAGTGGCCCTTGGTTCAGATGTGGCTCAGTGCGAGCCCCTGCGACGCCTTCCTCTGTTCGTCCGTCCCCCCACCAATGAACTCGAAATGGATTCCATGTCGCACAAACTCTCACGTCGTCGACTGCTGAGCGCGGGCCTGGTGTTGGGCGCCGCCGGGGCGGTCGGGGTGGTGACCCAGGCCATGGGGGCGACGACCTCCACGGCTGGGGGCCAGGGCTCCCCGGGGGACGAACTCACCTTCCCCTCGCCCGATCTGACGCCGTACGTCGACGACCTGTGGACCCCGCCGGTGGTGAGCGGCGACGCGACCCTGTCGATGGCCTGGTCCAGCCACCGCTTCCACCGCGATCTCGACAAGGCACCGACCTGGTCCTTCGGAGGCCAGCCGTATCTGGGTCCGACGATCGAGGCCCAGTCCGGCGAGAAGCTGAAGCTCACCTTCACCAACGACCTCAACGGCCACCTTTTCGCCAAGGACATCGACACCACTCTGGACGGAGTGACCGAGCAGGACCGCACCCGGCCCCGCACCTCGGTCCATCTGCACGGCGCGGTCGTCCGGCCCGAGTTCGACGGGCACGCCGAGAACACCTTCCGCACCGGCGAGTCCATGACGTACCAGTACACCAACGAGCAGGAGGCGGCGGGGCTTTGGTACCACGACCACGCGATGGGGATCACCCGGCTGAACGTCCCGGCAGGCCTCGCCGGGATGTACCTGATCCGGGACGAGTTCGATACCGGCGACTCGAGTAACCCGCTGGGCCTGCCGAGTGGCGCTGACGAGATTCCGCTGATCGTCGCCGATCACCGTTTCAACGCGGACGGGTCGCTGAATCCCCGTACGACTCGCAGCACCCCCGAGGGTACGCTCGGGGGACCCATGATCGGCGACACGATGTCGGTGAACGGCGTCGTGATGCCGACGCTGGAAGTCGCGCGGGGGCTGTACCGGTTCCGGCTGCTGAACGCGTCCAACTGGCGGGCGTACCACCTTTATCTGTCCAACGGCATGCCCTTCTGGGTGATCGGGAACGACCAGGGGCTGCTCAACGGCAGCGTCAGCACCACGTCGATCCACGTCTCGCCCGGCGAGCGGGCCGATCTGCTGATCGACTTCTCCGCCCTGTCCGGCGGCGACGTGGTGGAGTTGCGCAACGACGAGCAGGTGAACCCCTCCATCGCCGCCACCAGCGGCACCTACACCCTGCCCCGGGTCATGCGCTTCACCGTCTCCACCAGCCGGGGCTTCACCAAGTCCGCGCCGATCACGCTGCGGGGCGGTCCGTCCCAGCCCGCTCTCCTGCCGCCGGCCGCGGCGGTACCGACCCGCAGGGTGGTGGGCCTGACGCTGACGGCCGACGGCATGGCGCTGAGCAACCTCTGCTACGGCGACGACCCGATCGAGAAGCCCAAGCAGGGCAGCACGGAGGTCTGGGAGATCGTCAACTCCACCGTCGAGGACCACCCCGTCCACCTGCACCTGGTGAACATGCGCGTCCTCGGCCGCCAGTCCTTCGACATCAAGACCTACCTCAAGGACAGCCCGGTCCTACCCATGGGAAACCGCTGGGCCCCGCCGGCCGACCGCTACCTGACCGGCCAGAGCCAAGTCCCGGAAGCCTGGGAGTCCGGCCTCAAGGACACCGTGCTGTGCCCGGTGAACATGGTCACCCGCGTCCTGATCCGCTTCCCCACCGCCGACGAGCTGGGCTTCGACCCCGACGCGGTGTTCGAGTCCCACGGCGGCGACCAACTCCAGGGCTACGTCTGGCACTGCCACCTCATCGACCACGAGGACGACTGCATGATGGCCCAGTACCGCATCATCGCCTGAGCCTCCCCGCATGTGAGGAGCCGTACCCTCGGCCCGGATCCTCGGCGACCGGGTCGAGGCCGTGGAAGAACCGCTCGGCCTCGACCCGGGTGCGCAGCCACCTGGGCGTGTCGCGCGCCGCGTACTCGTGCGCGACCCGTCCCACGGAACGCCGCGTTCACACCACGGCAGGCCCGATCGGAACCTTGCGCACCTTGGCCGCTTCCGCCTTGGCGAGGGCCGTCTGCCACTGCTCGCGCGTCGGCGGCTTGCACTTGAAGTAGACGACGAGCGCCCCGAGCGCGCCGAGGCCGGCTCCGAAGAAGAAACCTCGTTCCCAGTGGAACTGCGCATTGCCGTAGAGCGTGCCGGTCATGATCAGCGCCGCCAGACCGCCGGCAAAGCTGCCACCGAGCGTCTTCCATGCGTAGACGGAGCCGTAATTGACGGCGTTGTTGTTCTCCCCGTAGTAATCCGCCACAGCGGCCGCGGTCATAGGGAAGTTCGCGCCTGCCAGGCCGCCGGAGATGACCGCGCATATCGCGAAGAGAACGGGTTGGTGCTCGAGACCCGCCCACAGGGTCAGCAACTGGAAGACCACGTTGCCGGAGTAGGCGTAGGCCATGGTGCGCCTGCGCCCGATGTACTCCGACAGCAGCCCGTAGAAAGGCCGGGCTGCGCCGTCGGCCAGCGCGAAGCCGGCTGCGCCCCCCACCGCCGCGACCGCGCCAAGATGCATCGCCTGACCGAAGGAGTAGTAGTAGGCCACGCCGAACAGTGAGCAGCCGATGTAGAGGGCGTACTGGATGCCGAGCCATTTGGCCTGGGGTGTGCACCACATCTGCCGCAGGGTGTAATGGCTGAACGCGGGCGGGTTGCTGCGCAGATCGCGGGCGGAGCGCTTGTTCTTCGCCCACTCAAGCGGATTGACGTCCGAGGGCCACCAGTTCTTCGGCGGGTCCTTCATGAGCAGACCGAAGAGGAAGATCCCTACGGTCATGATGACGCCCTGCGTCAGGATGAAGTTCCTGGTGGCCGTCGCGGAGAGGGTGGCCCCGCCGCCCGCGCTGGCGAAGCCGCCGATGGCGAGGATGAAGGGGACCGAACCATAGGCCCAGCCGCCGTTGACGAACCCGGTCCGCCAACCCTTCTTGTCCGGATACCACTTGGCGACGATGTTGATGGCGCTCGAGTAGACCATCCCCGAGCCGACGCCGCCGAAGAAGGCGTAGCCCAGGTATGCCTCCCAGATGCTCGACGAGTAGGCGGTGATGCCGTAGGCGAGGATCCCGCAGATCACACCGCCGACGATCACGGCCCACTTCACCGGGAGGTATCCCTTGTTGCGCAGGAAGCCCGAGCCGATCTGGACAACCGATTCGAAGGCCACGAAGAAGGAGAAGAGCCAGAACACCGGCGCTGTTCCCCAGTGGTGTGCCGAAGCGAGCGAACCGTTCAGCGCGCCCCACGTGTACTCCACCAGTCCGGACAGGCACATGACCACCCACGCCGCCATGATGACGACCCACCTCGGATAGCCGAGGAGTTGCTTGTCGGTCTCGCCGACGCGGAAGACCCGCCCGGTGTCGTTGACGATCTCCCGGTAACTCGCATGCGTCGTCCTTGGCGTTGTTTGCGCCATATCGCACTTCTCCGTTCGATTCTTCCCGCTCCTCCGCCGCCTTCGCAGTCCTTGGACTGCGGGCGACATCGTGTGACCGCTTCCTGCGCCGGAGCTTGCGCCTGCGCGGCGTCAAGCCGTCGCGTCGGCGCTGAGAAACCAGTCCAGATCTCATGGCAGAGATCACAGCCAATTGCATACAGTATGGTGTAGTCATTTAGTCTTGAACTGCTTACGGCAAGCTGTCCAGGTGGCGTTACGCAAAGGTTTCGCCTGCTCCAGGTGTTGTTGCGCAAAGGTTTCATCACGACGCGGCAACGCCGGACGCTCGGCGCCCCGCTGCGGGCGTACCGCCTTCGAACTGGGCGGGCCCTCACCGCGCCTCGTCCGCGTCGTGATCAGGGACAGGCGTATGGACCGCCTTCGGGCGGTCTGCGGATGTTCATGAAGGGAGCCGCGGCGGCATCGTCCCTCACGGCCTGCGCCGGTGGCGGACTCCAGGCGTGCTCTGCTGTGTACGTACCTGTCCGGCGTGCTGCTCGTCGGCCTGATCGCCAACGCCGCCTTCGGCTGGGCCTGGGCCGAACCGGTCGCGACGCATGGCGTGGTGACGCCTGTTGCCCGGCCCCCGTGGTCGAGGTCGCGTCGACCACGGGGGCTGACGCCTGCGGTTGCGTGCCCGGGCGCTCGCGCTGCGCCTGAGCGTCCGGGTCGCCGGGCTCAGCAGTCGCGGAATTCGGGCGACTGGTTCAGGATCTGCGACCGTGTCGAGGTGAACTTGGCGTACGACTCCCCGTTCTCGGCCCCGGGCCGGAACGCCGCCACCCGGTGGCAGTTCATGAACGCGAGCGTGACGCCGAAGTGGCGCTCCAGGCTGCTGCGGATGGAGTCACTGGCCAGCGCCCGCAGCAGTTGGCCGCGTTCGGCCTCCGAGGGTGGCGGTGTGTGGTTGTCGGCGAACTCGGCGTTGCCGCCGCCCAACTCGCCGACGAGGCCGGCGATGAGGTCGTAGGCGTAGGGGAGTGAGTCGCGGACTGTGGTGACGAAGTCCTCCTCGCGGACCTCGCCTTGTTCGGCCTGGGCCAGGAGTTGCGGTGCGACGTTCAACGACATGGTGGTGGCGTCCCATCAGGTTTAAATGAACATGAATGCCATGTCCGAAATGGAGCTTCCCGGGGAGGGGCGCGCCTGTCAAATCGCGTCACCTCAAGGTGCGAGCGTGGACCGGGGGTTGGGGGTGCGCATGGAGTCGGGGGCGCGGTGGGTGGGTCAAGTATTGGCAAGGGTTTTCAACTCCGCCCTACGCGATTATGATGATGGTAATCATTTTCATCTAGACTGGACGGCATCCGGCCCTGCTGAGGAGAACCACGTCATGCGAACCGCCACATCCAGCCCGTCCCGCGCCCGCACGCTCCCCGCAGAACTGGCGGCCGTCGCGGCTCTGGCGGCCACAAGTGCCTGCTCCACCGCCGTCTCCGATACGGCAAGCACCACGGCCACCGGCAAGGTGGCCTCGAGCAGGACGATCCACGTCGTGGCCGCCGAGAATTTCTGGGGCAGCATCGCCACGCAGCTCGGTGGCAGCCACGTGGACGTGAAGAGCATCATCAACAACCCCAATGCCGACCCGCACGACTACGAGCCGACGGCCGCCGACAGCCGAACCGTGGCCACCGCCGAGTACGCGATCGTGAACGGCATCGGCTACGACGCCTGGGCCGACAGGCTGCTGTCCGCCAGCCCCACCATTGGCCGTACCGACCTCAAGGTGGGCGACCTGGTCGGCATCAAGGCCGGCGGCAATCCGCATCGCTGGTACTCGCCGGTCAACGTCCACCAGGTCATTGAGAGGATCACGGCCGACTACAAGAAGATCGACCCGGCCGACGCGGCGTACTTCGACGCCCGGAAGACGGAATTCGAGACCCAGGCCCTCACGCCGTACAACAAGCTGATCGCCGACATCAAGGCGAAGTACGGCAGCAGCCCGATTGGCGCCTCGGAGTCGATCGTCACCCCACTCGCCGAAGGGCTGGGCCTGAAGATGCTCACCCCCGAGTCCTTCCTCGACGCCATCAGCGAGGGAACCGACCCGACGGCCAAGGACAAGGCGACGATCGAGGCGCAGATCAAGGCCAAGGCGATCAAGATCTACGTCTACAACACGCAGAACTCCACGCCGGATGTGCAGGCCCAGGTCCGGGCCGCCAAGGCGCAGGGCATCCCGGTCGCCACGGTGACCGAGACGCTCACCCCGCCCGCCGCCTCATTCCAGGCGTGGCAGACACGGCAGCTCCTGGGCATCGAGAAGGCCCTGGAGGAGGCAACGGGCAGGTGAGTACCGTGAATCCGAGCCTGTTCGCGGTGTGCTGATCGCGATCTACGTCCTGGCTCGGGACAGGCCGGCGGTCAGTGGTCGTCCCAGTGGCCGTCGTGCGCGGTGTGGCGGTGGCCGTCGTGGACGTAGTCGATGTGGTCGCCGTGCGGGACGGCGACGTGGCCGCAGCCGGGCTGGTGCTGGTGGCCGTGGCTCTCGTGCACGGTGTGGCCTACGGGCTCGCACTCGTCGATGTGGTCGGCGTGAGCCCGGTGCAGGTGCCCGTCGTGGACGTAGTCGACGTGGTCGGCGTGCGGGACGGCGACGTGGCCGCAGCCGTCGCCGTGCTCATGGGCGTGGTCGGTGTGGGGAGCGTGGGCTGCGGTGGTCATGGCGCCTCCTTCGTACTCCCCCCGATTTCAGATTCGGCCCTCCAACGACAGCGGATGCGCGTTGGTCACGCGCGTTGGACTGAATCAGTGCAGGTCCCGAACCCCGAGCCACAGATGCTCGATGTGGTGGACGGCCTCGTCCAGGAACGGATGCGGTCCAGCTGCCAGGCGTGGTCCCTGCCGGGTCGCGGGCGGCGCCGGTGGTCACTGTAGGAGCGCTCACAGGGTGTTCCGTGCGGGCAGCTGGTGGGCCTGTACGCGGCCGTCCCGGTGGGCGGCGATCAGTAGGTGAGGCCCGGCCCAGGCGAGTGCCGCCACGGGCGAGTCCCCTTCCAACTCGCGCACCGGGCGCAGCCGGGACTCGGGCCGGCCCGATGTCGCCCGCCACAACGCGACGGTGCCGTCGTCGCCGCCGGTGGCGAGGTGACCTGCTGCGCCGGGCCGCCAGGCCAGGGCCGTGACGGTCTCGTGGCAGCGCAGGGAGCGGGGTGCGGTGCCGGCCGGGCCTTTGCCGGCGAAGTCCCAGACCGTCACGTCGGGGGCGCCGTCGGCGGCGAGCCAGAAACCGGTGTCGTCGAAGGCCAGGCGGGAGACCTTCTCCGGGTAGCCGGACATGGTGAGTTCACCGGCGTCGCGGGTGCGCCAGATGTGGATGGAGGCGTCCTGGTTGCCGCTGCAGATCCACCGGCCGGTCGGCGCCACGGCCAGAGCCAGGTGTGAGCCGAGGTAGGGATAGGTCACCACGGGCTCGGCGGTGTGGCGTTCGTGGCAGCGCACGGCTCCGTACGCGGCGACGGCCAGCCGCCGCCCGTCGCGCAGCCAGGCCAAGTCGGTGACGGTGCTCGGGGCGGGTTCGGTGGCCCACAACTCCTCGCCGTCCGTGCCGAGTACGACAGCGCGCCGGCCGCCGGCGACCGCGACGCGCTCGTTGTCGGCCCAGGCGGCGGCCGACGACCAGGCGCCGGTCTCGCGGACCACGGTACGGCCGCCCGGACCGTCCTGGCGGCGCCACAGCGCGTATCCGGTGGGTCCGGTGACGGCCAGGTGCCGGGCGTCGGGGGCCAGGGCCACGCTCAGTGCGCCGCCGGGGAGTTCGAAGGCGTCGATCCCGGCCCCGGTGGCGGTGTCCAGGACCCACACCATGCCGTCGGCCCCTGCGACGGCGGTCAGGTCGCCGCGGGTGCTGAGCGCGACGGGGGCGTCGTCGACGGTGATGTCCCAGGCGGTGGCGAGTTCGGCGTCGGGGGAGGCGGTGACGCTCATGCGGTGGCTCCCGCGGTGGCCAGGCAGTCGGCGAAGCCGCGCTCCAGGTCCTCGCGGTCGAGGTTGCGGCCGATGAAGACCAGCTTGTTGCGGCGTTCCTCGCCGTCGCGCCAGTCGCGGCCGAACTCGCCGTCCAGCAGCATGTGTACGCCCTGGAAGACGTACTGCCGGGGGGCGCCCGCAATGGCGAGGATGCCCTTGGAACGGAAGATGTCGACGCCCTTGCTCCGCAGCAGGTTGCCCAGCCAGTCGTTGAGCCGCTCCTCGTCGAGCTCGCCGGGCAGGTCGATGCCGACTGAGGTGACGGTGGTGTCGTGCTGGTGCTCGGTGTCGGTGAGGAACGACGGGTCGTCGGCGAGCACCCGCTCCAGGTCGAACGCGCCGACGTCCAGCACCTGCCGGAGGTCAACTTGCGCCTGCCGGGCCGGAATGATCCGTACGCCGCTGTTGATCGCGCGGATCCGCGCGGTGACCTCGGCGATGGTCGCCTCGTCGGCCAGGTCGGTCTTGTTGAGCACGACCCGGTCGGCGAAGGCGATCTGCTCGACGGCCTCGTTCTCCACACCCTCGGGCTTGACCTCTTCCAGGTGCTGCAGGACATGCGCGGCGTCGACGAGGGTGACGATGGCGTCCAGTCGCAGCTGGGCGGCGATCTCGTCGTCCATGAAGAAGGTCTGCGCGACCGGCGCCGGGTCGGCCAGGCCAGTGGTCTCGATGAGGATGTGGTCGAACCTCTCGCGCCTGTGCATGAGCGCGCCCAGGATGCGGATGAGATCTCCTCGTACGGTGCAGCAGATGCAGCCGTTGTTCATCTCGAAGATCTCTTCCTCGGCGTCGAGGACGAGGGCGTCGTCGATGCCTACCTCGCCGAACTCGTTCTCGATGACGGCGATCCGCAGCCCGTGCTGCTCGGTGAGGATGCGGTTGAGAAGCGTCGTCTTGCCCGAGCCGAGGAAGCCGGTCAGTACGGTGACGGGGACCCTCCCCCAGACTTCGCCCGGGGGTGCCCCCACGTCGCGGGGTCCGGGGATGGCTTCCGGGGTGGTCATTCGCAGGCTCCATCTGACGTAGGGGTGAGCAGGACGGCCCGCAGGTCGTCCTCGGTGATCTGTTCGGTGGGGCGGTGCAGGGTCCATCGGCGCGCCGGGGCGTCCATCGGAAGCACGGCCACGACCGTCTCCAGGGGCGGGCAGCCGGGCTCGGTGCAGGCGAGCTGCCGGACCACGACGGCGGTGTCCTCGTCCAGGGCGAGCAGGCACCGTACGGTCTCCTTCAGCTCCCGCAGCTGCGGGCTCTGTCCCGGCGGGCGGGCTCCGAGCGGCATGGCGGTTCTCCTTCGTCAGCGGCGGTTCGACGGCAGCGGGGACAGACACCGGTGAGTTCGACGGTGTGCTCGACATCGGCGAATCCCGCGTCCGCACCGGTCCGGTCGGCCCACGACTCCACCGCGCCGGACTCCACCGGCCAACTCCGGCCGCAACAGCGGCAGATCAGGTAGTGGCGGTGCCCGGCGTCCGATCCGGGGCGGTAGAGCCGCTCGCCGGTGTCATCACGTACGACGTCGACGCGGCGGTTCACCTCCAGCTCTCGCAGCGCGCGATAGACGGTGGTCAGCCCGATCGGAATCGCGTCGGCGGTCAGCAGGGCGTGCAACTCCTGCGCCGAGACGAAGTCCTGGCAGCCAGCCAGCACTCGCAGGACGGCGGCACGCTGCCGGGTCGTCCGGCCGCTCACGGCAGAGATCCCCCCCCACTTGCGCTCGGAACCGGGTCGCTCGGATTCACGTTAAATGAAAACGACTTCCATGTCCATATCCATGTCGCAGTGTGTGCGCGGTGTTCGTTACCAAGGGTGTCGTTGCTGCTACCGAGTGATTTCATACGGGTTCTTAACGCCTGATCGGCGGATGGGAAGGACTGCCGGGGCCGAAGCGTGCCTACGCTGAAAAAATCGTGTCCACGCTCCCTAAGCAAGTGCTGCTCGGCCGTCCGTTGCGCACCACCCAGATGGGGGAGACGCTGCTGCCGAAGCGGCTCGCCATCCCCGTGTTCTGCAGCGACCCGCTTTCGTCCGTCGCGTACGCCACCGAGGAGATCCTGCTCATCCTGGCGTTCGGCGGTACCGCTCTGCTGCACCTCGCGTGGTATGTCGCAGCCGCGATCATCGTTCTGCTGGTGGTCGTTGTCGCCTCCTACCGGCAGACCTGCCTGGCCTACCCGAACGGCGGCGGGGCGTACGTCGTCAGCTCGGAGAACCTCGGCCAGGGGCCCGCGCTGACTGCTGCCAGCGCCCTGCTGGTCGACTACGTGCTCACGGTGGCCGTGTCCGTGGTCGCAGGAGTGGCGGCGATCACCTCGGCGGTGCCGTCGTTGTCGCATCACGCCGTGATCATCTGCGTCGGCTTCGTCACCCTCCTGACGGTGATGAACCTGCGTGGCCTCAAGGAGTCCGGCCGGGTCTTCGCGTTTCCCACGTACGGCTTCGTGCTGGGGATCTACCTGATGTTCGCCTTCGCGGCCGTACGGCTGGCCATGGGCCACACCATCCACGCCGAGTCCGCCCACCTGCCGATCCACCAGACGGCGACCTACGCCGGGCTGGCGCTGGTCCTGCTGGCCATGCGCGCGTTCGCCTCCGGCTGTACGGCGCTGACCGGTGTCGAGGCGCTCAGCAACGGCGTTCCCGCCTTCAGGAAGCCGAAGGCCAAGAACGCCGCCGCGTCGCTCGCGATCATGGGCCTCATGTCGATCACGATGTTCGCCGGGATCACCGCGCTCGCACTCATCTACAAGGTGCATGTGGCCGCCAGCCCGACCGAGCTCGGCCTGCCCGCCGGCGCGGACACCCCCACCGCTCTGGCGCAGATCGCCAAGGCGACCTTCGGTGATGTGAGCTTCCTCTTCTACTACGTCCAGGCCGTCACCGCCGGCATCCTGATCCTGGCCGCGAACACGGCCTTCAACGGCTTCCCGATGCTGACCTCGATCCTCGCCCAGGACCGCTACCTGCCGCGCCAGCTGCATAACCGGGGGGACCGGCTGGTCTTCTCCAACGGCATCATCCTGCTGGCGCTGGCCGCGGTCGGGCTGATCATCGCCTTCGACGCCAACCTCAGCTCGATCATCCAGCTCTACATCATCGGCGTCTTCGTCTCCTTCACCCTCTCCCAGGCCGGCATGGTCCGGCACTGGAACAGAGACCTGGAGGGAACCACCGACCGGGCGGCGCGCCGTCACATGCGCCGCTCGCAGGCGATCAACGCCGTCGGCGCGGTGATCACCGGCATCGTGCTGATCATCGTGCTGGTCACCAAGTTCACGCACGGCGCGTGGATCGTCACCATCGCGATGCCGCTGCTCTTCGTGCTGATGAAGGGCATCAAGCGGCACTACGACGGCGTCGCCAAGGAACTGGAGGTCGCCCCCGGCGCCCGCCCCGAGCCGCCGTCCCGCAATCACGCCGTCGTCCTGGTCTCCAAGGTGCACGCGCCCACCCTGCGCGCTGTCGGCTACGCCCAGTCGATCCACCCGAGCACCATCGAGGCGGTCACGGCCGGCGTCGACGCCTCCGAGACCGAGGCCCTGCACGCGGAGTGGGACGCCCACGACCTGGACGTACCGCTGGTGGTGCTGGACTCCCCGTACCGGGAGGTCTCCCGCCCGGTCCTGGACTACGTACGCCGCAAGCGGCAGGACAGCCCGCGCGACGTGGTGACCGTCTTCATCCCGGAATACGTCCTCGGGCACTGGTGGGAGCAGATCCTGCACAACCAGAGCGCCCTGCGGCTCAAGACGCGACTGCTGTTCATGCCCGGCGTGATGGTCACCAGCGTGCCGTACGTCCTGCGGTCGGGGAAGAAGTTCAAGGAGCCGGGCACTCCGAGCATCGAGGCCGGGTCAAAAAAGTAGCCCCGGCCCGCACCTGCGACCTGCGACCTGCGACCTGCGACCTGCGAGCTTGCGTCAACCGCGCGGAGCAGGGCGCGGTCGGCGCAGCAGCCAGGCCACGAAACCGCGGCGCGGAGGGCGTGCCGGGCGCGCTTCGAGAACCCCGCTTCGTACGGAGCCGGACACCTCGACGCGCAGCACGGTCGACGTCGTCAGGTCCGCCGAACGCGGCGTACGGACCGCGACGCTTCCGGCGGTCACCGTCACATCGTCGGCATCCACCTCGACACCCGGGCGGGTGACGATCACCAGACTTCCGTGGCGCACGTCCGCCGCGATCCGCAGCGTCGGCCGGCTGATCACCGCCTCGGTGAGGTCCAGTGTCACGCTGCCGCCGACCACCGTGACCTCCAGGGCGCGCGGCACCACCCAGCGGCCGTCACGCCTGGTGCTGGCCCTGTCGACCTCGATGCGCACCAGGTCCTTGACCTGCGCCCCTGCGGGCAAGTCCGTGACGAGCACGTCGAGTTCGCCGCCGGTCCGTGCGGTGAGCGCCCGTTCCAGCCGCTCGTCCAGCTCTTCCAGGGTCAAGCGTCCGTCACCCGCGGCGATGCGCAACTGCTCGACGGTCCGGTCCCGGTCCTCGTGCGACACCCTCAGGTCCCGTCGCTCCGGCGACGTCTCTCCAGCCATGGCTCGTACTGTAGGCGCAGGCCGACTTCAGCGGTACGGCGATGCCGGCCGGAGCCCCGGCCGGTTCCTGGCTTGCGACTTCAGCGCTCTGACCCGTTCCTGACGCTGCTCCGACACGCGCCTGAGCTACTCCAGGCCGGAGGCCCGGAACACCGCGTGGGCCTGCGCACCGTCGATCCGCTCGCTGAGCCGCTGCAGTACGTCCGTGCCGGAACGCAGGGTGCCGCGTTCGCGGGACCGGCGGACGCCCGCGTCCACCTCGTGCCAGATGAGCGCGTTGCCGACCAGGACCCTCGGATCGAGTTCCAGCCAGCGGCCGGCGGCGTCCCGGAGGAGCAGGTGGGCGGAGACGCCCGGGTACTGCCGCACCTCGACCAGGGCATCGGTGCGCACCCGGCGCTCGTGCACCAGGCCCCGTACGGCCAGCCACCCCTCGCCGACGGTCACCCGGGGCGGCAGCAGGACCACGAGGACCAGAAGCGCCAGCCCGGTCCACAGGGCAGCACGCGGCAGGCTGAGGGTGCCGGCGGCCCCGTCGAGCAGCATGGCCAGCGCGTAGAAGGCGAGGGCGCACCGGATCGCGTTCCGGGCGTCGCCGCGCCAGTGCCGGTCGTCGGCCCAGCTCCCGCCAGGTGGCGGCCCCGGAGGCCGCCGCCTGCGCGCCGAGGCGGATCGAGCGCTTCGCGAGTCCATGGATCCGACGCTAGAGGCGCCGCATCTCCGCGACCCCGGCCCTGACACTTCCCTGACGCCGTGGTCCGTGGTCTTGTCGCGTCCTTGACGCCGGAGCGGGTGGAGCGGGCACTACAGGCCGATGTCGCGGCTGCTCATGTCGGCGAGTGACTCGCGGCGTACGAGGACGCGGGCGGTGCCGTCGGCGACGGCGACCACGGGCGGGCGGCCGACCAGGTTGTAGGCGGAGGCCATGGAGAGGTGGTACGCGCCGGCGACGGGGACGGCGAGCAGGTCGCCGGGGCGCACGTCGTCCGGCAGCGGTGCGTCGTCGGCCAGGATGTCGCCGGCCTCGCAGTGCCGGCCGACCACCGTGACCGGGTGCGGTGCGGCGGAGGTGGGGCGGCCGATGAGCCGGGGGGCGTAGCGGACGCCGTACAGCGCGGGCCGGGGGTTGTCGCTCATGCCGCCGTCGACGGCGACGAAGGTGCGCTTGCCGGTGCGTTTGACGGCGAGGACGTGGTAGACGGCCACACCGGCGGGGCCGGTGACCGCGCGGCCCGGTTCGATGGTGAGGCGGGGCACGGGCAGCCGGGCCCGGGCGCAGCCGTCGGCGAGTTCGGTACGTACCCGGGCGGCCAGGGCGTTGGCGTCGAGCGCTTCCTCGCCGGGCCGGTAGGCGACGGCGTGGCCCCCGCCGAGATCCAACTGCGCGAAGGTGACGCCGTGTTGGTCCCGTATCCGGGCCATCAGGCCGATCAGGCGGCGGACCGCGACGACGTACGGCTTGACGGTGGCGATCTGGGAGCCGATGTGGCAGTGCAGGCCGACCAGTTCCAGGCCGGGCTGGCCGAGGATCCGGTCGATGGCGTGCTGGGCCGACCCGTCGGTGATCGACAGGCCGAACTTCTGGCCGTCGGTGCCGGTACGTATCGCCGCGTGCCCGCCGGCCGCGATCCCCGGCACCACGCGCAGCATGACTTGCTGGCGGGCGCCGCCCACCGGCACAAGTGCGGCCAGCCGTACGATTTCCGAGGCGCTGTCGATGACGATCCGCCCGACGCCGAGCCGGAGGGCAGCCTGCAAGTCTTGCGGGCTCTTGGCGTTGCCGTGCATCACGATCCTGTCCGGCGGGAAGCCGGTGGTGACCGCGAGCTCGAGCTCGCCGGCGGAGCAGACGTCCAGGCCGAGCCCCTCTTCCATCACCCAGTGGGCGACGGCCCGGCACAGGAACGCCTTGGCGGCGTAGACGACATCGGCGTCCGGGAACGCCGCGCGGTACGTACGGCAGCGCTCCCGCACCTCCTGCTCGTCCAGGACGTACAGAGGCGTCCCGAACCGGTCGGCGGCCTCGGCCAGGGACACTCCGCCAACGCTGACGTCGCCGCCGGGGGCAGGCCGGGCGGACGCCGGCCAGACGGAGAAAGGGCCGGGCTCACCGGGCACGGGTGTGGCCGGGGTGGCTTCCGGCGACAGTGCGAGGGTCATGGCGGTCGCCCTTCAGCCGATCAGCAGGTTCAGGGAGGCGACCTGCGCGTCCCAGTCGCGCCCGGTCTCTGTCGTGGAGGTCGCAGCCGGGGCCGGAGCGGCGAACTGCGGGTCGACGGTGAGGGCGGTGACGCCCAGCGGCGTGGCCAGGGCGCGCAGCGCGTGCTCGGAGAGCATGATCCAGCCCTGGCCGGTGCCCAGGGTGGCGACGAGCTGCCGTTCGGTGGTGAAGCCGACGGCCGTCCGGCCGCCCAGCGGGGTGCGGAAGAAGCGGGCCGTACAGCCCACGGGTCCCGGCCGGACGGGCACGAACAACGGTCCGGCCGGGACGGGTTCAGAAGGCTCGGGGTCCTCCGCGAGCAGGCACTGCGACATGGCGTTCCTCCCTGAAGGAAAGACGGACTGCGCCGGTCCGGCACGGTGGCCGTAGACGCTCCACCGACGCTATGCCTGCTGGTCCGGGCCCTGACCATGCTCTGACGCGCGCTTGACGCGACGTGCGAATGCCCTGACGACTCCCTGACGCGGAGCCCCTGTCGGCGTGCGGGCCTTCGCCGGATCAGCGGAACTCGGTCAGGCGGGGGCGCAGGCCGATGACGGTGATGACGTTCTCGGCTGCCTGGCGCTCGCCGGTGAAGGTGACCCGTCCTGGGTTTCGTACGGCAGCGGTCCCCTTACGCCGCTGGATCCGGTCTCCCAGTGTGTGGCAGGAGGAACCGGCCGGGACGGCTGTCATTAGACTGGCCTCGGTGTGCCGGGAAGTCTGGTCGGCGGCGGGACAAGCATGACCAGCTCTGACGACCCGGGGGACACGCCGTGAGCGACCTGACCGCAGTACTGCTCCTGGTGGCGGTGGCCACGGCCGTGGCCACAGGTGCTCGTCATTGGCGTATTCCGGCGCCGTCCTTGCTGGTCATAGCCGGTATCGGGGTGGGCCTGCTGCCCTGGGTGATGGCTTTCCGGGTGTCGCCGCAGGTGATCAATCTGGTGGTGCTGCCGCCGCTGCTGTATGCCTCGGCGGAGGAGATCTCCTGGCGTGAGCTGCGTCGGGTGTGGCGGCCGGTCACGGTGCTCGCCTTCGGACTGGTGCTGGCCTCGGCCGCTGCCGTGGGTGCGGTGGCGGCGGCGTTGACCCCGCTCTCCGGGACGATGGCCTTCGTCCTGGGAGCGGTGCTGGCCAGCACGGACCCGGTGGCGGTGACCGCGCTGGGGCGGCGGCTCGCGCTGCCGCCGCGTATCCAGATGATGGTGCAGGCCGAGAGCCTGTTCAACGACGCCACGAGCCTGGTGCTGTTCAAGGTCGCGGTGGGTACGGCGGTGGCCGGCGGGGCGTTGTCGGGAGGCACGGCAGCGGGTGAGTTCGTGGTCTTGGGTGGTGGCGGGGCGCTGGTCGGGGCGGTGGTGGCCGGGGTGGTGGCGCTGATCCGGCGGCGTACCGAGGACCCGGTGCTGGAGACGGTGATCGCGCTGGTCACCCCCTACGCGGCGTACGTCCTGGCGGAGGATGTGCACGCTTCGGGGGTGACGGCGGTGGTGGTTGCCGGGGTGGTGTTGGGCGGGCAGACACACCGGCTCACCAACGCACCCATCCGCCTGCAGGTGCACGCGGTCTACGACACGGTCGTCTTCCTGCTGGAAAGCGTGGTCTTCGCCCTCATCGGCCTGGAACTCCCGTCGCTCATCCGCGATCTCGGCGCCGAGGGCCACACCTGGCCGCTGCAGGCGCTCGCCGTGGCCGGGACCCTGCTGACCGTCCGGATGCTCTGGGTCTTCCCGCTCTCCGCCGCCATGCAGCACCGGCGCGGCATCGGCCCGATCTCCTGGCGCGTCCCGGCCGTACTGTCGTGGGCCGGCACTCGCGGCGTCCTGCCGCTTGCGGCCGCCCTGTCCATCCCGCTCACCGCCCACGACGGCACGCCGCTGCCGCAGCGGGAACTGGTGCTGGTGCTGACCACCGCGGTCGTCGTGTTCACCCTGGTCCTGCAGGGTTTCACGCTGACGCCCGTGGTCCGCCGCTCCGGCATCGCCCTGGAGCCCGACAGCACCGCCCGCGAGGAAGCCAAGGCCCGGGACAGCCTCGCCCGTGCCGGGCTCACGCACCTGGAGCAGCTCGCCGACCTGGACGCCGCTCCCGAGGTCGTCGTGGATCAGCTGCGCCGCGGCCTGCAGGCCCGTATCGACCACGCCCGGTCCGAGATGGACGAGGCGGCGGATTCGGCGGACTCCACCGCCACCGCCTATCGCGCCATGCGCCGGGCCCTGATCGAGGCGGAGTCCGCAGAGCTGCAACGGCTCTACGACGAGCACCGGATCAGCGACACCACGCGCAGGCGTATCCAGCGCGCCCTGGACCAGGAGGACGTCGGCCTGGGGGAGTAGCCCGGACGGGTCGGGACCGCCGGATGGTGCGTGGCGCATCAATACGGCATCAAGGTGCTGGGTCGCGGCGTCAGGGGAGCGCTAACGGGGGTCGTCAGGGGAACGTGCGGGCGCTTCGCTTCAGGAGTCGGTTCTCGCCGACCCGCTCAGGTCAGCTCGTGATCACCCCACGTCCGAGAGGATTGGGCGGTTATATCCCTTTCCTTACTTCCGGGGTGTCTCCCACATGCCAGACCTAGCCTTCATCGTCCTGACCGTCGTGGTCTTCGCTGTCATCGGCCTGATCGCCAAGGGGGTCGAGCGGCTGTGAGCGTCGAAAACGTCGTCGGACTCGTCGTGGCCGTGGCCCTGGTCGGCTATCTGGTGCTGGCCCTGATCTTCCCGGAGAAGTTCTAGTGAACGACACCCTCGCGGGCTGGCTCCAGGTCATCGCTCTGATCGGTGCGCTGGCCCTGTCGTACCGGCCGCTGGGCGACTACATCGCCCACATCCTCACCACGCCCAAGCACCTGCGCGCCGAGGCGATCGTCTACAAGCTGGGCGGCGTGAACGGGGACGCGGACCAGAAGTGGTCGGCGTATCTGCGCAGCGTGCTGGCCTTCTCCGCCGTCTCCGTGCTGTTCCTGTACGGATTCCTGCGGCTGCAGAGCCACCTGCTGCTGTCCATCGGCATGAAGGCGGTCACCCCGGGCCAGTCGTTCAACACGGCCGCGTCCTTCGTCACCAACACCAACTGGCAGTCGTACTCGGGTGAGACGACGATGGGCCACCTGGTGCAGATGTCGGGCCTGGCCGTGCAGAACTTCGTCTCCGCGGCCGTCGGCATCGCCGTGGTCGCCGCCCTGATCAGGGGCTTCACACGGAAGAAGACCGACCGGGTCGGCAACTTCTGGGTGGACCTGACCCGGGTCGTACTGCGACTGCTGCTGCCGCTGTCGATCGTCTTCGTGGCGAGCGGAATGATCCAGAACTTCCACGGGATCGAGTCGATCTCGACGATCGCCGGTGACCACCAGAGCCTGACCGGTGGTCCGGTGGCCTCGCAGGAGGCGATCAAGGAGCTGGGCACCAACGGCGGCGGTTTCTACAACGCCAACTCCGCGCACCCCTTCGAGAACCCCAACGCCTTCACCAACTGGCTGGAGATCTACCTGCTGCTGGTGATCGGGTTCTCGCTGCCGCGCACCTTCGGCAAGATGGTCGGCGACAACCGCCAGGGCTACGCCATCGTTGCCGTCATGGCGATCATCTGGGCCTCGTCGGTCGCGATCGTCACGGCGAACGAGCTGCACAGCGTCAGCAGCCAGGCAGGGCATCTGGCCGGCGGCATGATGGAGGGCAAGGAACAGCGGTTCGGGATCTGGGCGTCGGCGCTGTTCGCGGTGTCGACGACGCTCACCTCGACGGGCGCGGTCAACTCCTTCCATGATTCGTTCTCGCCGGGTGGCGGCGGGATGACGATCTTCAACATGATGCTGGGCGAGATCGCGCCCGGCGGCACCGGATCCGGCCTCTACGGCATCCTGATCCTGGCGATCATCGCGGTCTTCGTGGCCGGGCTGATGGTCGGCCGCACCCCGGAGTACCTGGGCAAGAAGCTCGGCGGCCGGGAGATGAAGTTCGCCTCCCTGTACATCCTCACCACCCCGACCGTGGTGCTGGTCGGCGCCGGTCTGGCGATGGCGCTGCCCGGTGAGCGGGCCTCGATGCTGAACAGCGGTCCACACGGGTTCTCGGAGGTGCTGTACGCGTTCACCTCGGCCGGCAACAACAACGGCTCGGCGTTCGCGGGTATCTCGGTCAACACCGACTGGTACAACACCGCGCTCGGCCTCGCCATGCTCTTCGGCCGGTTCCTGCCCATGGTGTTCGTGCTGGCGCTGGCCGGGTCGCTGGCCAGACAGCAGCCGGTTCCGGTGACGGCGGGCACCCTGCCCACTCACCGGCCGCAGTTCGTCGGTCTGCTGACCGGCGTGATTCTCATCGTCGTCGGCCTCACCTATTTCCCCGCACTCGCGCTGGGGCCGCTCGCGGAAGGCCTGTCCTGATGTCCCTGACCACCGTCGAACCCCCCGCCACGGGGAGCGATCCCTCCGCATCGGAGCAGCACCGGGTCTCCGGCGGCATGCTCGACCCCAGGCAGCTCATCACCTCCATCCCGGACGCCTGCCGCAAACTCGACCCCCGGGTGATGGTGAAGAACCCGGTCATGTTCGTGGTGTGGATCGGGGCGGTCCTGACCACCCTGTCGGCGATCAAGGATCCGTCCGTCTTCGCCTGGGTGATCACCGTCTGGCTGTGGCTGACCGCGATCTTCGCCAACCTGTCCGAAGCCGTCGCCGAAGGCCGCGGCAAGGCGCAGGCGGAGACCCTGCGGCGGGCGAAGACCGAATCGGTCGCCCGGCGGCTGACCGGCTGGAAGCCGGGAGTGAAGGAGCTACGGGAGGAGGAGGTGCCCGGCGCCCAGCTCCAGCTCGGCGACCATGTGGTGGTCGAGGCCGGGCAGATCATCCCCGGCGACGGTGACGTCGTGGAGGGCGTCGCCTCGGTCGACGAGTCGGCGATCACCGGTGAGTCGGCCCCGGTCATCCGGGAGTCCGGCGGCGACCGGTCGGCCGTCACGGGCGGTACGAAGGTGCTGTCGGACCGGATCATCGTGAAGATCACCTCCAAGCCCGGCGAGACCTTCATCGACCGCATGATCGCCCTGGTCGAGGGCGCCGCGCGGCAGAAGACGCCCAACGAGATCGCGCTGAACATCCTGCTGGCGTCGCTCACGATCGTCTTCCTGCTGGCGGTGGTCACTCTCCAGCCCTTCGCGATCTTCGCGGGCGCGGAGCAGTCCATCGTCATCCTGGTCGCCCTCGTGGTGGCACTGATCCCGACGACCATCGGCGCGCTGCTGTCCGCGATCGGCATCGCCGGCATGGACCGCCTGGTGCAGCGCAACGTCCTGGCCATGTCAGGACGGGCCGTCGAGGCCGCCGGTGACGTCAACACCCTGCTGCTGGACAAGACCGGCACGATCACTCTCGGCAACCGCCAGGCCTCGGAGTTCCTCCCGGCCGGCGGGGTCGACGTCAACGAGCTCGCGGACGCCGCGCAGTTGTCCTCGCTGGCCGACGAGACCCCCGAGGGCCGTTCCATCGTCGTCCTGGCCAAGGAGACGTACGGGCTGCGGGCCCGGACCGAAGGCGAGCTGGGCCATGCCGAGTTCGTTCCCTTCACTGCCCAGACCCGTATGAGCGGCGTGGACCTCGACGGTTCCGGCGACGGCCGGTCGCTGCGCAAGGGCGCCGCGACCGCGGTGATGAAGTGGGTGCGCGACAACGGCGGACACCCCACCGACGACGTCGGCCCGCTGGTCGACGGCATTTCCGCAAGCGGCGGCACCCCCCTGGTGGTCGGCGAACTGGTTCGGCGCAACGGCGTGGCCACCGCCCGGGTGCTGGGCGTCATCCACCTCAAGGACGTCGTCAAGAACGGCATGCGGGAACGCTTCGACGAGCTGCGGCGCATGGGCATCCGTACGGTCATGATCACCGGCGACAACCCGCTGACCGCCAAGGCCATCGCCGAGGAGGCGGGCGTCGACGACTTCCTCGCCGAGGCGACTCCCGAGGACAAGATGGCGCTGATCAAGCGGGAGCAGGCGGGCGGCAAGCTCGTCGCCATGACCGGCGACGGCACCAACGACGCCCCGGCGCTGGCCCAGGCGGACGTCGGGGTGGCCATGAACACCGGCACCTCGGCCGCCAAGGAGGCCGGGAACATGGTGGACCTGGACTCCAACCCGACCAAGCTGATCGAGATCGTGGAGATCGGCAAGCAGCTGCTGATCACCCGGGGCGCGTTGACGACCTTCTCCATCGCCAACGACGTCGCGAAGTACTTCGCGATCATCCCGGCGATGTTCGCCACCGCCTACCCGGGCCTGAACAAGCTCAACATCATGGGCCTGCACAGCCCGACGTCGGCGATCTCCTCGGCGATCATCTTCAACGCGCTGATCATCGTCGTGCTGATCCCGCTCGCCCTGCGCGGCGTCCGCTACCGGCCGTCATCGGCGGCGTCGCTGCTCAACCGCAACATCCTGGTCTACGGCCTGGGCGGCCTGGTCCTGCCGTTCGTCGGCATCAAGGCGATCGACCTGATCATCCAGTTCATCCCCGGGCTCCGCTGACCGAGACAGAAGGCAACCATCATGTCCAGCTCCCTTTCCACGGTGGTCCGCAACCACCTGGCGGCCCTGCGGATGCTGCTGGTGTTCACCGTGATCACCGGCATCGCCTACCCGCTGCTGATCACCGGCGTCGCCCAGGCCGCGTTCTCCGGTCAGGCCAACGGCTCCCTGGTGAAGCAGAACGGCAAGGTCGTCGGCTCCAGCCTGCTCGGCCAGAACTTCAACCTCCCCAAGAAGAACCCGAACGACGCCAACGAGGTGGCCAAGCCCGACCCCAAGTGGTTCCAGCCCCGCCCCTCCGCCGGCGGCTACGACCCGACAGTCTCGGGTGCGTCCAACCTCGGCCCCAACAACCCCGACCTGGTCAAGACCGTCAAGGAGCGCAAGGCGGCCGTGGCCGCGTTCGACGGGGTACCCGCGTCGAAGGTCCCGGCCGACGCGGTCACCGCGTCCGGCTCCGGCCTCGACCCGGACATCTCCAAGGCGTACGCGTACGAACAGGTCGCCCGCGTCGCCAAGAACCGGGGCCTCGAACAGAGCGCCGTGAACAAGCTCGTCGCCGCCAACACCCACAGCCGGGCGCTGGGCTTCCTGGGCGAGCAGTACGTGAACGTGGTCGAACTCAACCTGGCCCTGGCCAACCTCACATAACGATGCATGACCGCGTCCATCACACTGCCCGCTCGCACAGGAACGCCCTGCGCGAGCGGGCAGCGTGGCACTTACCGCAAGGAGGAGGGTTCCCGGTGACGCGAACCGTCACAACGACGGCTGCCGACGCCCCGGGCGGACTGCCCGGCAGGCTCAAGGTCTTCCTCGGGGCGGCGCCCGGGGTCGGCAAGACCTACCGGATGCTGGACGAGGGCCGGCGCCGAGCCGCACGCGGGACCGACGTCGTGGTGGCGTTCGTCGAGTGCCACAGGCGTCCGAACACCGAGGCGATGCTCGAGGGACTGGAGATGCTTCCCCGGGCCGAACGCCACTACCGGGACAGCGTCTTCCCCGAGATGGACCTCGACGCCGTCCTGGCCCGCGCCCCGCAGGTCGCGCTGGTCGACGAGATGGCCCACACCAACATTCCCGGCGGCCGCAACGCCAAGCGCTGGGAGGACATAGACGAGCTGCTGAACGCGGGCATCGACGTCGTCACCACCGTCAACATCCAGCACCTGGAGTCGCTCAACGACGTCGTCGAGAAGATCACCGGCGTCCCGCAGCGCGAGACCGTCCCCGACGAGATCGTCCGCCGCGCCCACCAGATCGAGCTGGTCGACATGCCCGCCGAGGCGCTGCGCCGACGCATGGCACACGGCAACGTCTACGCCCCCGAAAAGGTCGACGCCGCGCTCTCGCACTACTTCCGGGTCGGGAACCTCACCGCACTGCGCGAACTGGCCCTGCTGTGGGTCGCCGGCCGCGTGGACGAGGGCCTGCAGAAGTACCGCTCCGAGCACGGCATCGGCGGCATCTGGGAGACCCGCGAACGGGTCGTCGTCGCCCTCACCGGCGGCCCGGAGGGCGACACCCTGATCCGCCGGGCGGCCAGGATCGCCGACCGCTCCGCCGGCGGTGACCTGCTCGCCGTGCACATCGCCCGCAGCGACGGACTCGCCGACGCCTCGCCCGCCGCACTCGCCAGACAGCGCGAACTCATCGAGAGCCTCGGCGGCAGCTACCACTCGGTCGTCGGCGACCACATCCCCACCGCCCTCCTGGACTTCGCCCGCGCGGAAAACGCCACCCAGCTGGTCATGGGTACCAGCCGCCGCGGACAGCTGATGCGTTTCGTCACCGGACCCGGCGTCGGCGAGATCACCACCGAACTCTCCGGCGACATCGACGTCCACCGGGTCACCCACGAACGCGCCGGACGCGGCCGCCTGTTGCCCACCACCGGCAGCAGCCTGCCCCGCACCCGCAGAGTGGCCGGACCGGTGGCCGGATTCGTCCTCCCGGTGCTGCTCACCGTCCTGCTCGCCAACAACCGAGGAATCCTCAACCTCACCAGCGAGGCCCTGCTCTTCCTCCTGGCCGTCGTCGGCGTCGCCTGCATCGGAGGTGTGGCCTCCGCACTGCTGGCCTCGATCACGGCCTCGCTGCTCCTCAACTACTACTTCATCCCGCCCATCGGCCGGTTCACCATCGGCGAGGCCAACAACGCCCTCGCCCTGGCCGTCTTCGCGTCGGTCGCCGTGACCGTCGCGACGATCGTCGACCGCTCCCTACGGCTGTCCCGGCGCGCCGCCAACGCCACCGCCGAGGCCGAGACCCTCTCCTCCCTGGCCGGCAGCATCCTGCGCGGCGCCCAAGCGGTGCCCGCTCTGCTGGAGCGCACCAGGGAGGCCTTCGGCATGGAGTCCGCTGTCCTGGTCGACCAGGACAGCGGTCCGCAACCGGGAGCCGACGAGGCCGCCGTGAAGGTTCCGGTCGGGCACGACAGCCTGCTCGTCCTGCGGGGCCGCACTCTGGCCGCATCCGAACGCCGGGTGCTCACCGCCTTCGCCGCCCACGTCTCCGCCGCCCTGGAACACGCCCGGCTGGCCGAGGCCGCCGCCGAGGTCGAGCCGGTCAAGGCCGCCGACCGGATGCGTACGGCGCTGCTCGCCGCCGTCGGCCATGACCTGCGTACCCCGCTGGCCGCCGCGTGGGCCGCCGTGAGCGGTCTGCGCAGCCGTGACGTCGAGTTCTCCGACGACGACCGCGACGAACTCCTCGCCACCGCTGAGGAGTCACTCGACAAGCTCAACCACCTGGTCGACAACCTGCTCGACATGAGCCGTCTCCAGGCCGGTGCCCTCACCCTGCACATCCAGGCGACCGCACTCGCCGACGTGTTCGCACTGGCCCTGGACACTCTCCCCGAAACCCCGGTGCCCGTCATCGCCCAGGCACTCGACGAGACCACCGCCGTCCTCGCGGACCCGCCCCTCCTGGAACGGGTCGTCGCCAACCTGGTGGCCAACGCCGTACGGCACACGCCCGACGGCAAGCAGGTCCTGGTCAGCGCCAGCGCCCTCGGCCCCCGCGTCGAACTGCGCGTCGTCGACCAGGGACCCGGGCTGCGGGCGGAGGACCGGGACCGGGTCTTCGAACCCTTCCAGCGCCTGGGCGACACCGACAACACCACCGGCCTCGGACTCGGCCTCGCCCTGTCCCGCGGCCTGACCGAGGCCATGGGCGGCACCCTCACCCCCGAGGACACCCCCGGCGGCGGCCTGACCATGGTCCTCGCCCTGCCCGCCACCGCGGCTGCGGGGGCGACGGTGGCCACCGAGGAGGCGGCACCGGCATGAGCCGAGTCCTGATCGTCGACGACGAACCGCAGATGACGCGGGCCCTGCTCATCCACCTCAAGGCCCGTCACTACGACGTGGCCACCGCCCCGGACGGCGCCACCGCCCTGCAACTGGCCTCCCGCAACCCGCCCGACGTCGTCGTCCTCGACCTCGGTCTGCCCCAGGTGTCCGGCATCGACGTCATCCAGGGCCTGAGGGCCTGGACCTCCCTGCCGATCATCGTGGTCTCCGGGCACACGGACCTCGCCGAGAAGGTCGCCGCCCTCGACGCCGGAGCCGACGACTACCTCACCAAGCCTTTCCTGATGGAGGAGTTCTTCGCCCGGCTCAGAGCCGTGCTGCGCCGCCCCCCTGCCATCGACGAGCCCGGAACCGTGAACATCGCGGACTGGCAGGTCGACCTCGCCGCCTACACCGCCGTCCCCGCGTCGGGCGAAGGCGAGGCACTGCACCTCACCCCCACCGAATGGCGGCTCCTCGCCCCGCTGTTGCGCAACCCCGGCCGCCTGGTGACCGGACGCCAGCTGCTCCGCGCCGTATGGGGGCCAGGTCACGAGCAGCGAACCAACTACCTGCGCGTCTACTTCGCCGGCCTGCGCCGCAAGTTCGAACCGGACCCGACACACCCGCGCCACCTGATCACCGAACCCGGCATCGGCTACCGCTTCGAGCCCTGAGCGCAGGGAGCGGCATCCTCCTGGCCGGTCACCCCTCGTCGAAGACCAGGTCCTCGGCGGGGCGGGTCATCCGCACCGTCTGGCCGTTGGTGACCTCGACCACCGCGTCGAGCCCGGTGGTGGAGTGGCCGGTCGACAGGATGAAGAAGCGGTCCTGGGCCTGAGCCAGGAAGGCCGGGAACCCCGACAGTGACGTGTCACCCAGGTGCAGGTAGTCCACCAGCCGCCGGAACAGCTTCGGCAGGATCACCACGTCACCGGTGATCGAGGACAGCCCGGAGATCTTCGCCCCGGTCGTGGTCACGTCGCCCGGCCACAGGCCCTTGGCAGGCTCCGCCTGCGCCTGGTGGACGGCGGAGGTCAGTGCCGTACGCAGGTCGGGGAAGAGATTGCGGTAGTAGGTGGGGTAGGCCAGCCCCGCCGTGAGCAGGTGGTGGTTGGCGGTGGTCTCCAGCAGCGTCACGTCCACGTTGACGCCCGTACCGCTGGCGCCGGGCGGTTCGCCTCGGCCGGCCAGCGCGACGCAGCGGCCGTGCAGGTCGGCGCCACGGGTGAGTATGAAGCCGGGCACGGCGTCCGGGATGGAGGTGGCGACGGTTTCGTTCGCCGCGCGCTGGATTCCGGAGAACCCGAGCCAGCTGAGCAGTTCGTCGGCAGCGGCATGGGCGAACGTCAGCGGCTGGTGCTGCCTGGGGCCGGTCCGCGCGTAATGCGTCTCCAGCGCGTCGATGGCGTCCAGCCGCAACTGGGCCGTGCCGACCGCGTTGCGTTTGACGGGGTGCGTCCCCCCGACGAGGTCCCACTCGGCTGGTGCGTCCGGGGTGAAGTGGACGGAGTCACCGTCGGGTTGGGATCCCTTCACCCGGTACGAGCCCTTGATCAGCAGCATCGGCATGGTGACTCCCTGGGGAGGATGGAGACCCGTTATTGTGACGGTATGACCGTATGCGCGCGCCTGCCATCGGGGGAACAGCCGGGCGGGCGGTGTGATGCGTGGCCGGTCGTAAATCCCCTACGTCAAAGCCGGCCGGCTCGGCGTCCCCACGTCACCGCCGCACTCGCAGCGCAGCGGCGGGAGTACTGAGCGTGGTCGTGTGACCCGGCTGGGTCCGAGCGCATCGGGTGGAATGGCCGGGCCCGTCATACGGGAGGACCATGGATCACACGGGTGGGGCCATGGCCGGGAGCCGGTCGGGATCACCCCCCGTCACGGCCCCGGCACGCCTCAGGGAGGCCATCGTGAAGATTCTCCGTCCGCTCCCCGGAACCACCATCGCGGTGACCGCGGCGGCACTCGCTCTCGCCGGCCTGACCGCCGGCCCGGCTCGCGCCGTCGGCCATGACCACCTGGAGACGTTCGTGAACCAGAGCACCGGGCTCTGCCTGGAAGGTCTGGGGTCCGGTGTCATCCGGACCAGCTCGTGCGCGGGTGTGTCCACCCAGAAGTGGAGCGTTCATGTCCGGTCGGACGGCACACGCCAACTGACGAACGCCAGAACCGGTCAGTGCCTCGCCGACAGGCACACGTCCGGCCTGCGCACCCACCCGTGCGACGGGGGCACCTCGCAGAGATGGGTCGTCCACGGGCGGAGCAACGGCACGGTCGAGCTCCGGAACCGGGAGACCCAGCGCTGCGTGGAAGGCAGCGCCGGCTTCGGGGCCCGTACGTCCCGATGCGACGGCGGCTCCTTCCAGAGCTGGTACTGACCGGACAGGCCGGCCGCCGGGTGCTGACCGCAACGGTGCGCCCCGTGCCGTGGGAGCCGACCTCGTCGTCCCGCGCTGACCCTGACCCTGACCCGAACCCGCCCGGTGAAGGTCGGCTCATGGCCGCGGCGTGATGTGGGTACGTTGCCGGTGTGGCCGTCGAAGGAACGAGTGCCGGGCATCCCGGGGCTGAGCCGACGCTGGACGTGGTGGTTGTTGGTGCCGGTCCCACGGAGATTGCCCGGTGGACCGGGCGCGTGAGTCGCGCGCGCCGGCTGCGCAGCCGCGCACACTCGAGGTCCTGGCACCTCTCGGGGTCGCGGATGAGATGGTCGCGTGCGGCAACCGGGCTGTGCGGCTGCGCTCCTGCACGACCCCGACGGCCTCGCGCTGCATCGTCTGGGCCTGCGCGGCCCCGAGGCCGGGCACTGCCTGGTCCGCCCGGACGGCCACCTCGGCTACCGCTCCGCCGGAACCGGCGTGGTCGGCCTGAACGCTTACCTGGCGCGGTGGTTGCCCGGTGGGGGAGGAAGCCGGCCTGGGCGTGTGCCACCGGCGTGGCTTCGTTCGAACGGTAGTCGTATCAGCTTTGCAACGGCGGCAACCGGGTGGTCGGGCTGTGCGTGCTCCTATCAGCAGCAGCATCCGAGATGGGGAGACTCGAGTGATCACGGTACGTGCGGCGAACGTCGCGAGGAAGAGCCGGCTCGCGGCCGGGCTCGGCGCGGTTCTGCTGGGGGCGAGCGCGTGCAGCGGCAGCGCCGGAGCCCAGCCCAACGGGGGCGGCGGTGGTTCTGCCACGCCGACGGCGTCGCAGGCGGTGGTCAGCGTCCTGCCGAAGAACGGCGCCACCGGAGTCGACACCAACGGCGCGGTGAAGGTGTCCGTGGCCAAGGGCAAGCTGACCAAGGTGGCGGTCACTTCCTCCGACGGTGCCGCGGTCGCCGGGGCGATATCCGCCGACGGCCGGAGCTGGGCGCCGTCCGGGGCACTGCGCACCGGAACCCGCTACACCGTCGCCACCACCGCGGCCGACACGACCGGACGTACCACGGTGCGGAGTTCGTCCTTCACGACGCTCGCCCCGGCCGCCAGTGCGACCACCTACGGCGTCTTCAACGTCGACCCGGGCGCGACGTACGGCGTGGGCATGGAGGTGTCGCTGAACTTCACCAAGCCGGTGACCGACCAGGCCGCCGTGGACAAGGCCGTGACCGTCACCGCCGACTCTCAGGTGGAGGTGCGCGGCCACTGGTTCGGCAACCAGCGGCTGGACTTCCGCCCGGAGGCGTACTGGAAGCCGGGCACCAAGGTGACGCTGCATTTGCGGCTGGACGGGGTGAAGACCGCGTCGGGGGTGTACGGGAAGCAGTACAAGGACGTGTCCTTCACCATCGGCCGCGCGCAGACCTCGATCGCCGACAACACCGCCCACACCCTGAAGATCTACCGGGGCGGTTCCCTGTACAAGGCGTATCCGGCGAGCCTGGGCGACGCGCAACACACCACGTACAACGGCAAGATGGTGATCATGGAGAAGGACCAGGTCGTGGACATGGATTCACGCACCGTGCATCTGGGCAACGCCTACCACATCAAGGACGTCCCGCACGGCCTGCGACTGTCCACCTCCGGCACCTTCGCACACGGCAACTACTGGCGGCCGCTGTCGGTCTTCGGCCACCAGAACACCAGCCACGGCTGCGTCGGCCTGCATGACGTCAAGGGCGGCGGCGACCCGTCCACCCCGGCGGCGTGGTTCTACAACAACTCGCTCATCGGCGACGTGGTCCAGGTCGTCCACTCGCCCGACAAGACCGTCGCCCCGGACAACGGCTGGAACGGCTGGAACATGCCCTGGTCCCAGTGGACCAGCAACTGACGACACGGGCCGTACGGGCGGCAGGGGAGGCCTCGGCCGAGATGCGCCGTCCGAGTGAGTGTGTTGTGCTTGATACAGGTGCGAGCGCCCCCCTGGGTGACGACCGCTGATGCGTTATCAGGCGCATCTGAGCCGTCGTTCGGCAGCACCGTCTGTCGGGTGATCTCCCTTTCTCGAGCCTCCGTTCTTAGCGGCTGAGGCGTCCTTCGACGGCCTCGTACGTCCGCAAGGGGCAGCGATCGCGATCCTTCATGTCCTGTCCCGGCAGGAGGAACGGAGGAGAGACGATGATCACGCAACTCGCCGCGCTCGATGGCGCGATCGCAGCCGTTGAAGACATCGACCGAGGCCTCATCTGGGTCCTGGAAGGCGGCCCGCCCGGCCTGGCGTCGTGGAACCGGTCCGCCGGCCGGCTCGACCGGCACATGGCGCTCGGTTCCACGCCGAGCGGCGTCGCCCTGAGCGGGGACCGCCAGGAGGTGCTGATCGCCTTCCGCGACGGCACGATCGTCGCGGTGCCGGCCGACGATCCGAGCGCGGGAACGACGCAAGTCGCCCAGACGGCGCAGACTCTCGGCCAGCTGGCGGCCACCACCCCGCCCAGTGGCCGCGGCCACGCGCTCGCAGTTTCCGAGGACCAGGCGCGGGTGCTCGCCGTGCGCCTCGGCGACGGCCAGGTGCGCAAGCTCGCCGACATCCCGAACCTGACCGGCGTCACCGCCGGCGCCCAGGACGTGTGGGCCGCGGCCGCGACGGCGGGGGAGGGCCGTCTGCTCAAGGTCACGACCGGCAGTACCCAGGGCGTCGTGGCCGGCCTGCTTCCCACCGGGCACGTGACCGTCAGCGCCGACCGCGAGCTGCTGCTCACCGCACACCCCGCCGCCGACCGCGTATCGGTCTTCCGCTTCGCCGACGGCAGCGTGACAACCTGCGCCACCGACGTGCCCGACCTCGACGGGCGCATCGTCGAGATGCACGGCCTCGACGACGGACACCTCCTGCTCCTGACCGCCAACGGACTCGCCGTCGCCGACGACCTCTCCGACCTCGAGAGCCGGCCGCGGCTGGTGCCGCCGGCCGAGCCGCTGTTCGTGGGTTCCTGGACGCCGCTGCAGTACGACCTGTCGGGATCCGCGCTGACGGGCGACGATCTGTCGTTCGTCGTGCACGGCGACCCCGACGCCGCGCTGATCTCGCACACTTCGACAACCCCCGGCCCGGGCGGCCACAAGGTACCGATGCTGATCGCCGGCGGGCTGCTCGGCACGTTCGAGGTCTCCATGGTCGACAAGAGTTCGGGCCAGGAGCTCGACCGCGTCACCTTCGAGGTGACCGATCACTGGCGCGACCCCGACCACGGGCCGTCGAAGATGGTTCAGGGCGACAGCGCGCCACCGCCGGCCGGCGACTGGGGCGGCGGGCCGAGCACCCCTCAGAACCTGGGCACGAACGCACACAACGGGCACTGGCGCGTCCTCGTCCTGCTCGTCAACACGTCCGACGGGTCGTTCCCGACAGCCGCCGCCGACCTCGCCGCGGCCCGTAAGGCGATCCTCGACGAGGTCCAGGACGGGGTCGCCTTCAACGGCCAGACCCGCTCGGCGCGCCTTTACTACGAGGAACTGTCCGGCTGGAACGCCGCAACCAACCGCGGCCTCACGATCCAGGCCTACAACAACCGGGTCTACGGACCGGTGGACCTGCCGCAGGGCTGGACGAGCTACTTCGCCCAGAAGAAGAACGCCGCGGGGACGGTCATCGACGAGCGCTGGTCGTCGCTCGGCGCGACCGTACAGACGATCGTCACGCGCACCATATCGACCGGCCTGCTCACCAACGCCGACTACGGCAACATCGACGTGCTGCTGATGGTGCCGTTCTCCCCGGACGCCCCGGGGACGGGAACCAAGCGCTTCGTGTGGCCGCACGCCAGTGCGGCTCAGCCCTTCCTGGCCGGGACCAACGTCTCCACCGACCAGGAGACCTTCGGCTTCGTCTTCGCGCCGCCCGACTTCGCGACGCAGGACGGCCGCCAGTTCCACACAACGCTGTCGCACGAGTTGGGGCACACCCTCGGGCTGCCCGACCTCTACAACTTCCCCTCCTACACGCCGAACGTCACCAGCCGCCTCACCGGCGGCTGGGACCTGATGGCGGGCAGCCGCGACGAACTGCCGCACTACACCCTCTCCAACCGCATGCGTCAAGGGTGGGTCGATGCCGGCCACCTGAAGCTCTACAACTTCAGCGGGGCGGCCAGCGTCAGCGAGCCGGTCACGCTGCACGCAGCCGAGCTCGGCAGCCCACCGGCCAACCGCGTGCGCGGCATCGAGATCCGCCTGGCCGACGGCTGGAACACGTACGTCGAGTACCGGGGCCGCCAAAGCGGCCAGATCGGCGACACGTTGCCGACCGATCGCCGCGTGGTCATCTGCGACGTCACGTCGGACGCGTTCGTGGCGCCCAACTCACGCCCGCCGATCATGTTTGTCCAGAAGGACGCGGACGGGGACGGGCCCATCCTGGACACCGCGGCCGACTACGAGGACATCGACCCGGCGACGCACAAGACGCTGCTCGTCAAGGTCGACTCGACGGCGGCCGACAACGCGGTGGTCAAGGTGGAGTACGGCTCCAACGGGCGTCCCGACCCGGGCATCCGCCCCTGGACCGGCGGCCCCGACTGGCAGAGCCCCGATATCGAGGTCCGCAACGCCAAGTCGATGGCCGACCCCGCACGCTGGTTCAACACGCCCTGGAGCGGCAACCCGAACACCGTCGTGGCCAAGGTCCGCAACAGTGGCGACCTCCTGTGCAAGGGCGTCGTCGTCGACTTCTTCGCGGTCGAGTTCACCACCGGGGACGGACCGATGGTGTCGTTGGGCAGCGATACGCACGACATCGCGCCCGACGCGACCCAGGAGTTCACCGCCGAGTGGTCCCCGCCCAACTCCGGCGGCCACTACTGCATCGTGATCCGTATCCGGCTCTACCAGGACCCGACGGTCGCCGGTGTGATCGAGACGAACATCTACAACAACGAAGCCCGGTCCAACTACACCCGCTTCGTGTCGGCGTCCGCGTCGCCGTCCTCCCGCGCGGTGGCCAATATTCAGCTGGCCAACCCCTTCGACGAGTCCACCCTGGTCAAGGCGGTCGTGCACCAGACGCATCCGTACCACCGCGTCTACATCGATCACCAGTGGTTGCGCGTCCCGGGCGGCACGAGCCTGCCGGTGCAGGTCTTCGACGAGGCACTGGCGGGGTTCCCCGAGGCGGACGGTCAAGGCGACGTCACCGAGCTGCTGTGGGCGCGCGACAACAAGGTCAGCGTCGAGGGCTGGGCGGAGCGGCCGTTCGCGGCCGACTGCGGCGCACCCACCCTGACCGGCGGGGCAGGGATCCGCGTCGGCTCAGGCCGGGCGACGGTGACCCGGATCGAGGACGCGCGATTCGGTTCTGCGCGCGGTACCGTCGAGTTCGTCGACAGCGGCGGCGGCGCGCCGGACGGCAAGGTCGTCGTAGTCGTGCAGGAGGCCGACAGTGCGGGCGTGATCGATCCGATCGGGGACCGCGTCACGGCTGACGGCACCGTGCACAACGGTCGCTTCGCGATGGAGTTCGAGCGACCGCTCGACGCCGAGCACGGAGTCGTGCAGGCTCACTTCCTCGGGGACTTCGGCGCCGCGCCGTCGGAGAGCGAGCCGGTGGAGGCGCAGCGCTGAGCAGGGGGGCGCGGGCCGAGGCGGGAGAGCTGTGTGCCTGCCGCAGGACGGCGTCAGGCATCGAGCGGGGTCCAAGGGGGTATGCCGCGGTAGGCCCGGCCGACCATGGTCACCCAGCGGTGCACGGCGTCCTCGTTCGGGGCGAAGGGCCCTGGACGGAAGTGCGGTGAGGCCAGCCCGCGCTGCACCGACTCGCAGGCCGCCTGCCGCTGCCCCCGGCCCTGGAGGAGGCTGATGCCCGCTCCGAGGGAGACGACGCCGAACTTCGGAGATCAACGATGCCGTGGCCCGCCGGCGGATGCGGTGGTTCGCCTAACCTGATCACCATGCGGAAGACGGTGCGGCAGGCGGCGCGGGCGACGGGCCGGCTTGCCATGGCCGCGGTGCTGGCCTTCGGCTCGTACATATTCATCACCGTGCTGCTGATCACGGCCACGGCCACAGTCACGGTGGTCGGTGCGGGGATGCTGCCCGAGACGGTGCTGCTGGTGCGCCGGATCGCCGGGGCCAAGCGGCGGATGGTGGCCGGCTGGACGGGCCGGGAGATCCCCGAGGCGTATCTGCCCATCGAGGGCCCGGTCCGCGAGCGCCTGCGCACGGCGACCCGCGATCCCGGAACGCTCACCGACATGCGCTGGATGGTCGCCTACTACGGCTACGGCTGCCTCCCGTACCTGGCGTTGCCGCTGTGGCCGGTGGGCCTGCTCGTCGACGGCGTGTGGCAGGGAGTGCTGGGCCGCGAGGCGGTCGTGCTCCCGCTGATCAGCCGTCTCGTGGACCTCGACGCCGCGTGGTCGACCGCCCTGCTCAGGCCGTCGCCGAAGGCGCGGCTCGCCGAGCGCGTCGAGGAGCTGACCGAGACCCGGGCGGGCGCGGTCGCCGCGCACGGGGCCGAACTGCGCCGTATCGAGCGGGACCTGCACGACGGCACGCAGGCGCGGCTGGTCTCGCTGTCGATGCGGATCGGGCTGGCGAAACGGGCGTACGACCGCGACCCGGAGGCCGCGCGCAGGCTCCTCGACGACGCGCAGGACCAGGCCGAGGAGGCGCTGACGGAGCTGCGGCACGTCGTACGCGCCATCCACCCGCCGATCCTCACCGACCGGGGTCTCGCCGGAGCCGTACGGGCGCTCGCGTCGAGCAGCGGGCTGGATGTCACCGTGCGTGTGGTCGGTCTGGAGGACGGGCCGCGGGCGCCGGCGGCGGTCGAGGCGGCCGCGTATTTCGTGGTGGCCGAGGCGCTGACGAACGCGGCGAAGCACAGCGGCGCGGAGCGGGCCGAGGTCCGGCTCGCCCGCACACTGGGCGGGCTGGCGGTCTCCGTCCGCGACGAGGGGCGGGGCGGCGCCGACGAAGCGGGCGGTTCCGGGCTGCTGGGCATGCAGCGCCGGATCGCCGCACTCGACGGTACCGTGCACGTGACCAGCCCCGTCGGGGGCCCGACGGTGATCGACGTGGAGCTGCCATGCGTGTGGTGATCGCCGAGGACAACGCCCTGCTGCGGGAAGGGCTCGTCCTGCTGCTCACCTCCGCCGGGCACGAGGTCGTGGCCGTCGCCGGCAGCGGACCCGAGGTGCTGCCCGCGCTGCTCACCCACCGCCCGGACGCCGCCGTGCTCGACGTCCGGATGCCGCCCGCCTTCCGCGACGAGGGCCTGCGCGCGGCACTCGAGGCTCGCAAGGAGATCCCCGGCCTGCCGGTGCTCGTGCTGTCGCAGTACGTCGAGGAGTCGTACGCCGCCGAACTGCTGGGCGGCGGCGCCGGCGGGATCGGCTACCTGCTCAAGGACCGGGTCGGCCGGGTCGACGAGTTCCTGGACGCCCTGGACCGCGTCGCGGCCGGCGGCACCGCCCTCGACCCCGAGGTGGTGACCGAACTCCTCACCCGCCGCCGGGACTCGCCTCTCGACTCGCTGACCCCCCGCGAACGCGAGGTCCTGAAACTGATGGCCGAGGGCCACGACAACACGACCATCGCCAAGACCCTGGTCGTCACCGAGCGCTCGGTCAGCAAGCACATCGGCAACGTCTTCCTGAAGCTGGGGCTGCCGCAGAGCGACAGCGGGCATCGCCGGGTGCTGGCAGTGCTGGCGTACCTGAACAACGCGTAGGGATCCAAGAGCTCGGGGGAGGGTTCCGGCCGCGGCGCGGGACCGCCTCCCTCGAGGCGGTCCCGGTCGGTGACGCCGTGCTCAGTCCTTGACGGCGCTGAGCACGGCGTCGGCCATGCCGCGTTCGCCGCGTGCGTTGGGGTGCACGGGGGCGGCGGGCGTCAGGGGGACGAAGGGCTCGATCCAGCGGGTCTCCGGTGCGGAGCAGGCGTCGTGGCCGACGGAGGGGGCGTAGGTGTCGACATAACCGATGCCGGCGTCTTCCGCGCGCTGCTTCAGCGTGGTGTTGAGCTGTTGCAGCTCGTGGTGCAGGAAGGCGACGTCGCCGGGTGCGAGGCCCATTTCGCGGCCGCAGTTGCCGCTCTTGGACGGCAGGATCGCCGGATAGCCCACGACGTAGACCCGCGCCTGCGGGGCACGGTGCTCGACTTCCTTGAGCGCGTCGGCGAGCCGTTCGCCTGCCGTCCGGATCCTCTGCTGGATCTCGTCGGTGCCGCCGGAGACGTACTGTCCCTGGCAGGGTGCGTCGTCGCCGGTGTACTTACCGCTGCCGGTGGCGTAGTAGAAGATGCCTGACTTCGCGCACCGCTTGACCAGTTCGCTGAAGCCGATGTCGTTGCCGCCGAGGCCGATGGTCACCAGGCGGGTCCTGGAGGACAGCGCGGACAGCTGGGCCGGGTTGGCCCCGTCGCCGGTGGACTGGGATCCGGAGAGGTCGTTGATGGTGGCGCCGCCGCAGCTCATGTCCCGGAAGTCGGAAGCCTGGATGTCCAGTTCCCGGGCGACCAGTGAGGGGTAGTTGCGGTCGGAGCGGTCGCATCCGGCGGGCGTTCCGGTCCGGTCGGGGATCCCCGGGCCGGCGGTGTAGGAGTCGCCCAGCGCGACGTACGAGTCCGTGGACATCGGGGAGCCGACCGTGCCCTTCACCGGGGTGGCCGTCGCGGTCGCGGTGGCGGTCGAGTCGTAGTTGCCGTCCTGCTTGCAGCCGACCGTGGTGAGGAGGAGGCCGCCCGCGGCCATCACGGCCAGTCCGGCTCGTGCGTAAGCCTTCATCAAAGTGTCCTGTCTTCCGTCTCAGGTGGTCCCATACGGGCGTGTTCGCGTTGGACACCAGGCCGGTGATCGGCGGGCTGAGCCCATGAGCAGGAACACGGGCGCTGTACCGACGTCGGCCCCGGTGAGAGGGGAGGGGCGATGTCGGCAGGTGTCCTCGGGCCCGGCAGGGGATGGGGGTTGCATCCGGCCGCCGGGCCCGGGACTGCGACGATCCCCGTCCCCGGGGATTCGGCGCGGCGAGGCGGAGGAGGGGCGTACGTCAGGCGCTCTGCCCCTGCTGCTGTCGCTGCCCGCTGCCCTTGCGGAGGCCGAGGCCGGCGCCGATGGCGACGACGCCCATGCCGACGGAGGTCGCGATGCCCTGGGCGCCGTCGACGACGAAGGGTGCGGCGAGGGCGACGACGAGGTTGAAAAGGAACAGGAACCAGAGCACCGGCCGGGACGAGAGCAGCGACTTCATGAGGGTTTCCTTCTGGATGGGGGCTGTGAGCTTCCGAGATCAACGATTCCGTCGCTCACTCGCCGCCACGAGGTAGTGCACTCCCGAACCGGGGGTGTAGCCCGCTACACCATCGTTCGGGTGCCTGCTCGCCCGCGTCCGTGCGGGACGCCGCCTAGCGTGAGAAGCATGCGGAAGACGGTGCGGCAGGCGGCGCGGGCCACGGGCCGGTTGGCCATGGCCGCCGTCCTGGCCTTCGGCTCGTACCTCTTCATCACCGTGCTGCTGATCACGGCCACCGTCACGGTCGCGGTGGCCGGTGCGGGGATGCTGCCCGAGACGGTGCTGCTGGTGCGCCGGATCGCCGGGGCCAAGCGGCGGATGGTGGCCGGCTGGACGGGCCGGCGGATCCCGGAGGCGTATCTGCCCATCGAGGGCCCGGTCCGCGAACGGCTGCGCTCAGCGGTCCGTGATCCCGGCACGTTCACCGATCTGCGCTGGATGGCGGCCTCTTACGTCTACGGCTGCCTGCTGTTCCCGGCGTTGCCGCTGTGGCCGGTGGGCCTGCTCGTCGACGGCGTGTGGTGCGGGCTGCTGGGCCGCGAGGCGGTCGTCCTGGCCACGCCCCGCTGCCCACCCCCGCCGGGCACCGGGGCGTGGCCGTCGCCGACGGCGGGGCCCGAGGCCCTGCCGCGGCGAGGTTCGGTCACGTGAGCAGCGGCAGCGCCCAGAAGGTGTGGTCCTGCCAGAGACGTCGGGAGGCTTCCTCCGGGTAGGCGGTGACCTGCGGGTCCACGTCGAGTACTTGGACCAGCCGCCGTACGGTGTCGTACGGGGGCCAGCCCGGGTCGCCCGTCGTGGCGAAGGCGGTCCAGGCCGCGCGGAAGCGGGAGGACAGGGCCTCGGCCTCCGGTGAGGGTTCGGAGCCGGCGAACAGCAGTGAGCCGAGGTCGGCGTCGAAGGTGCCGAACAGCAGCGGGATGTCGAGGCCGTGGCAGGCGCCCAGGACGCCGCCGTTGCCCGGGGCCGGCCAGGTCAGCTCGTACACGTGGGCGCGGCCGCCTCCGGCGATCTGGGCCTCGGCCAGGTGCAGCGAGGGCATGCGGAACAGCCAGTCGGACTGGACCCGTTCGTACAGCTCGCCGGGCGAGGCGGCCGGGAAGGCGGCGCGGTAGGCCCGTTCGCCGTCCGGTCCCGGTGCGAACAGGCGCAGTGCCGCCGACGCTTCCTCGTCGCTGATCTTCCCGAGCTGTCCGCCGAGGACGACGAACAGCTGGAACTCGTCCCTGTTGTGTCCGGCGATCAGCTCCACGTCCCGTGCCGCGCCGGCCGAGAGCGCCTGCCACGGAGTGGTCGGCAGCACCTCGCCGTCGACGACGGGGGAGAAGGGGGTCTGGGTGGGGACGACCTGCCCCCACCTTTCCTCGTACTGGCGCATCTTGGTGCTCAACGCCTGCCCTGCTGCGGTCAGTTGGCGTGGATCCACGGTGGACAGGTCGGCGACCGTCGGCCGCAGGCCCGCCTCGGCGGCGAGGGCGGCCGCGATGTCCCGGGCCAGCTCGTCCGAGAAGTAGGTGCCCGGCACGCTCTGGGCGATGGCCCGCCGGAAGAGCCCCGCAGCGCTCGGCATGGCCAGTAGTGAGGCGACCGATCCGGCTCCGGCCGACTCTCCGAAGACGGTGACCTGACCGGGGTCGCCGCCGAACGCCGTGATGTTTTCCCGTACCCATTCCAGGGCCGCGATCTGGTCGAGCAGGCCGCGGTTGGCGGGCGCCCCGTCGATCCGGGCGAAGCCCTCGATGCCGACGCGGTAGTTGAGGGTGACCACGACGACGTCGCCGTCGCGGGCGATGCGCCGGGCGTCGTAGCCGGGGCTGCCGGAATGGCCGAGCTTGTAGGCGCCGCCGTGGATCCACACCATCACAGGGCGGCGGGCGGCCGGGTCCGGGTCGGGTGTCCAGACGTTGACCGTCAGCCAGTCGTCGCCGGTGGGCGCGTCCAGTACGCCGGTGCGGCCCTGTATCCCCACCTCCTGCGGGGGCGGCGGACCGAAGGCGGACGCGTCCCGTGTCCCGTCCCAGGCGCGCACGGGGCGCGGCGCCTGGAATCGGGCACCCCCCACCGGCGGTTCGGCGAACGGGATGCCGCGGAAGACCGCCAGGCCGCCCTCCCGGCGCCCGCGCACCGCACCGGCGGCGGTACGCACCGAGGGCTCGGCGGAACCGCATTCGGTCTCGCGTGACTCGGCTGTCGTCATCGATGACTCCTCACTGGTCGCTGCCCCTGGAACGATATGGCCGCACAGACGCCAGGCGGTCGCCTCCCGCGAGGAGCGGGACGGCGACCGCCCTGGCGCCCGGTGATCGACGGGCATCCCCGCACGCCTGGCGCTACGCCTTCGCCTCGGACACCTCCGCAGCCTCGGCCTGCTCGCCCGGACCTGCGCCGGCGGGCGCCGCCTGGGTGGCGGTGGCGCGCCGGCTGGGGAGGAAGGCGGCGAGGGCGAGGGCGAGGAGGGCGGCGCCGGCGCCGATGGCCATGACGGTCTTGAAGCCGTTCTCGGCGGGGAGTGCGGTGGTGCCGAAGGTGGTGGTCATCTGGGCGAGGATGACGCCGGCGAGGGCGCTGGCGAAGGAGGTGCCGATGGAGCGCATCAGGGTGTTGAGGCTGTTGGCGGAGGCGGTCTCGGTGGCGGGTACGGCGCCCATGATGAGGGCGGGCATGGCGCCGTACGCGAAGCCGATACCGGCGCCGATGATGCACGAGACGAGGATGAGGTGCCAGACCTCGGACATCAGGAGGATGTTGAGGCCGTAGCCGGTGGCGACGATGACGGCGCCGAGCATCAGGGTGATCTTGGGGCCCTTGGCCTTGGAGATCGCGGCGGACACCGGTGCCATGGCCATCATGACCAGCCCCTGCGGTGCGAGGACCAGGCCGACGGTGAGCATCGACTTGCCGAGACCGTAACCGGTGGCCTGGGGCAGCTGGAGCAGTTGGGGCAGGACCAGGGACATGGCGAACATCGAGAAGCCGAAGGCCACGGAAGCGAGGTTGGTGAAGAGCACCTGACGGCGGGCGGTGGTGCGCAGGTCCACAAGCGGCTGGGCGGTGCGCAGTTCGTACGCACCCCAGGCCGCGAGCACGACGACGGCGGTGGCGAACAGGCCGAGGGTGGTGGCGCTGGTCCAGCCCCAGTCGGAACCCTTGGAGATGGCCAGGAGCAGGGAGACCAGCGCGGCCGACAGGCCGAGGGCGCCGATCAGGTCGAAGCGGCCGCCGGCGCGGACCTTCGACTCGGGCACGATCGTCAGGACGAGTGCGAAGGCGACGGCGCCGAGGGCGGCCGAGGTCCAGAACAGAATGTGCCAGTCGAAGCGGTCGGCGACGAAGGCGGCGACCGGCAGGCCCAGGGCGCCGCCCACTCCCAGTGAGGCGCCCATCAGCGCGATGGAGCCGGTGAGCCGTTCCTTGGGCAGGATGTCGCGCATGATGCTGATGCCGAGCGGGACGACGGCGGCGGCCAGTCCCTGCAGGGTCCGGCCGACGATCATCGGGACCAGGGAGTCGCTCAGCGCGCAGACGACCGAACCGGCCACCAGCAGAACGATGCTGACCAGGAGCATGCGGCGCTTGCCGAACATGTCGCCGAGGCGGCCGACGACCGGTGTGGCGACGGAGGCGGCGAGCAGTGTGGCGGTGACCGCCCAGATGGTGTTGGACGCCGAGGCGTGGAGGTACTTCGGCAGCTCCGGGACGATCGGGATCACCAGGGTCTGCATCAGCGAGACGACGATCCCGGCCAAGGCCAGCACTGCCACCACGGCGTTCGACTTCGGCGGGGCGGAACCCCCGGCCTCGGCGGATCGGGTAAGGGCGTCGGACATGGCGGAGCCTCCGTCGGGAGAAGGGGGGATGTTGCGGAGATTGCTTAACTCACTCAACGATAATAGAGATTGATTGACTTAGGCAAGCGCATCGGATCGAGGGATGGGCGGCAGGAACCCCGGACGCCTTCTGCCGCCTACGGCTGGTCGTCGAAGGTGACGACGACCTTTTCGGCGGCGCCCGGTGTCCTGGCGAGCAGGAAGGCGCGCTCGACGTCGGAGAAGGGGACGCGGTGGCTGATCAGTTTCGCGAAGCGGTCCTGGTGCTCCGCGAGTTCGGGGGTCACCTCGAAGATCTCGGTGGGGTAGCCCTGGGACGCGACGAGGGTCAGCTCGCTGCGGAGCATGCCGCCGAGGTCGATGTCGTCGCCCTTCTTCTGCACGGCCACCATCACCAGGACGGCGTGCCACTTCGCCGAGGCCAGCACGGTGTTGAAGACGGCGGTGGCGCCCGCCGCGTCGATGTAGATGTCGGTGTCCGGGCGGGGCTGGCCCAGCGCGTTGGCGCCCTGGCCGTGGAGCTCGGTCAGCCGTTCCGTGACGTCCTCGGTGGCGGAGTTGATGACCGCGTCCGCTCCGACGGCCAGCGCGGTCTCCAGGCGTCCGGGGACGATGTCGACGACCACCACGTGCGCGACGCCGCGCAACTTCAGCCAGATGGTGGCGCCCAGACCGATCGGCCCGGCGCCGAACACCACGACCTTGTCCTCGGGCCCGGCCTCGGAGCGGTTGACGCAGTGGCGGGCGACCGCCATCGGCTCGTTGAGCGCGGCGACGTGCCAGGGCACGGTGTCGGGGATGACCGCCACGCTCTCGCCGACCACGGCGTCCTGGATGAGCAGGTACTCGCGCATGCCGCCCAGCTCGCCGCCGCAGCCGATGATGCCGGAGGGGGCGCCCTGCGGGTTGATGACCACGCGGTCGCCGACCTTCAAGCCGTCCACCTCGGCGCCGACCTCGACGATCTCGCCGGCCGGTTCGTGGCCGAGCGGCAGGGAGATCATCGACCCGCCGGGACCCATGGGGGTGCCGCCCAGGTGGAGGAAGAAGGTGTCGGTGCCGCAGATGCCGCAGGCGCGGACCCGCACCAGGGCGTCCTTGGGGCCGGGTACGGGGCGTTCGATGTCCACCACGTCGATCTCGTTCTGCTCGCCGGTCCGGACGGACTTCATCGTGGCCATGGGGAGACTCTTTTCCTTCTGTAGGTGCTGGATACGGGTATTGCATTGCTGGGCTCGCGCGGGTCCTGACGGACTCCGGGGAACCGCGACCCGACCGGAGCCGGGAGCCGGAGGTGCTCGCGTCGGCGGGCGCGGATGTGGGGCGGTGTCCCGGAGCGGTGGGGCCGACGGTCGGCTTCGGGGACGCAGGGGCCGTACGAGGACCGGGGACGCGGCACCGAGGGTGTCACCGGGCCCGGCGGCGGACGGGGGGAGTGTCCCGGCCGCCGGGCCCGGCGACTGCGCCGTACCCCGTCCCCACGGGTTTCGGCGCGGGGGCCGCTTCCGCTCGAGGCGGCCCCGGTCTGGGTGACCACGGTCCGGGATGCCGTGGGTTCGGGTCTGCGTCAGGTGGCTCCTGGGACGGGAACGGGGGGTCGGCCGGCCCTGGTCACGACAGTCGCGCAGCGGCTTGCTTGAGTTAGGCAAGCATGGCTGGGTTACTTAAGTCAAGCAACGATATGATCTTGCTTGACTAAGGCAAGTATCTGTTACCGTGGTCCCATGCACACATCGTCAACCGCAGCCCCCGTCTCGACCGAGGTGAGCGAGATCGAGCAAGCCCTCACCCGCGTCGCGTACCTGGCCGGCCGGGCCCGGCAGCACGAGCGTCTGATGGCCATCGCCGGACTGTCGCTCGACCGAGCCGCCACCGCGATCCTGCGGAACATCGCCGAGAGCGAGCCACTGCGACCCGGTGTGCTGGCGGTCCGGCTGTCCGTGGAAGCCTCCCACGTCAGCCGGCAACTGCGGCAGCTGGAGAAGGATGGCTACGTCATCCGCGTCCCGGACCCGGACGACAGCCGTGCCCATCGCATCCAGCTCACCGACGCCGGCCTGGCCGCGGTCGAGCGCATCCGCGAGGCGAGCCGCCGCGGCATCGAGATGGCCCTGGCGGACTGGTCGACCGAGGACCTGCGGCAGCTCGCCACGCTCTTCCACCGGCTGGTCGACGACTTCGTCACTCACGCCGAGGCCGAGGTCGAGCCCTCCGCCTGACGGAGCTGCGGCTCCCGGCGCAATGACTGCCGCCCAGGACAGCGGCGCGCTTCCCGCGGCGACCCGGTCCGGTTCGCCTCGCTGTTGCGCGCACTCGCGCACGGCGGCGCCGACCTCGCCTACGCCGGGCACCTCACGCCGGACGGCAAGGGCCACGCGAGACCTGGCTCCCGCCCCGGAGGGGCGTCAGGACGAAGGCGGCGAAGCCCCGCCCTCGGTGGTTGCCGACGGCCTGCTCGGCGGCACCGCCTCGTTCGGGGGGTGCTCGTGTGCGGCCATGTCGAGGAGGACCATCGCGTCGTACTCGGGGGTGCCGGGTTCGGCGTAATAGGCGACCAGGCGGTGGCCGGGGGTGCCGTCCAGCTGCATGGACTGGTAGCCGAGGGTGAGGTCGCCGACGTCGGGGTGGTGGAAGGTCTTGTGGCCGGGCCTGTGCCCCTTCACGTCGTAGCGGTCCCACAGGCGTGCGAACTCCGGGCTTTTGAGCAGGAGTTCGCCGGCGAGCTGGGCCAGGTCGGGGGCGTCCGGGTCGGTGCCGGCCAGGGCGCGCAGGCGGGCGACGCAGCCGCGGATCTGGTTGTCCCAGTCGTCGAAGAGCTCGCGGGAGGCGGGGTGGAGGAAGACGTAGCGCGCGATGTTGCGCTGCTTTGCCGGCCACTTCTCCATTCCGGCGAACAGCCGCAGCCCGCTCGGGTTGGAGGCGAGCACATCCGTCGTGCGGCTGACCACGTGTGCGGGGTTGGGCCGCAGGCTCTCCAGTAGAAGCTTGATGCCGGGTCGTACGGTCCGGCTGGGCGCGACGGGCGGTTCCGGGGCGTTGCGGGCGGCGCGTGTGGCGAGGTCGCGCAGGTGCTCGTGTTCGTCCGGTTCCAGGAGGAGGGCGCGGGCCAGGGCGTCGACCACGGATGGGCTGGGGCGGGTCTCCTTGCCGCGTTCCAGGCGGGTGTAGTAGTCGATGCTGATCCCGGCGAGGGTGGCCAGTTCCTCGCGGCGCAGCCCGGGCGTGCGGCGCAGGCCGACGCCGGCCGTCAGGCCGACCTCGGCGGGGGTCACCTGGGCGCGGCGGGCACTCAGGAATCGCCCCAGCTCGGTGCCGCCGCTGCCGGTCCGCTGCTCACTGCTCATGCCTTCAGTCTTGCAGCGCCGTGACCTGCGCGGCAGGCGCGTGGGGGGCCCTGTCGCACCCCCGAACGCCGCTCCCCGGCACAGCGCGGTCTGCCACGCGGCGAGCGCAGCGGCGAGGGTTGAGAACGGGCTGACCAAGGACGAGCTGGTCGAGGCCATCACCCACCTGGCGTTCTACGCCGGATGGCCCAACGCGATGAGCGCGATCAGCCGGCTCAAGGACATCGTCGAGAACCCGGCCGAGGCGCAGGCCGACAGCGCAAAGTGATGCAAAGTGACGCAAAGCAACAAGGAGAACCACGATGGAAGTCCAGCCGAAGAAGCCGTCCACCAAGGGCCCGGCTCAGATGTTCACCGGTGACGTCTGGTTCGACGTCATCGCGGCGGGCCAGGAGCCGTCCCGGTTGCGGGTCAACATGGTGCGCTTCGCGCCCTGCTCCCGTACGGCCTGGCACAGCCACGCGGTCGGGCAGACCCTGCACGTCACCGAGGGTGTCGGGCTGGTGCAGTCCCGCGGTGGCGAGGTCGTCGTGATGCGCCCCGGCGACACCGTCCACACGCCGCCGGGCGAGTGGCACTGGCACGGCGCCGCCCCCGACCACTTCATGACGCACCTCGCGATGTGGGAGGGCCCCGGGGAGGGCGACGGCCCCGAATCCGAGTGGGGTGACCACGTCACCGACGAGGAGTACGACGCCCGGCCCGCGTCGAGTTGACGATGACCGAGACGACCGAGAGGACGAACGGCATGCGCACCACGACACTGGGTAGCAGGGGGCCCGAGGTCGGTGTCATCGGCCTGGGGTGCATGGGGATGACCTTCTCCTACGACATGAAGACCCCGCGTGACGACGACACGTCCATCGCGGTGATCCGCCAGGCACTCGACCTGGGCGCGACACTGATCGACACCGCCGATGTGTACGGCCCGTACACCAACGAGGTGCTGGCCGGCCGGGCTCTGGCGGGCGGCCATCGCGAGCGCGCGGTGCTGGCCACCAAGGTCGGCCTGGTGGTCAGCGACCCCACCGGCGGTCCGGACAAGTCACCGCTCATCGTCAACAACGGCCGCCCGGAGCACGTACGCAAGTCGATCGACGAGAGCCTGCGCCGGCTCGGCACCGACCATGTGGACCTCTACCAGCTGCACCGGGTGGACCCGCAGGTGCCGCTGGAGGAGACCTGGGGAGCGATGGCCGAGGCCGTGGCGGCGGGCAAAGCACGTCACCTGGGGCTGTCCGAGGTGACGGTGGACCACATCAAGCGGGCGCAGTCGGTGCACCCGGTGACGTCGGTGCAGTCCGAGATGTCGCTGTGGACCCGCGACCCGCTGGCCGAGGTGCTGCCGTACTGCGAGGAGCAGGGCATCGCCTTCCTGCCGTTCTCGCCCTTGGGGCGGGGTTTCCTTGCGGGACGGTTCACCTCCTTCGACGATCTGCCCGAGGACGACTTCCGGCGCCGGATGCCGCGCTTCCAGCAGGACGCGCTGCGCGCCAACCTGGCCATTGTCGGCCGGGTGCGGGAGATCGCCGAGCGCGTGGGGGCCACCCCGGCGCAGGTAGCGCTGGCGTGGGTGGTCGCCCAGGGCCAGTACGTCATCCCCATCCCCGGGACCAAGACCCCGAAGTACCTGGCGGACAACGCCGGCGCGGCGGACGTGGAGCTGAGCGCGGCCGACCTGGCCGAGCTCGAGGCCCTGCCCGCGCCGACGGGCGGCCGCTACTGACCGAACGACTGACCGACTGACCGACACACTTGGAGGACGATCTGGGTGGTCCGGCTGGGCGACGACATCCACGTCCGCTCCGTCAACGGCCCGGCCTCCGACTGGTACCGCGGCACCCGGGCCCGCCACGAAGGCCGCATCCGGGCCGGCGGGGTGGAGAAGGACGTAACCTTCGTGGACGTCGACCCCGGGATCAACGACCAGGTCGACGCCGCCTACCGCAGCAAGTACGGGCACTACGCCGCGTACATCATCAAGTCCATCACCAGCCCCGAGGCCGGCTCCACCACCATGCGGCTCGTGCCGCGCCCGGCTGACTCCTCGTCCTCATTCAACAGCCACTGAGTTGTCGAGGAACCGGACCCCCCGATCCCGCCCGGCGCCTCGCCCTCCAGGAGGTTCGGCCGTCCCGGCGCGAGGCGGCCGAGTGACCTGGTGAGGGCGAGGTCAGGACACCCTTCGGTAGCGGTGCTCGGGGCGTCCGGTCGCGCCGTACCGCAGTTCGAGGCGGACCAGGCCCTCGCGTACGAGGTAGGAGAGGTACCGCTGGGCCGTGGCGCGGGAGACGCCGGTGAGCTCGGCGGCTTCGGCGGCCGACAGATCGCGGCGGGCGGTACGGATCGCCTCGTGGACGAGGGCGAGGGTCGGCGCGGAGTGGCCCTTGGCCGGGATCGGGGGCAGGGCGGTGGGCCGGGCGGCGCTGAACAGGGCGTCCACGTCGGCCTGATCGGTCTCCGCCGCCGGGCCGAGGGCGTCCACCCGGTGCTGGAGCTCGCGGTAGGCGTTGAGTCGCTCGGCCAGGGCCGCGGAGCCGAAGGGCTTGACGAGGTAGCCCACGGCCCCGAGTTTCATCGCGGTCCGTACCGACGTGATGTCCCGGTCCGCCGTGATCATGATGGCGTCGGGCCGGGCGCCGCCCGCGTCACCGGTCAGCTGCCGCAGTACGTCCAGCCCGCTGCCGTCGGGCAGGAAGACATCGAGCAGCAGCAGCTCCGGGTGGAGCGTACGCACCGCCGCCAGCGCCTCCGCCACGTTCGGCGCTTGGCCGACGACCTCGAAGCCCTCGACACGGGAGACGTACGAACAGTGGATGCCGCTCACCCGGAAGTCGTCGTCCACCACCAGCGTCCGGATCACCAGCGATCACCTCCGTCGTGCGCGGTCACCGCGCCGGTCGGCACCGGCGGGGCGATCGTGAACAAAGCTCCCTGCGGGGCCGGGGCGGTGTCCGGCAGCGGCAGCACCACGGTGAAGACCGCGCCGGGCCCCTCGCTGGCCGTTATCGTGCCGCCGTGCCGCTGCACCAGCCGGTGTACCAGGGCGAGCCCCAGTCCGCGCCGGGCGGTACCCCGGTCCGGCCGGGTCGACCAGCCGTCCTCGAAGATCGCCTCGGCCGCGCCTTGCGGGATCCCCGGCCCGGTGTCGGCGACTCGGACGCTCACCTCCGCGACGCCCTCGACCACCGAGAGCCGCACCTCGGGGCCGCCCGCCGGGGCCGGTCCGCCTGCCGCCGCGTCGACCGCGTTGTCCAGGAGGTTGCCGACGATGGTCAGCAGCCGGCGCAGATGCGGCGGTTGCTCACCGAGCGCGGAGTCCTCACCCAGCACGATCCGTACCCCGCGCTCGGCGGCGACCGTGGTCTTGGCCACGATCAGCCCCACCATCAGCGCGTTGCCGACCCGCTCCCGCACCGACTCGGCCAGCGCCTGCTCGGCGCCGGCCGACTCGACCGCGTACTCGAAGGCCGATTCGTACTCGCCCAGGTCCAGCAGCCCGGCCAGGGTGTGCATCCGGTTGGTGAACTCGTGCTGCTGCGCCCGCAGCGCGTCGGTCAGCCCGCGCACCGAGTCCAGCTCCCGCAGCAGCCCCACCATCTCGGTGCGGTCCCGTACGGTCACCACCGCGCCCAGCTCGCGGCCGTGCAGCGTCACCGGCATCCGGTTGACGACCAGGCAGTGGTCGTCGGTCAGTACGGTGAGATCCGCGCCGGCGAGAGTGCCGTCGAGAGCGCGGCGCAGCCGCCCGTCGGGCAGTACGTCCTCCAGCCGGCTGCCGAGCCCGGTGCCCAGGCCCAGCAGCCGCCGGGCCTCGTCGTTGACGACGGTGATCCTGCCCTCGGGGTCGAAGGCGAGCACGCCCTCCCGGATGCCGTGCAGCATCGCCTCGCGGTCCTGGAGCAGCCCGGCGATCTCCTCCAGCTCCAGCCCGAACGTGGACCGCTTCAGCCGCCGCGCCAGCAGGTACGCCGCCGCCGACCCGACCGCCGTCGCGATCCCGGCGTACAGGCCGAAGGTGGGCAGCTCCCGCCACAGCTCGCCGAGCACGTCCCGCTCCGGGATACCCACCGACACCTCGCCGACGAGCGAGCCGCTGGGCCCGTACAGCGCGGCCTTGCCATTGGCGGAGCGCCCGGTGACGCCCTGGTCGATGCCGACCTGCGTACGGCCGTGCAGCACCACGAGCGGTTCGGCCACGTGCTTGCCGATCAGCTCCGGGTGGGGGTGCGAGTGGCGGACCCCGTGCAGGTCGATCACCACCACGTACGAGGCCTTTGACGCCTTCCGGATCCGCTCGGCGACCGTCTGCACCGTGTCGCCGCCGCCCCCGTACTCCATGGCCTGCTGGATCTGCGGCTCGGCGGCCGTGGTCTGCGCGATGGCCAGCGCCCGCTTCTCGTAGGCACGGTCGAGCTCGGCTCGCTGCGCGAAGGCGAGCAGTACGAAGCCGATGGTGCCGGTGACGGCGAGGATCAGCAGCTGGCTGACCAGGATCCGCGTGGAGAGCCTTCGCTTGCCGCCACGGCGCACACGTACGCCGCCTGCGCGCAGGCCGCCTGTGCGTATCCCGCATGTGCGTATACGGAGACGACGAACACGGATGGGCATCACAGGCACCTCTCCGCTCCTGTCGTACCGCACGCCGGCCCGGCACGCGGTCCGGGAACTCTGGGTGTTCCACGGCGGCGGCCGCACCCGGGTCCGACCCCTTCGCCGAGCCCACGTGCCGGTGATTGTGCCTGGTGACGGAGGTTTTGCCCACCCCCCGGGACGCTGAGCAGAACGCGCAGAACTGCGGTGAACGTGGGAAAGCCGCGCAACGTACGCAAGACTCGCCGCGCCCTCGCCGCCGTTCTACGTTCTCGTCACCCGCCGGAAACACCGGCGCAACGCAGAGTCCGAAGGCGGTGCAACGTAGTGAATGAATCAGCGACCGATCCGGTTCCCGCGATCGAGCTGCGCAATGCGACAAAACGTTTCCGCACCCCGTCGGGCGGGATCTACACCGCCCTGCGCGACCTCGGAATGACCGTCGCCCCGGGCGAGTTCTGCGCGGTGGTCGGCCCGACCGGGTGCGGCAAGTCGACCACCCTGTCCCTGGTCTCCGGCCTGGAGCAGGCGAGCGCCGGCCAGACCCTGATCCACGGCGAACCGGTCACCGGCATCGATCCGCGGGTCGGGTTCATGTTCCAGACCGACGCGGTCTTCCCCTGGAAGTCGGTGCTGGACAACGTGGCCGCCGGCCCGCAGTTCCGCGGCTCCTCGAAGAAGGACGCCGTCACCAAGGCCCGCGACTGGCTGCGCCGGGTCGGACTGTCCGGATTCGAGGACCGGCTGCCGCACCAGCTGTCCGGCGGCATGCGCAAGCGCGTGGCGCTGGCCCAGACACTGATCAACGAGCCCGAGATCCTGCTGATGGACGAGCCGTTCTCGGCACTGGACGTCCAGACCCGGCAGATCGTCCAGGACGAACTGCTGGCCCTGTGGGAGCTGACCCGCCCGGCGGTCGTCTTCGTCACCCACGACCTCGAGGAGGCCATCGCGCTCGCCGACAAGGTCGTCGTCCTGACCGTCGGCCCGGGCACGGTGAAGGACACCTTCCACGTCGACCTGCCACGCCCCCGCAAGGTCCAGGAGATCCGCTTCCACCCGCGCTTCGTCGAGCTCTACGAGCAGATCTGGACCAGCCTGCGCGACGAGGTCCAGCTCGCCTACGCCCGTACGGCGGGCACCGAGTACGAGCCGCCGCCGGCGGCGTCGGACGACCCGATCATCCCCGTCAACACCACGGTCTAGGAGACCCGCGATGACCGACCTCATCTCCGACGCCGAGCCCCATGCCGCCTCCTCCCTCCCGTCCGACTTCGACGAGGCCGCGCTGATCCGCAGCGCGAGGACCCGGGCACGCCGGCGCCGGCTGCTGATCCTCCTCGCCCAGATCGGGCTGGTCGTGCTCGTGCTCGGCGGCTGGCAGCTCGGCGCTTCCAGCGGTTCGCTGGACAAGTTCACCTACGGCTCGCCGGACGGGGTCGTGAAGCAGCTGAAGACCTGGTTCACCGACGGCACCTCGCTCGGCTCCATCTGGCACAACATCGGCGTCACCATGCAGGAGACCGTCCTCGGCTTCATCATCGGAACCGTCGCCGGTGTGGTGCTGGGCATCGCCCTGGGCCGGATCCGGGCGCTGGCGGACGTGATGGCCCCGTTCATCAAGGCGGCCAACTCCATCCCGCGCATCGTGCTCGGCTCGATGTTCATCATCTGGTTCGGCCTCGGGCCGTCCGGCAAGGTCGCGCTGGCCGTGGTACTGGTCTTCTTCTCGGTCTTCTTCAACGCCTTCCAGGGCACCCGCGAGGTGGACCGCAACCTGATCGCCAACGCCCGTATCCTCGGCGCCTCCGAATGGCGGGTGACCTCCCAGGTCGTCCTGCCCTCGGCGATGACCTGGATCGTCGCCTCCCTGCACGCGGCCTTCGGCTTCGCGCTCATCGGCGCCATCGTCGGCGAGATGCTCGGCGCGCAGGCCGGCCTCGGCCAGCTGATCGCCCAGGCCCAGGGCAACTTCAACGCCGACGGCGTCTACGCCGGAACGCTGATCATCGCCGTACTCGCCCTGATCGCCGAATTCCTGGTGACCCGCTTCGAGAAGCGCGTCCTGCGCTGGCGGCCCACCCAGCTGTCGGGCGACGGCGCCGGTCTGTAACCCCTCAGCCCCCCTCAGTTCTGCCCTCTCCCGCCCCACCCCGTCCTGTTTCCGCTCCGTCCCGAAGGAGACCAGCAATGAAGCCGGTCAAGAAGTCCCTGCTCGCCACGGCCACCTGCGCCGCCCTCGCACTCACCCTCTCCGCCTGCGGCGGCGGCTCCAGCACCAAGGTCGCGGCCAAGAACTCCGCCGGTGAATCCACGGTCAGAATCATGGTGGGCGGTCTCAACAAGCAGATCTACTTGCCGGTGATGCTCGCCAAGAGCCTTGGCTACTACAAGGCCCAGGGCGTCAATGTCCAGCTCTCCGACGAACCCGCCGGCGTCGACGCCGAGACCGCCATGCTGGCCGGCCAGGTGGACGCGGTGGTCGGCTTCTACGACCACAACATCGACCTGCAGTCCAAGGGCAAGGCCACCGAGTCCGTGGCCCAACTGCTCCAGGCCCCCGGCGAGGTCGAGATGGTCCGCACCGATGAGGCATCCAAGATCAAGAGCCCGGCCGACTTCACCGGCAAGCACCTCGGCGTGACCGGCCTCGGCTCCTCCACCAACTTCCTCACCCAGTACCTCGAGGCCAAGAACGGCGTCAAGGCAGGCACCGCCACCTCGGTCGCCGTCGGTGCCGGCTCCACCTTCGTCGCCGCCATGCAGAACAAGCAGATCGACGCCGGCATGACCACCGAGCCCACCATCTCCATGCTGGAGCAGAAGAAGCTGGCCAAGCCCCTCATCGACATGCGCACCTCGGCAGGCGCCAAGGCCGCCCTGGGCGGCACCTACCCCGCCTCCTGCCTCTACCTGACCACCGGCTACATCCAGAAGAACCCGGTCGTGGTGCAGAAGCTGGTCAATGTCTACGTCGAGACACTCAAGTGGATCCAGACCCACACCGCCGCCCAGATCGCCGACAAGATGCCGGCCGACTACTACGCGGGCGTGGGCAAGGACGTCTACACCAAGGCACTGCAGAACGAGAAGGGCATGTACTCGCCGGACGGGCTGATGCCCGCCGACGGTGCCAAGACGGTCCTCAAGGTCCTCTCCGCCTTCGACCCGACGGTCAAGGGACACACGGTCGATCTGTCCAAGACCTACACCAACGACTTCGTGAACAAGGCCAAGTAACGGTCCGTCGGAATCAGTCGCATCCATCCCCCCGTGTTCCCCGGGCGTGCCTCTCGCGCCCGGGGAACACGGGCGTGGTGACCATCGGCGTCAACTGAAGGCGCGCCGGTAGGCGTGGGGGCTGACGCCGGTGGTGCGCTTGAAGCGGTCGCGGAAGGCGGTGGGTGAGCCGAAGCCGACCTGGGCGCCAATGCGTTCGACGGGGTGGCGGGTGGTCTCCAGGAGGTGTTGGGCCTGGCGGATACGGGCGCGGTGGAGCCACTGGAGCGGGGTGGTTCCGGTCTGTTCGCGGAAGTGGCGGATCAGGGTCCGGGTGCTGGTTCCGGCGTGGGCGGAAATGTCGGCGAGAGTGAGGTCGCGGGCGAGGTTGTCCTGCAACCACGTGAGCAGGGGTTCGAGGGCCGAGCCCTGGGGGGTGGGCGTGCGGTCGTGGACGATGAACTGCGCTTGTCCGCCCTCGCGTTCCAGGGGCATGACCGACAGCCGGGCGGCGTCGGCGGCGACGGCCGAGCCGTAGTCGCGGCGGATCATGTGCAGGCACAGGTCCAGGCCGGCGGCGGCGCCGGCGGAGGTGAGGATCTGGCCGTTGTCGACGTACAGGACGACCGGGTCGACGTCGATGTCGGGGTGGATGGCGGCAAGTTGGGCGGCGGCGATCCAGTGGGTGGTGGCACGCAGGCCGTCGAGCAGCCCGGAGGCGGCCAGCGGGAAGGTGCCCGTGCAGATGGAAGCGATGCGCGTGCCGTCGTCGGCGGCTGCGCGCAGGGCATCGCGGACGGCGGGGGCAAGGGGGGCCGCCGGGTTGTCCGTACCGGGGACGATGATCGTGTCCGCGCCCTTGAGGCCCTCCAGTCCCCACGGCGCGCGCAGGGTGAAGGCGCCCGCGTCGATCTCCGGCTTCTCCGCGCACACACGGATCTGGTAGCCGGGGCGCCCGTCCGGGAGGCGGGTACGGGTGAAGACCTCGATCGGGGTGGACAGGTCGAACGGGATCACCCGGTCAAGCGCGAGAACGGCGACTGTGTGCATGGCCAGAACATACCTGCCCGCCGCGTTCCTGCCTTGGCCGCGGCGAAGAAGCGATCTGCGGTTCCCGCAGCTCACAGTCTCTTTCCGACGTGCTGGCGATATTCCGTTGGAAGCTGTCATTAATGCCCCTGGGAGACGGTTCACCGACCGGTTTAGCGTCGTGACGTCCGGCGCAGAGACCGGCCTCCGTACAGCGTCCGAAGGACCTCCATGCATGCCCAGATCGTCTTGTTCGACGGTTTCGATCCGCTCGACGTCATCGCCCCCTACGAGGTGCTGTACGCGGGCGGCACCGCCTCCGGCGGCGCGGTCAGCGTGGAACTGGTCTGCGCCGAAGGGCCACGCGAGGTCGTCAGCGGTACCGGTGGCCTCGCGCTGCGCGCCACTGCCGCCCTCGACCCCGGGCGGGCAGGCCTGATCCTGGTTCCGGGCGCCTCGGGCCGGGTCGGAGAGCCCGGCGAGGTCCCTGACCAGGACGCGGGGGCCGGGCAGCGGAGGCAGGACGAGCTCATCCCCGTGCTGCTGGGCCGCACCCTGACCACCGAGCTGCCCACGCTGATGAAGGCGGCGATGGAGAATCCGGAGGTGACGACCGCCGCGGTGTGCGGCGGTTCGCTCGTCCTGGCCATGGCCGGCCTGCTGGAGGGCCGCCACGCCACCACCCACCACCTGGGCCTGGACATGCTCGACGCCACCGGCGTCCACGCGGTCCACGCCCGCGTCGTCGACGACGGCGACCTCGTCACCGGCGCCGGAGTCACCTCCGGACTCGACCTGGGCCTGTATCTGCTGGAGCGCGAGGTCGGCCCCCAAATCGCCCACGCCGTCGAGGAGTTGTTCGCCCACGAGCGCCGCGGCACGGTCTGGCGCCACCAGGGCCCGGCGCCCGCCGCCCTCTGACGACTCCGCCGCGCGCCACTCCCGTACGTCCTACCCGCACCACACCGTAAGGAAGAACAGCAGCATGCCCGTCGAAGGTATCTGGGACCTGTCCATCGCCACCCCCATCGGCCGGATCAAAGCCGTGGTCGAACTCCATCGGCACGACGGGGTCCTGACCGGGACCGCCCACGGGGCGGGAGAGGAGGTCCCGCTCGACGACGTCGCCCTCGACGGCGACCGGCTCACCTGGACGCAGGCCATCACCAAGCCCCTGCGCCTGAACCTGGCCTTCGCCATGACCGTCGACGGCGACACTCTCACCGGCACCTCCAAGGCCGGACGACTGCCCGCCTCCAAGGTCACCGGCCGCCGTCGCACCGTTCGAGCAACGGCGGAACTCCGACCGTGACGAAACTCTTCCTCTCCCTGCACGTCCTGGCCGCCGTGCTGGCCATCGGCCCGGTCACCGTCGCCGCCAGCATGTTCCCCAAAGCCCTACGCCGCGCCCACAGCGACCCGGGTGACCACGAGGCGCTCACCAGCCTTCGGCTGCTTCACCGGATCTGCCGCGTCTACGCCGCCATCGGCATCGCCGTACCCGTCTTCGGGTTCGCCACGGCCAGCAGCCTCGGCGTCCTCGGCAGCGGATGGCTGATCACCTCGATCCTCCTGACCGCCGCGGCCGCCGCCATCCTGGCCCTGCTGATCCTGCCCGCCCAGGACAGCGCGCTCGCCACTACGACGCAGGTGCCCGGCTCCGGCGCCGACCCCCGATCAGCCGCCCGCCTGGCCATGCTCACCGGCCTCTTCAACCTGCTGTGGGCCACAGTCACCGTCCTGATGATCATCCGCCCCGGCTCCACCACAGGAGCATGAGAATGCAGCACCTTCGCCACCTGCGCATCGCGGCACACGTCGAACTCATCTCGCTCATCGCCATGCTGGCCAACCTCGCCACCGCTCACCTCAAACCCATCTCCGCCCTGATGGGTCCCACCCACGGCTGCGCCTACCTCTTCGTACTCGCCGCGACCTGGCGCCTCGAACAAGCCGAGACCACCACCAAGGCCACCGCCGTCATCCCCGGCATCGGCGGCCTCCTCGCACTCCGCCGGCTCCAACGTCCCCGAACCATCGATCAACACAGCACTCCCACGGCACGGTGAAGGTCCTCGGCATGCTGCCCGTCGTCGAGGTGGTCGTCACCGTCGGGAGTATGCTCCCGAGCGCAGGCAGCGGTGCCTGAGAACCGGGGGCATGAAGTGGCGATGGACGACGGGGAAGACTCTGCGTCTCCCAATCAGCCGACGGTGGCCGGCGGAGGTGTCCCATCCGTGGCGTCAACCCAGGAGAAGCACGGAACCATCGTGTTGTCGAGGGCGCAGGACGGCTACCGCGATCTGCTTCGCCGCTACGCGGTGCTCATTGACGACACGCAGGTGGGCTGGATCGCCCGGGGACAGACGCTGCGCTTCGATGTGCCCGCGGGACCCCATCGCTTGCAGCTCAAGATTTCCTGGTGCTCCAGCGCGCCGCTGACCGCCATGGTGGAAGCGGGTGAGACGACCTCCTTCCTCTGCGCTCCAGGTGGTGAGGCGTCTGAGACGCTCACCTCCGTCACCGCAGGCGCGGGTGACTACATCGCCCTGCGGCCGACGCCGGAGCCGATCGCCGTGGTCAAGACTGCGCTGGACGGGGGGACCCGGTTTCGCCTGGCCACAGCGCTTGGCTTCTTCGGCGGAGGCTTCACGTTCATCGGGGCCTGGATCTGGCACTACACGGGCGTGGCGCGTGACGCGGACAACGTGGTCGTCGGCGTGAGCCTGGCGGTCGCCCTTGCCAGCATGCTCGCCTTCCGGCTCGGTCGGCGCAGGAGGGCTGGTCGCGCAGTCACGAGTGACCCTGCTCAGCCGGCCGGCTGAAGCACTCAACCAGGTTGGCAAAGGTTCACGGCCCGTGGGGGAGGGCTGCCGGTCGGAAGCGCCACGGACAAGGGGCCGCTTACGCCAGTATGGTGCGCGCTGGGATGGGCGCGCGGCGGCCCCGGACCGGACAGCCGTGATGGGAGAGCGGGGCGGCGTGGGCGGCGGCGGGGAAACGGTGTTGGTGACCGGGGGCAGCGGGTTTGTCGGGAGTCATCTGGTCCGATTGCTTCTGGAGCGCGGCTACCGCGTGCATGCCACGGTGCGGCCGACGGCAGGAGCCGTGAAGACGCGGCCGCTCGAGGTCATGCGGGACCGTTTCCCCGACATGCTGCGCCTGTTCGAGGCCGATCTGCTGACGGAGGGTTCCTTCGACAAGGCGATGGACGGCTGTCGTGTCGTGTTCCACGTTGCCTCGCCGTTCTTCATGCCCGAGACGATCAAGAAGGGCGCCAAGGACGTCGTCGCGCCCGCGCTGTCCGGCACGCGTAACGTCCTTGCGAGCATCGAACGCACACCAGCGGTCGAGAGGCTGGTCTTCACATCCACGGTCGGTGCGATCTTCGGCGACTACGCGGACGTCCTCGGGATGGACGGACACGTCCTCTCCGAGCGTTACGTCAACACCACCAGCACCCCCGAGAACAACCCGTACCACTACGCGAAGACGGTCGCCGAACAGACAGCCTGGGACGCGGCACGGGCCCAGGACCGCTGGAGCATGGTCGCCGTCAACCCGGGCCTGATACTGGGACCTTCGCTGACGCCCGGGTCCGAATCCGGCAGTCTGTTCCTCCTGGACGAGCTGTTCAAGGGCTACTTCTTCTACGGCGCACCGGACTTCAGCTTCACGGTCGCGGACGTCAGGGACGTCGCGAGCGCGCACGTGGCGGCGGCGGAAACCCCGGAAGCGCATGGCCGCTACATCGTCGCGCGGGAGGAGATGTACTCGTTCCTGCAGATGTCGCGCATCCTTCGTGACCGCTTCCCGCGGAACATCGAGCTTCCCGCCCACCGCCTGCCGCGCTGGGCGGTCAGAACGCTCGGACCGGCCTTCGGGCTCACGCCGGACTACATCCGCAAACACCTGGGGATCAGGTTCACCGTGGACAACCGGCGCAGCGTTGACGAACTGGGCGTCACCTACCGCCCGTTCGAGGAGACGGTCCTCGACCACTACCAGACCTGGCGTCAGCACCGGAGTGCGCGCGGAGCACGGTGACCGCCGCGCCGGTTCGACCACGCCCGGTCCGGCTCCGCCAGGAAGGATTGCCTCGGGTAAGCCGAGCCGCCTCCCAGCCGACCTGAACCGCGGTCTCAGGACTGGTACTGAGCGAGGAGCTGCGCCAGGTGTACGCCCCGGCGACCGGCGAGCTGGTCCAGCTGGGTGCGGCAGGAGAAGCCGTCGGCGAGCAGTGAGGTGCCCTCGTCGGCGGCGCGTACGGCGGGCAGCAGGGCGGTCTCCGCGATCGCCGCGGAGACCTCGTAGTGGCCGCGTTCCGCACCGAAATTGCCCGCCAGGCCGCAGCAGCCGCCCACCGCGTCCACGGTGGCTCCGGCCTTCTCCAGCAGGGCTCGGTCGGTCGCCCAGCCCATCACCGCGTGCTGGTGGCAGTGCGGCTGCGCCAGTGCCCGTACGCCGGTCAGGTCGGGCAGCGGGACGTCGCGGTCGGTGAGCAGCTCGGCCAGGGTCCTGGTGGCCGCGGCCACGGCGGCGCGGTCGGGGTCGTCGGGCAGCAGGCGCGCCGCGTCGTCGCGGAACACCGCTGTGCAGGAGGGTTCCAGGCCGACGATCGGCACTCCGCGTCGGGCTTCGGGGGCGAGGGAGGCCACGCTGCGCCGGAGGATCCGCCGGGCCGCGTCGAGCTGGCCGGTGGAGATCCAGGTCAGCCCGCAGCACAGCCGGCGCGAAGGGATACGTACGGACAACCCCGCGGCCTCCAGGACCCGCACCGCCGCGATGCCGACCTCGGGACTGAAGTAGTCGGTGAAGGTGTCCACCCACAGCACGACCGGATCCCCGGCGGCCGGCTCGTGCGTGGCGAACCAGCGCCGGAAGGTCTGCGCGGCGAAGAGCGGCAGCTCGCGCCGGGTATCGACGCCCGCCATGCGCTTGCCGACGGCCGCGAGCGGGCCGCGCAGCACGCGGTTGGCGACCGCGGGCGCCCGCGCGGCCAGGGCGGCCCAGCGCGGCAGCCGGCCCAGGGCGTAGTGGCTGGCCGGACGCAGCCGGCGCCGGTACGCCTGGTACAGCATCTCGGCCTTGTAGGTGGCCATGTCCACCCCGGTCGGGCAGTCCACCGAACAGCCCTTGCACGACAGGCACAGGTCGAGCGCCTCGCGCACCTCCGGCGCACGCCAGCCGCCGGTGACCAGCCCGCCGTTGACCATCTCCTGGAGTACCCGGGCCCGCCCGCGCGTGGTGTCCTTCTCATCCCCGGTGGCGAGATACGAGGGGCACATCACCCCGCCGCTCCCCGTGGTGTCCGCGCGGCACTTGGCGACCCCGGTGCACCGGTGCACCGCCGCGCCGAAGTCCCCGCCGTCCTCGGCGTATGCGAAGGCCAAGGACCGGCGCAACGGCCCGGCCGCCGGCACCCGCAGGTCGGCGTCGAGCGGCCGGGGACGCACGATGACCCCCGGGTTGAGCAGGTCGTCGGGGTCGAAGACGGCCTTGGTGGCGGCGAAGGCGTCCAGCACGGCCGGCGAGTACATCCGGGGCAGCAGCTCACCGCGGGCCCGCCCGTCTCCGTGCTCCCCGGACATCGAGCCGCCGTGGGAGGCCACCAACTCGGCCGCGTCCAGCAGGAAGGCGCGAAAGACCTGCGGGCCGCCCGGCCGCTCCAGTGGGAAGTCGATCCGTACGTGCACACAGCCGTCACCGAAATGACCGTACGGAACGCCGGTCAGGCCGTGGGCCGCCATCAGCGCTTCGAACTCCCGCAGGTACGCGCCCAGCCTCTCGGGCGGTACGGCAGCGTCCTCCCATCCCGCGTGCGCGCTGCGTCCGCCGACCGGCCGTGCCGCAAGCCCGGCGCCGTCCTCGCGGATCCGCCACAACGCCAGCGCCTCGGCCGGGTCCGACACCAGCCGGGAATCGAGTGCGGCGGAATCGGCGATCAACGCCGTGGCCGCCGAACCGAGTTGCCCCGCCTCGGCACCGGCCAGCTCCACCAGCAGCCAGCCGCCGCCCCGCGGCATGGCGGGGACCGACGCGGCGCCCCGTCGTGCGGTCACCACGTCGGTGATCCGCGAATCCAGGCCCTCGATCGCCACCGGGGCGTGCGACAGCAGCGCCGGCACCGCGTCAGCCGCCGCGGCCATGTCGGGGTAGCCCAGCACGACCAGGACCGTGGCCGCGGGGGTACGCACCAGGCGTAGCGTCGCGCCGAGCAGGACCGCGAGCGTCCCCTCCGTGCCGACCAGGGCGCGGGAGACGTCGAATCCGCGCTCGGGGAGCAGATGCTCCAGCGAATAGCCGGAGACCTGCCGCCCGAACCGGCCCAGTTCCGTACGGATCGGCCCGAGACTGCCCTCGACCACGTCCCGCAGAGCGGACAGGGTGGGGGAGGAGCCGGCGGCTGCCGACGCCAGGTCCAGCCGTTCCCCACCACCGGTGACCACGTCCAGCGCCACCACGTTGTCCGAGGTGCGGCCGTAACCCAGCGCACGCGAACCGCAGGCGTTGTTGCCGATCATGCCGCCGATCGTGCACCGGTTGTGCGTCGACGGATCGGGCCCGAAACGCAAGCCCTGCGCGCCGGCCGCGGCCTGCAGCCTGCTGAGAACCACACCGGGGTCGACCTCGGCCGTTGCCGTGGTCGGATCGATCGTCCGGATACGCGACAGGTGCCGCGAGAAGTCCAGCACCAGACCGGAACCCACAGCGTTGCCCGCAATGGAGGTACCGGCCCCGCGTGCCGTCAACGGCACCCCCAACGAACGGCACACCTCCATGGCGCCGATGACCTCGTCCACCGACCGGGGGAAGGCGACCGCGGCCGGAACCACCCGGTAGAGCGACGCATCGGTCGAGTACTCGGCCCGGCGCCGGGTCGAGACGTCGACCTCGGGCAGACCAGCACGTCGCAGAGCTGCCGACAGTTCCGCGGATTCAGCCACCTCAGGCATGCGCACCTTCCGGGTCGGCCAGGGAGAGGTCGTGCGGGGGTCGCACGACGACGTCGATGTTGTCACGGAGGCGTCCACAGGTACTGACTGATGACGTCGTTTCCGTTGACACCGAGGCGACAGCGAAGGTATATACCAATCACCCTCGAGAGAGCGCTCTCTGGAGCTTTCGGCGCTAACCGAGGCATGCCGGGCACGTCAGGATCCGCAGGACCCCACCCTGTTCAGGAGACACCATGCCGAGCAACCCCCTCGTGCTGGCGCACCAGCAGCCAGCACGGCACCGGCCCACGACCCCCATCGTTCTGGCCCTCCTGGTCGCCTTACTGGCGGCCCTCGTCGTCACGGTGGCCGAGCCCTCCGCCCATGCGGCCGGCACCCTGCTCTCGCAGGGGAAGCCGGCCACCGCCTCGTCCGTCGAGGCCGTGGGAACCCCCGCCTCGGCCGCCGTGGACGGCTCCACCACCACCAGATGGTCCAGCGCGTTCAGTGACCCGCAGTGGCTTCAGGTGGATCTCGGTGCCACGGCCACGATCAGCCAGGTGGTGCTCAACTGGGAGGCCGCCTACGGGACCGCCTTCCAGATCCAGACCTCCACCGACGGCACCAGCTGGACCTCGATCTACTCCACCACCGCCGGCACCGGCGGGGTCCAGACTCTCAACGTCACCGGCAGCGGCCGGTACGTCCGCATGTACGGCACGGCCCGGGCCACTCCGTACGGCTACTCGCTCTGGGAATTCCAGGTCTACGGCACCGGTGGCGGGACCACGACGCCCCCACCGACCGGCGACTTCTGGGGTGACACGAGCACCATCCCGGCCGCCAAGAACGCGGTCGAGGTGGCGATCCTCAACCGGACCAACGGCGCCTACCCGGACAGCCAGGTGTACTGGAGCTTCAACGGCCAGACACACTCCATCGCCGAACAGCCCTACCTCGACATGCCCGCCAACTCGTCCGGCCGGATGTACTTCTACGTCGGCTCGCCGACCAGCCAGTACTACGACTTCATCGAGTTCACCGTCGGCGGCGGCGTGTTCAACGGCAACACCACCCGCGTGGACGCCTGGGGCCTGCCCCTCGCGATGCGGCTGCACGCCACCGACGGCTACGACGTCCAGGTCGGGGACGTCCAGAGCCTGTTCACCACGTCCCGCACCCAGGTCTTCCAGAACTTCATCAACGCCGTCCCGCAGCAGTTCCAGGTGTTGGCGCAGACCCAGGCCCCGTACCGGATCATCGCCCCGGGCAGTGACGCGAGCTTCAAGCCGGGTGGGGTGAACGCGAACTACTTCACCTCCTACGCCCAGTCCGTCGGCGTCAACGAGACCACCCAGTACATCTTCGGCTGCGCCGGCACCATGGCCAGCAACCCCGACATGTGCGCGGCGCTCAACCGGCACGTCGCCGGCCTGCCGGCCTCGAGTCAGTCGGACCCGACCCAGTACTACAAGTCGGCCCCGGCCAACTACTACGCCAAGTTCTGGCACGACAACGGCATCAACGGCCTCGCCTACGGCTTCCCCTACGACGACGTAGCGGGCCAGTCCTCCTTCATCTCCCACGCCAACCCGCAGTGGCTGGAGGTGGCCGTCGGCTTCTGACCGAGGCAGGTCCGGCCCCGTCCGTACGCTGCTCGCCGCAGCGCGCGAACGGGGGCGGGTCCCACGGTGTCAGGCGTTGGTTCCGACGTGGAGGGTTCCGTCGGGGGTGGCGGTGGCGTAGGTGCCGAAGATGGCTCCGTTGGCGTCGACTTCGGTGGGGGTGCTCCAGTTGCCGGTGGTGCCCTTGTGGACGCGGTCCCAGACCTGTCCGTTGACGACGGCTTCGACGTGGAGGTCGCCGTTGGGGAGTCCTGCGGAGGAGATCTGGGTGACGGCTCCGCCGGAGTCGATCAGGGTGTTGGTCCAGGTGCCGCCTTCGGGCCGGACGCGGTCGTAGACGGTGCCGTTGACCAGGGCTTGGACGTGCTGGTCGCCGTTGGGGGTGGCGGAGGCGGCGAGGTCGGTGATGTTGCCGTTGACGTCGATGGCAGTGGACAGGGACCAGTTGCCGGTGTCGCCCTTGCGGACCCGGTCGTAGATGGAGCCGCTCACCAGGGCTTCGACGTGGAGGTCGCCGTTGGGCAGGCCGACTGAAGCGACGTCGGTGATGGATCCGTTGGAGTCGATCTCGGTGGAGCTGCTCCAGGTGCCGCTGGCGCTGCGGGTGCGGTCCCAGATCTGGCCGTTGACGATGGCCTGGACGTGCAGGGTGCCGTTGGGGAGTGCGGCTGCGGCGATGCCGGTGATGGCGCCTTGGGCGTCGATTTTGGTGGCGGTGCCCCAGGTGCCGCCGGCGCTGCGGGTGCGGTCCCAGATCTCGCCACCGATCAGGGTCTCGACGTGGATGGTGCCGTCGGGCAGGGCGGCTGAGGCCACCGCGTTGATGCCGTCGTTGCCGTCGATCAGGGTGGCGTTGGTGTCCCACGGTCCGCCGTCGGGACGCCCGCGGTCCCACACCTTGCCGTGCGGAAGTGTGGCGGTGCTGACCTGGACGTCCAGGTAGTCCTGGTCGATGTTGATCGTGGTGCCGCCCCAGGTCTCGCTGCGGCCCCCGGAGTACTGGTGGACCCGCTGGTGGTTGGCCCAGTACGAACTGGGCACGACGGAGTCCGCGGTGTCGGCGCTACCGTTCCACAGCGCGTCGTAGATGACGTCCGGCATCGTGGAGCTGGTGTAGTGGTCGGCCAGGTCGTTGATCCCGGAACCACTGCTGCTGTAGACGCCGGCCTGGTAGCCCTTGGCGTGGAGTTCCTTCGTCCAGGCGGAGGCGTAGGACAGCACGTTGGTGGTGTAGGCGGAGGAGTACGCCTCGATGTCGACGTACAGGGTCGCCCCGGCGCCGAGCCCGAGGGCGGCCGCGTCGCTGACGGCGTCGTCCGCGGCGGTGGTGCCCTGGCTGGTCGGCGAGGAGAGGGTCTCGGCTATCGGCCCGGCGTAGATCGGTACGAACCGCCATCCGGCGTTGTACTGCGTCTGCACCCAACTGGCCGTCAGGTTGGGCTGGGTGCAGTAGCGGTTGGGGCCGCCGATGTAGATTCCGACCGCGCTGTACGGCGAACTCGTCCGCCAGGAGCTCATGGCCGCCGCCGACGGAGCCGCACACGTGTCAAAGCCCTTGCCGGTGTAGTTGGTGGCGGACGAGGGCAGCGCGGCCGTCGCGAGAGGCTGCGGGGCCTGCGAGGCTTGCGGGGAACTGGGCGCGGCCGTCAGTATCGCGGCGCTCGACAGGATCCGCCGGACCAGAGCCGCATCGGTGTCGTAGGTGGCGGTGATGCTCACCCCGGCCGCTTTGGCGTCGTACTCGTGGTCGATCGGCTTGGCCACGGTCCCCTGCTGGGACAGCGCGTTGGTGGCCGGCTCGACCACGAGGGCCTCGGTGCGGCCGATCGCGCCACTGGGGCAGTTCTGATCGGTTCCGGGGTGGCCCAGGTACACCGCGTGCTGATTGAACCTCACGCAGGCGGTCGGGTCGTCGGCCAGGTCGACCACCCGCCATGAGCGCGGCACGGTGAACTGGTAGCCGTGGTAGCTGACCTGCTTCGTCGTGGCCTGCGGGTCCGCCTGGGCGGGGGTGCCGACAAGCGCGGCGAGGCCCAGGCCGAGTAGTGCGGCGGCTGTGCGGGCGGGTCTCCTTCGACCCGGTCTTGTACCGACCCTGACAAGTAATCGTATGCGTGACTTCTTCATCGCTGTTTCCTCGATTCAGTACCGACTGGGGGTGGCTGCCTCACCAGGGCAATGCGACAGAGGTCCGCCACAATTGCGCCGCACGGGTTCTACATGGTGGTCGTGATCCCTGAATTGAATAGCCTCTCGGCCATGTCGACGACTGGCCTTTCCCTGTCTGATTCCCGTCGTCGCGCGTGGATTTTGCAACTATCCCCATAGATAGCCTTCAAGAAATTTGCGGCTGCGTTGGAGCTACTGGTGCCCCAGGTGCCGCTCGCGCTGCGAGCGCGGTCCAAATATTCAACTCGGTGGCACGGAATGTTTGGTTCCGAGAATGCCGACCCGCTGCGCAGCGTGGACGTTTCCGCCGAGGTGGTCGAGCGGAGCCAGCGCGGATGATCCGGCCGCCGTGGACAAGATCCACGGCGGCTGCCTCCTACCGCCACTGGCTACCGACCTCAGCGAACACCGCACCAGAGCCCGCCACTTGTTCCCGGTCGCACCCGTCGCCACGATCATGTCGATCCCCCCTCTGCTCCACGCCCGGTCCTCCGTGACGCGAGTCGCCCACGGGCCGGCATCACCAGAGTGCGTGGTCGGGACGGGAGAAAACCTTGACGAAAACTGGATTCGCGGCGGGCGGCCGAAAAGAGTCGATGGAACGCGTCCAAAAGGCGCCTCCCGGCTCCTTTTGTGCCAGGTTGTCGGCCACGAAGCCGAACTGGATCTGACGTCCGGCATCGGCCCGTGCAAACCAAGGAATGGCAGATCGACCCCACCGCCTTCAAAGACTTCGCCGACGTTCTGTGAGCGCCCGCGTCGGCCGGGGTGGCGGATGCAGGTTTCGACACCTCTAGAATTCGCCCGACGGGGAGTTCGCTTGTTAGCTTCACCGTATGAAGCTATTTTTAGCGTGGCGTCGCACGGCGATGCCCACCATCCCAGGCGGGTATTTCGCGCGGGCTGCCGCCGTCCTGGCCCTGCTGCTGCCTTTGATCGCCGGCATCGCGCTGGTGGCCCCGGCCCCGGCCGCCGCGGCACCCGTCGTCACCGCACAGCCACCCCAACTGCCCACCCAGTCGACACTGTTCACCTCCAACACGACGATCTCCGGCCGCACCTACGCGTGCTTCCGCATACCCGCGGTGGTCCGTACCGGTACCGGGACGCTGCTCGCCTTCGCCGACGCGCGGTTGGACGCGAACTGCGACGACACGAAGGAAATGGACATCGTGACCCGCCGGTCGACCGACGGCGGCGTCACCTGGAGCGCGCCGCAGATCATCGCCCGCGGTCTGCCGGGCGCCCCGAACACACCGGCCATCGACACCGAGGCCACGCCGATCGTCGACGCCACCTACAACGGCAACGCCGGCCAGGTCGTGCTGCTCTACAACGTCCGGGAACTCGTCAACGGCTCCATCAACGGGCCGGACGGCCCAAACCCGATCAAACCCCATGTCATGTTCAGCCGGGACGACGGCCAGAGCTGGACCGACCCGGTGGACATCACCGACCAGGTGAACCCGGCGGGTGTCCGCTACTTTCTGACCGGCCCCGGACACGGCATCCAGTTGCGCCCCCAGTCCGCACAGGATGGGGGCCGGCTGCTGGCACCCACCTACCAGACGGAGAGCGCACCGGACAGCCCCGCCACCCTCGGCCACAAGGCCGCCGCCATCTACAGCGACGACCACGGCGAGCACTGGCACCGCGGCGCATCCACCGGCAACGTCATCGGACAGGCAAGCGCGGGCGAGGCCAGCATCGCGGAACTGTCCAACGGCGACCTCTACATGACCGCCCGCAACAACCAGGCCACCTCCGACGCCGCCGCCACCACAGGCGACAACCGCGTCACCGCCATCAGCCACGACCACGGCGAACACTGGTGCACGGACGAGAAGAACGAGTCGTGCCCGGTGGTCTCGTCCAACCTGCCCGGCGCGAGGATCTTCGCCCCGGTGCTGTCCTTGGACAGCGTCCCGCGCGGTGACAGCTTCAACCAGATGGTGATCGCCGAGCCCGTCTACCGCGACCCCAAGTATCCGACCCAGCACGGCACCCTCAAGCTCCGCTCGTCGTTCGACGACGGCCACACCTGGCAGACACCGGCTGAAGGCCTGACGATCGCCAAGGCGGGCGCCGGCTACTCGGATCTCACCGGCACGGCGTCCGGCGGCATCGGCGTGCTCTACGAGGCGGGGCGCGATCCGTCGAAGGACGGCGACACGGTGAACACGTACACCCTCACCTCGATCCGCTTCACCATCGTCCCCGCCGGGCAGACGGTACTGACCTCACCGGTGACCGGCGCCCGTACCCCGGACACCGCCCCCGGCGGCAACGCGGCCGTCCTGCGCGGCGCTGCCCGGCTGACCGCGGGCAAGTTCGGCCGCGCGGTCACCCTGACCCCGAACGTCGACGGCGCGACCGGGCGGGTCGAGGTCCCACCCAGCCCCGCGTACGGCGGGCTCAGCGGGGACTTCACGGTCGCCGCCGACTTCACGTACAACGCCACCACCGGACTGCTGCCGATCGTCTGGGGCTTCGGCGTCGGCGCCGGAGCGCCGCAGATCTGGGTCAGGGCGGAACCGGCCACCAACCGGATCGCGGCCACCGCCACGACGACCACCGGCAGCGCCACGCTCTACTCCACCCGGAGCTACAACGACAACGCCTGGCACCACGTCGCGCTGGAACGCGCCACCACGCCCGCCGGCCAGGAGCTGAGCCTGTGGGTGGACGGCACCAAGATCTCCTCCGCCGCCGCGCCCCTCGGGGCGGTCTCCCCGCAACGTCCGCAGCCGCTCGAGATCGGCAACCGGATCGACGGCGCCCAGCCCTTCGCCGGCTCGATCGACGACGTGGTGCTCTACAGCCGGGCACTGAGCGCCCAGGAGCTCGCCGCCGCGGCGACCAGCGGTACGTATTCCGGCGGCAGCCCACTGCTGCACCTGCCGTTCGACAGCGGCGAGGCGGACACCCGCTCCTGGGACGACACCGACGGCGACGGCCAGCTGGACGTCTTCAGTCGCACCACCGCGGGCGACCTCTGGTACTTCCCGAGCGTCGGCGACGTCACCAGCGGCTCGGCCGGTGACCGGTTCCTGCAGAACCACACCGTCGTAGGCGGTACCTTCGGCTCGTCCTTCCACCCGGCCCGCGGCGACTTCGACAACGACGGCGTCGGCGACCTCATCGCCGTCAACGACCAGGGTCAGTTGAACTTCTGGTCGGGACAGGGCGACGGCATCTTCTCGCCGCCCGTCGTCCTGATGTCCGGCACGTCGTTCAGCACGGTCAAGGCGGTCTCCGCGGGCGACTTCAACGCGGACGGCCTCACCGACGTCGTCGGCCTGGGCTTCGACGGCCACCTGTGGTGGTGGCCCGGCAACGGTGACGGGACCTTCGGCGCCCGCCAGAACCTCTGGCCCGACACGTCCTTTTCCGGTTACACCGCGGTGCCCACCGGTGACTTCAACGCCGACGGCAACACCGACGTCGCCGGTATCGACGCGACCGGAACCCTCTGGTGGTGGGCGGGCAACGGCAACGGCGGCCTGTCCGCCGCCCGGCAGTTGGCGGCCGGCACCTCGTTCGCCTCCTACACCCGCTCCTTCACCGGCGACGTGAACGCCGACGGCCACACCGACCTCGTGGCCCTCGACTCCTCCGGCGCCGCCCACTGGTGGCCGGGCGACGGCGCCGGCCACATCTCCGGCACCGCCCGTTCCCTCCCCGTACGCTCCCAGAAAGCAGGTGTCGCTCCCGACCCGGTGAACGGCGGCGTCTACACCTTCTGACCCACCGTCGTCGGCCCCGGCCCCGTCGTCGGCCCCGGCCCCGTCGTCGGCCCCGGCCCCGGCCGGGGCCGGTGAGGACGGCCTGTGCTTGGGCGGCGGGCAACGTGTTGAACCAGCGGAGGGCGAGCTCGGGCCGGACGGACAGCCCTCAGCCTGCTGCGATACGAAGCCTGATCGTGCGGGATTCAGGGCGAAGCGCGAACTCAGGCCACACATCCGGTCCACAGGCCCGGGAGCCGAGTCCGTGCTGGGCCGCATCGACGATCAGGTGGCTCGTCGTCGAATCCGGAAGCTCGAAGGGGTGACCGGCTTGGGCGATCTGTTGGGGGGTGTGGCGGCTGAGAGTGAAGCCGGGGCGGCGTCCGTGCGTGTCCGGGAATGTCACGATGCGCAGCACCTTGGTGCCGGCACTCGTCAGCGCCAGCTGTCGCAGCTGGGACCGGTGCCCGGTCTCCTGGGGTCGCGCGTAGTCGACGGAGAGGTCGCGGATGGTGGAGGAGAAACGGCCGGTGCGTGCCGCGCGGAGACTATCAGGGTAGGACTCGAGCGGGCCGAGGCCGAACCACTCGGCGCCATCGATGGGAGCCGCGCCATCGGGCAGATCGAAACGAATCCCGATCCGCGGCCACACCGTCAGCCAACCGCGCGAGGGCTCGATCTCCACACGCAGTTCGAGTTCGTCGCCTTCCAGCGACCAGACGGACTCCACCATCACGGACATACCCGAGTTGGCGGCCGAGACTTTGTCGATGGTGCGCAGAGCCTCCGCGGTGCGCTCCACGGACACTCGCCGCGTGGTCAGCCGGTCGAGTCCATCGCGACGCCACAGTTCGGCGTTGGAGACCCCGGCGATGCTGGCGTCGCTCTCCTCGACTCCTTCGGACGCCCCTTCATCGTTGTCGGTCGGAGCACGAAACAGTTCCAACCGCGGGCCCGTGACGGCGCGGCCGGCGAGGCGCACGAGGGACCCGCCGACGAACTCAGCGATCCCGAGCGTCAGCCCTCCGCCGCCGGGCCGCCAATCGGTCCGGGCACGGACACCAGGAACAGGACGGCGAAGTGAGCAGTCCAGTTGGGCAGTTGCGATCACGTGCCCCTCGCGTGCCCAAGTGGTTCCAGCCGCCAACACCGCGTCAATCGCCAGCCACGTTTCAGAGTCGGGCGACACCGGGATCCGCGGCAGCGGCACCCACCCCGAGTCGCCCGCCGCGACGAAGGGGACCTCCAGGTCCCCGGAATCCACAGGCATCCCGTCGTGCTCGACACGCCAGCGAAAGCGCAGGTCGGACGTGTCGGTCGTATGCCGCAGGTTCGTGATCGCGACTTTGTCGCCGTCGAAGGTGAAGCGGACCGGCTGTACGACGGCCTTGAACTCGTGGAGGCCGGGAGTCGGGACGTCGTTGCTCAACAGCATGCCGTCCATCACGAAGTTGCCGTCGTGGACGACCTCTCCGAAGTCGCCGCCGTACGCGTAGTACGGCGTCCCGTCCGGGGCCGTGGTCAGGATGCCGTGATCGCGCCACTCCCAGACGAAGCCGCCGTGCAGCCGCGGATACTCGTGCACCAGCGCCTCGTACTGGTCGAGTGCTCCCGGCCCGTTGCCCATCGCGTGGGCGTACTCGCACAGCAGGAACGGCTTGGTGCGCTGCCGGGCGCCCTGTGCGGGAGTGCAGTTGAGCAGCGTGGAGCGCGAGCCGTCGGTGCCGATCTGCTCGGTCTCGAGCACCGACGCGTACATACGCGAGTAGACGTCGGTGTATTCGCCGGCGTGGTCACCTTCGTAGTGCACAGGTCGTTCGGCGTCGCGGGCGTGGACCCACGCTGACATGGCGGCGAGGTTGCTGCCGGTTCCCGCCTCGTTGCCGAGCGACCAGATCACGATGCTGGGATGGTTCTTGTCCCGTTCGACGGTGCGCTGGATGCGGTCGAGGTACGCCCCGCGCCAGGTCGGGTCGCCACTGGGATTGCCGACCCAGTCGACCTTTCCGAAGCCGTGCGTCTCCAGATCGCACTCGAGGATCACCCAGAATCCGAGTTCGTCGGCGAGGTCGAGCAGCCGTGGATGCGGCGGGTAGTGGCTGGTGCGGATCGCGTTCACGTTGAACCGCTTCATTCGGGCCAGGTCCTCGCGGGCGTGCTCCTCGTCGAAGACGCGGCCGCGCTGGGGATGGGTCTCATGGCGGTTCACCCCGTGGAACACGACGCGGCGGCCGTTGACCAGGAACTGGTCCCCGCGGATCTCGACCGTGCGGAAACCCACCCGCATGGCGATGCTCTCCGCGGCCGTTGACACGGTGACGTCGTACAGGCGAGGCTGCTCGGCCGACCAGGGCTGCACGTCGGCGACGGCGAAGGGAGCCACGTCGGCCGGCGTGGCCCAGGCCTGCTCGATGCCGAGTTCGGGGATGCGCAGGGTGACCGGGAACGCGGCCGCATCGGCGGTGACCTCCGCGTCGACCCGCCCGTGCCCGTTGTCGAAACCCGTCCGCAGCCAAACGTCCTCCATGCCCCCGGCCGGTCGGGCGATCAGGGTGACATCGCGGAAGATGCCCGGCAGCCACCACTGGTCCTGGTCCTCGACGTAGCTGGCCGCCGACCACTGGTGCACCCGCACGGCGACGATGTTCTCGCCCGGGCGTACGGTGGACGTCACGTCGAATTCGTGGGCGAGCCGGCTGCCGCTGGCGCTGCCGATCTCGACGCCGTTGACCCACACCCTGAAGAGCGACTCGACGCCGTCGAAGCGCAGCACGACGCGCTCGGCGTCCGACCAGTCGGAGGGGATGTCGAAGTGGCGGCGATAGTCGCCGGTGGGGTTCTCGTCCGGGACATGGGGTGGGTCGATCGGGAACGGGAACTGCACGTTCGTGTAGATCGGCCGGCCGTAGGCTCCGTCACCCTGGAGCACCCAGTGGGAGGGCACGGGGATGCTGTCCCAGCCGTGATCGTCGAAGCCTTCGGCCGCGAAGTCCTCCGCCACCGACGCCGTGGGCGACAGACGGAAACGCCAGGGCCCGTTCAGCGAACGAGAGGGTGCGTCGGAGTGCAGCCACGAGCGCGGCGGGCGCAGCGCGCCACGCCCTGGTGCGGTGTCCGAAACACGGGGGGAGAGCTCGGTGAGCAAGAGGTCACGACGCTTTCTTGGTAGCAAAAGGGGACCGGACGTCGGCGGCGGTCGCCGGCTCAAGTGATGGCATTGCGTGCGGTGATGGCGGTCTACCGGAGCACGACGGTGCGGATCTCCCATGGACCGAGGGCGAGTTCGAGCTCGTCCGGGACCTGCGTGTGGGAGATGGGTCGGCCGAGCAGGTCGACCGTGGTGGCTTCCGTGAACGCGCCGGTCACGCGGGCGGTCGATCCCGTGTCGCTCATCGCGGCCAATCGCACCTCGGTGCCGGCACCGCGATCGTCGTCGGCGACGCGGCGGATGCTCGAGACGAGGATGTCCGCACCGTCGACCTGCACGCCGGTCGCGTCGGGGGGCAGTCGACCTTCGGCGGGCGCGGTCCCGCGGGCGACCAGCACGTCGTTGCGGAAGCCTTCGGCGAGAGCGACCGCGTTCGCACCCTGCCAGCCGGTCGCCGACGGCACGACGGCGAACCGGTTCTCGATGCGCACGCCGAGATCCTGCGCGCCCGGTGCGGGGATCTCGGTCGCCGCGGGCTCGTCACGCAGTGGATGGATGTTGACGCTGATCGAGCCGATCGCGCGCAGCAGGGTGATGGCGAGTTCGGAGCCGTCGCCGACGAGTTCGTACTCGGTGGCGTGGTCGAGCAGGACGTTGGCGGCGCCGGCCGACACGAACGAACTCGCGGGGAAGGTCGGGAGCGGGTATTCGCCCCAGCCACCCTCGGCGGTGAGCCCACGCTCGGTGACGGCGAACTGCCCGGCGGATGCGGACACGGCCGCCGGCTCGGGCAGCGGCACGTGGAAGCGCAGCCGGTGGTCGGCGGACTGGTTCAGGAACGACGTGGAGACGCGCACGAACGGCTCACCTGCGCGCACCTCCACGAGTGTCTCCACCGGGGTCGGCACGGTCCGGCTGCTGCGCAGGTCGCGCTCGGAGGAGAGCGCGGTGGGCCATGCGTAGATGCGGGTGACCCGCACCCTCGAACGCAGCGGGCCGTTCTCGAGGAGTTCGACGGCGGCCTCCGTCGGCTCCTCCACGAGCACGTCCTGTGCCGGAGGGGCGTAGTTGTAACTGTCGCCGCGGTCACCGCCATCGACGAGGCGGCCGACTCCGTGCAGCACGATGCCGTCGGCCCCGGTCACGTCCAGGGTGCCGTCGGCGGCGATCGCGACCTCGACCAGTCCGTTGGAAAGCGCGCGGGCCGTCGCCGTCGCGGGTGGAGACGCCGTCGACTGCGCGGCAGTCCGGTCGCTCGGTTCGACCCGGAAACTCGCCAGCCCGGAGGCGGGGACGTTCACGGGCACCAGCGCCGTCGCGCGAGCTTCCTCCAGCGTCAGCACCCTCCACTCACCCGGATGCGCGGCGGCCGCGGCAGCGACCTCCCGGCGCAGGATCAGCAGGTCGAACGGTCCGTCGGCCGGCACCTCGGCGAGGTGGAAGACGAGCGACCCCGGGGTGAGTTCGTACGTGTCGATCAGACGGCCGAACAGCTCGCGGCGGTGGATGCGGCGCAGCACACGTTCGAGCTGCGAGGCGTCCATGCGCTCGTCGCTGAGCACGGTCGGGGCCTGTGAGATCAGCTGCACGGGATGCGCCGAGCCGTCGGCGGCGGTCGCGACCAGAACGGTTCCCTCGGGCGGGGCCACGACATCCACCTCGACCAATGCCGTGCGCGGGAACGGCAGCGGGTTGGCGACCAGGTAGCCGTCGCTCGGCACCAGGGCCGCGGGCTCGGCGAGGGCCGCATCCCGAACCGCCCGCGCGGTGTGCGTGGCTTCGGCGAGACGCGCCTCGACCTGATCGCAGGTCTCGTCGGTGCCGGAGCCGACGACCGAGTCGTGCGCGGTCGACTCGATGATCTTGTGCCATGCGAGCGAGAGGAACGGCGAGTCGTCGCGCCGGGACCACAGGGCGTTCACCCGCTCGGCGTGGTCGATGGTGCGCTCGGCGACGGCCATCCGCTGCTTGAGCCCGAGCCGTACGGAGAGCACGCCCGGGAGGATGTTGCCGCGCACGTGGCTGCGCAGTTCACCGGTGACGACGGTGGAGACCTCGTCGCGCACATGCTCGCGGATGTACTCGTCGAGCGTCGCGATGGTGATGGCGCGCTCGTCGCTGGATGCGTCCCGCAGCCAGGTCGCGAGCTGCGGGTCGGGGGCGTTGTGGTCGGTGCCGGCCATCGCGAGCACCGGGTCGTCACCCCACCGCTCGGCCGTCATCTCCGCGTACTCGCCGATCGCGCGCCCGATCCGGTCGGGCACCAGCAGGACGTCGAGGCCGTTGTCGTAGCCGTCGAAGAGGAACTCGGTGCGCACCTCGGAGCCGTCGGGAGCGCGCCAGCGGAAGGCGTGACCGTCGACAGAGCCGGGAACACCGCGCCACAGCGCCGCATGCTCGATGCCGGCGCGCGCCAGGATCTGTGGCATCTGCGCGACGTGGCCGAACATGTCCGGCAGGTAGCCGATGGGCATCGAGCCGCCGAGGTCCGCCGCGGCCGCCCAGCCCATCTGCAGGTTGCGCACGATGGTCTCGCCGGAGCAGAGGAACTCGTCCAGCAGGATGAGCCACGGCCCGATGGCGAGCCGGCCGCCGGCGACCAGGGCCACGACTCGATCGCGGTTCTCCGGTCGCATCTCCAGGTAGTCCTCGATCGCGGCCATCTGCCCGTCGACGGTGAACCGGAAGTCCGGGTTCGCCTCGGCCGTCTCCAGCACGGTGTCGAGAGCGGCGACAAGCCGGTGCCGGAACACCTGGAAAGGCTCATACCATTCCCGGTCCCAATGGAAATGGGGCACGAAGACGGCGGAGTTCTGCATGGGGAGAGGGACCTTCTGTTGGGGTACGGAGTTACTTGAGGGAGCCGGAGGCGAGCCCGGTCCGCCAGAACCGCTGGAGGAGGATGAACACGATGATCACGGGCACGATCGAGACCAGCGAGCCGGTGATCACGGATTCCTGAAGGAGCGGGGCCCGGGCGGTCTGACCGTTCCACTCGTAGAGGCCGAGCGTGATCGGGAAGAGCGACTCCTTCTGCAGCATCACCATCGGCAGGAAGAAGTTGTTCCAGATGGCGACGAACTGGAACAGGAAGATGGTCACCAGCGACGGCGCCATCAGCTTGAACGCCACCGAGAAGAACGTGCGGAACTCGCCGGCGCCGTCCAGGCGCGCCGACTCGATGATCTCGTCGGGGACGGCGGCGGCGGTGAAGATGCGGGCGAGGTAGACGCCGAACGGGCTGACGATGCTGGGCAGGAACACCGCGAGGTAGGTGTTGACGATCCCGGTCGCCGAGAAGAGAAGGAACAGCGGGAGCGCGAGCGCGGTGGTGGGAACGAGGACGCCGCCGAGGATGACGGAGAACAGGAACTCGCGGCCACGGAAGGTGAACTTGGCGAGCGCGTAGCCGCACAGCGCGGAGATCAGGGTTCCGACGGCCGCGCCCAGCACCGCGTAGATCACGCTGTTCAGAGCCCACCGCCCGAAGATGCCGTTGCTCCGGCTGAACAGGGTTCCCAGGTTCTTGAACAGGTCGAAGTGCGAGAACGCCAGCCCGTTGGTGGCGGCGAGGTCGCCCTGCGGTTTCGTCGCCGCGACGATCAGGAAGTAGATCGGCAGCAGGAAGTAGATCGCCAGGAGGAACATCAGGGCCGTGGCAGCCGTGCGGCTGACTCGGCTTTCGCGGATCAGGGGCTGGTTGCTCACAGTCCGGCCCTCTTCGTGGTCAGTCGCATGAACCCGAAGCTCAAGACGAAGGTGATGACGGCGATGACCACGGAGATCGCCGCTGCCTGCTGGTAGTTGTTTCCGGAGGCCACCGCATACGCGAGCATGTTCGGTGTGTACGTGCTCGAGATGTTCGAGGAGATCTGGCGCAGCACGGCGGGCTCGGCGTAGAGCTGCAGCGTGCCGATGATCGAGAACACCGTGGTGAGGATGATCGACGGGGCGATGATCGGGACCTTGATCTGCCACGCGATCGCCCAGTTGCTCGCACCGTCGAGCTTGGCGGCTTCGTAGAGCTCCTGCGGGATCGACTGCAGTGCCGAGAACATGATCAGCATGTTGTAGCCGGTCCAGAGCCAGGTGGAGACGTTCGCCGCCGACCACAGCACGGCGCCCGGGCCGAGGAAGTCGGGCTGGAGGCCGATGCCCTTCAGCAGGTCGACGACGGGGCTGAGCTGCGGCGAGTAGAGGTACGACCACATGATCGCGGCGATGACGCCGGGCACGGCATACGGCATGAACGCCGAGATGCGGAAGAACGACTTGACCTTCAACAGGGGTGTGTCGAGCAGCAGCGCCATGGTCAGCGCGACGAACAGCATGACCGGCACCTGCACGATGCCGAACAGCGCGATGCGCCCGATGCTGTTCCAGAACTCGTTGTTCTGGAACACCTGCACGTACTGTTCGAAACCGCCGAAGGTCGTGTACGACGTGCCGTACTGGCCGCCGGTGCGGCGCACGACGAGGAAGCTCTGCCAGATCGCGTAGCCGACCGGCACCAGGTAGAACAGCACGAACGGGAGGAAGAACGGGATCAGGAACGCGACGATGGTGCCCGCCCGGGGGCCGCCGCCTGGACGACGGCGGCCTCCGGTCGCCGGAACCACGCGGGTCGCGCGGGTTGCGATATCAGTCATGCTGTGGTCACTTGCCCGCTGTAGCCGGGATCGCCTGATCCTTCATCGACTTCAGTGCGGCCGCCTGGGCGGCCGAGACTGCGCCGGTGAGCGTGCCGCTGCCGGCTGCCGCCTTGGCCATCGCGTCCTGAAGCGCCAGGTTCACCGTCTTCTGGGTGGGACCCCAGGAGAAGCTGGTGTCGATGTTCTTGGACGAGTCGGCGAAGACGTCGAAGATCTTCTCGTTGTTGTAGTACGGGACGCCCTGCGAGAGTGCGGGAAGCTTCGAACCGGCGGTGGCTGCCGGGTAGAGGCCGCCCAGCTTGTTCTCCAGCGCGAGGGCTTCCGGGTCGGTGTTCAGCCAGGAGTTGAACTTGACCGACTCGTACAGGTGCGTGTTGCCCTTCATGAACGCGACGGTGGATCCGCCCCAGTCGCCGGATGCGGCACTCGAGCCCCAGGTCGGCATCGGGACGATCGTCCACTTGCCGGCCTGGTCGGGCAGGTTGTCGCGGAACATGCTGTAGCCCCAAGCGGCGCCGACGTAGCTGGCGATCTGGTTCTTCTGGTACGCGGCGTACATCTGGGTCGAACCGTGGGCGAGGTCGGTGCGAACGAGCTTGGCGTCGATCAGCTTCTGCCAGTACTCGGCGACCTGCTTGCTCTGGGCGGATTCGACGGTGACGTGCCACTTGTCGCCGGAGTAGCTGTACATCTCGGCGCTGTTCTGCCAGAGGAGTCCGTTGAACCACTCGGCGTTGTTCGGGTCGAAGAACGTCATGCTGAGGTTGGCGTCTGCCTGGTGCAGCTTCTGCGCATCCGCTGCGTACTCGTCCCAGGTCTTCGGGATCTTGAGGCCGTGCTGCTTGAAGATGTCGCTGCGCACGTAGAGGGCCATCGGGCCGGTGTCCTGCGGGAAGGCGAACACGCCGGTCTCGCCGAAGCTGGTCTGCGACCAGGTCCACGGCACGAACTTCGACTTGGCCGCGGTGGCTGCCGAGCAGGCCGAGGCGTCCACGAAGGCGTTCTGGGTGCGCAGGTCGGGGAGCTCGTCGTAACCGACCTGTGCGAGGTCCGGCGCCTTGCCCGCCTTGAGGGCGTTGCCGATGGTGCCGTACTGGTCGTTGGAGATGTTCTTCGTCTGAACCTGGATGTTCGGGTTCTTCTTGTTCCACAGGGCGACGACCTGGTCCATGCCCGGAACGGTGTTCCAGTACTGGAGGGTGACTTTGCCCTTCGCGGGCGCACAGGAGCCTGCGGATGCATGACCCGACGGAGCGGGCGACGAGCACCCGGCGAGTACGGCGATACTGGCTGCCGCGGCGACGACGGCGAGGCGGATGCGCGTGACTGTGCTGCTCATATCTTCCGTTCCAGAGGACGACTAGCGACGGCGCTAGACGGGTCGACGTTGACACCTCGGGCAAGCGGGTTTTCGGATGCCTTCTGGTTGGAATGGACAGGTCCATGTGTCCCGCCCCGTGAGCGCTCCCGTGAACGTTCACGTGAGCGCTCACGGGAGCCTTGCGAATTGTTCGGAAGTGTGCGCTCCGGTGCGCTCGAGTGTCAAGGCTTTCGGGTCACGCACGAGTCCGGCAGGTTACGCGGACCCGCTCAACCGCAGCTCGGCCCGGACGACGAGGTCGTCGGCCCCGAGCGGGTTCACCCCGGTCAGCAGCCGTGCGACCTGGTCGATGGCGAGCGCTCCGAGCTTACGCGTGTCGAGGGCGACGCTGGAGAGCTGCGGCTCGACGAGGGCGCCGAGCTGCAGGCCGTCGAAGCCGATCACGGCGAGATCCTGCGGGACGCTCCTGCCGAGCCGGCGCGCCTCGCGCAGGGCGCCGATCGCGATGATGTCGTTGAAGGTGAAGACCGCGGTGACATCCGGATGGGCGGTGAGCAAGGTCCTGAGCGCCGCTCCGCCGCCGTCGGCCGACTGGTCCGCGCCGACCACCATGCCGGCGTCGATCCCGTACGCCGCCGCGGCCGTCGTGAACCACTCGCGCCGGATGCTCGGTTCGGCCCGGCCGTCGTGGTCGAGCATGCCGATTCGCGTGTGGCCCTCCGCGACCAGGTGCGCGACCGCGGCGTGGACACCCTCCTCACCGTCGATCCGGATCGAACTGAACCGCGCGGTGTGGTGCTCGCGGCCGATGAGCACCACCGGCATGCCGCGGGTGAACAGCTCCAGTTGGTAGTCGGGGCAGCTGAAGTAGCCGACGACCGCGTCCACTTGTGAGCCGATCACCTGCAGCGTGCCGAGTTCCTCCTGGGGCCGGTCCGCGGTGTCGTATACGACAACGTGCCAGCCACGGGCCCGGGCCGCCTCCAGCGCGGCCGCGGCGACCTCGGTGAAGAACGGATTGAGCAGGTCCGGGATCACCAGCCCGATGGTCGTGGTGTCCTGCCGGACCAGACCGCGGGCGAACCGGCTCGGCCGGTATCCGAGCTCGCGGGCGGCGTCGAGCACGCGCTGTTTGGTGGAGCCGTCGATCTCGGCCTTGTCGTTCAGCGCCCGCGACACGGTCTGACGGGACACCCCTGCGGACCGGGCGACGTCATGGATCGTGACCCTCCGGGGTTCCGTCCCCGACGACGACACCATCCTGCACCTCCCACTGCTCGCGGACGCCGATGCGTCCGCAAGGCCCGAGTATGCACGTGCCGGGCGCGGCGGCGCGACATCCGGCCGGCTCAGCCGTGAGGCAGCGGGGACAGCAACTCGATCAGCCGCTGCCACGCCGGGGAGGAGCCGGTGGCGTGGGAGTACATCAGGGTGAGCGTCCCGGGCTGGGCCTCGCCGGGCTCTTGCTGACGAGCGTCCCAGACTGCCATGGCGGCGAGCTCGGTGAGCCTCGGGTCGTCGGGATCCCAGTCCAGTGCCTTGTCGCAGGCCAGGTAGAGGCGCTGGAATTCGGTGTCGGCGAAGGCCGCGTTCTTGGCGGCGATCCCGCTCGCTGGTGCCGAGGGCGCGCAGTCGGTCGAGAATCCCGATGACCTCGGCGGGCAGGATCAGCAGCTCTCCGGCGGCCGGCTCGGCGATGCGGCGGCGGTGGTGAGTGAGGTCGCGGATCTTCTTCGTCAGCGCCTTGTCGATCTCGGCGATGGCCTCGAATCTCTCGGCCCCGACCTCGCCGAGGAGTTCCGGGTGCGGATGTTCGCAGGCCTCCGGCGCGTGCATGCCGAAGGCGGTATCGCCGTCAATGCCACCGTCGCTTTTAACCGCATGCGCAAGCCCGCTTCGGCGGCGATTTCCTGACAGTGCTCCCGGTTTTCAAATGCGGCAGGCGCGGAGCTGGGCTCTCTCCGAACGCGGCGCGACGGCCCACAATATTCAGATATCGACCCTTGGTGGCCGCCGCGCGCAGGCCGGTCTGGGCGCCTATCAGGCGTAGAAAATGGACGCTGGGGGATTCGCCGGGATCCTGGTGGGGGTCCGATATCCGGTTGAGGTGGTCCGGGAAGACGGTGCCGCTGGTCCGGCCGCTGCTCGGAGGGGTGCGACGTGGCCCGCCGCAGCCCGGATCGCCGAGGCCGCGCCGCAGAAGACACGAAATGGAAACATGCCGGAGTATCGCCCGACGTCGGTGGCCTGAATGGCCTCTCGAAGCCCTGCGCCGCCCGAATGGTACGGCCGGAAACCGGCTGATAGCGGGGGCTTTCGCGGTATGTCCCGGGCCCGTTCAGTACGTCGAGTTCCCGCCACACAGGAAAGGGGACTTCATCGTATTTCACCTCAACTGTCCTCGCTCGGTGGGCTGTTGAGTGAATGGGCTTGCCCTGCCCATACTGAGCGATCAAGGACCCAGGAGGGTTTCCCCCACAACGCCGTCATCAGGGGCTTGAATTGCGCAGACAGTTGAACAGCCGGCTGGGAAGATTACGGGCCGCGTCGGTGACAGCCGTGGCGGCGGTGGCGCTCACGGCGGGAATGACCGTGGCGTCGCCGGCCGTCGCGGGAAGCCCGGAGGGCTCAACGCCGGGGACCGCGACGGACACCGGCGGTGCGCGGCACTGGATCACCCTGATCACCGGCGACCGGATCGCGGTCGATGACAAGGGCGAGCCGGCCGCGGTGGAACGGCCCGCGGGCCGCGAGGACATACCCATCCAGGTCCAGAGCGTGGAAGGGCACACGTACGCCGTGCCCGTCGACGCGGAGGAGTTGGTCCGCAGCGGCCGCGTCGACCGGCGGCTCTTCGACCTCACCACCCTCAGCAAGCCCGAGTACCTGGCGCAGCAGCAGGACGGCATCCAGCTGATCGTCACGTACAAGGGCGAGCGCCCGGCGGCCAGGACCGAGCTGCGCAGTGCCGGGGACACCAAGCTGCGGCGCTCGTTCGGCTCCATCGACGCCGACGCCGTGACCACCCCGCGCGCCGACGCCGCCTCGGCCTGGGACGCGCTCACCAGCGAGCCGAAGAGCACCGCCCCGTACCGTACGGCCGCGGCCGGGGTCGACACCGTCTGGCTGGACGACATCCGCCAGGTGGATCTGGACCAGAGCGTGCCGCAGATCGGCGCCCCGACGGCGTGGGCGGCCGGCTACGACGGCAGGGGTACGACGATCGCCATCCTGGACACTGGAGTGGACGAGACCCACCCGGACCTGGCCGGCCAGGAGATCGCCGAGAAGAACTTCTCCGGGTCCCCCGACGACAAGGACCACTACGGCCACGGCACCCACGTCGCGTCGATCGCCGCCGGTACGGGGGCCAAGTCGAACGGCAAGTACACGGGCGTCGCGCCCGGCGCGAAGATCCTCGACGGCAAGGTGCTCAACGACTACGGCTCCGGCAGCACGTCCGGGATCATCGCCGGGATGGAGTGGGCCGTCGCGCAGGGCGCCGACGTGGTCAACCTGAGCCTGGGCAGCCCCGACACCCCGGGCGTGGACCCGCTGGAGGAGGCGGTCAACCGGCTCTCGGCCGAGAGCGACACGCTGTTCGTCGTCGCCGCCGGCAACACCGGTGTCGGCGCCGGCACCGGAACGATCAACTCGCCCGGCAGCGCCGACGCCGCCCTGACCGTCGGCGCCGTCGACAAGAGCGACAAGCTCGCCTCCTTCTCCAGCCGCGGCCCGCGCGTCGGCGACGGCGCGGTCAAGCCCGACGTGACCGCACCCGGGGTGAACATCGCCGCCGCCGCGGCAGCCGGCAGCGTCGTCGCGGCCACCGGAACGCCCGTCGCGGACGGCTACGTGGCCCTCTCGGGGACGTCCATGGCCACGCCGCACGTCACCGGCGCCGCCGCCATCCTCGCCCAGGAGCACCCGGACTGGACCGGCGAGCAGATCAAGTCCGTGCTGACCGGCACCGCGGTCTCCGGCGGCTACACGCCGTTCCAGCAGGGCGCCGGCCGGATCGACGTGGCCCGGGCCATCGACCAGACCGTCACCGCCGAGCCGAACTCGCTCTCCTTCGGCCGGCAGGACTGGCCGCACACCGATGACCAACTCGTCACCAAGACCATCACCTACCGCAACGACGGCACCGAGCCCGTTACTCTCGACCTCTCCGTGGCGGCCACCGGCCCAGACGGCAAGCCCGCGCCCGCGGGCGTGTTCACCGTGGCGGACCCGCAGCTGACCGTCCCCGCCGGCGGCGAGGCCTCCACCACCGTCAGCGCGGACACCCGCGTGGGCACGCTGGACGGCGCCTACAGCGCGTACGTCACCGCGAGCGGCGGCGGTCGGACCGTACGCACGGCCGCGGTCGTGGACCGCGAGATCGAGTCGTACGACCTGACCTTCCAGCACATCGGCGAGGACGGCGCGGCCGCCACGCGCTACAGCAGCCACCTCGTGGGCGTCGGCGGGCTCGGCAAGGGCCGCTGGACCGATCTGAACAGCGGGACCGGCACCGACACCGTGCGGCTGCCCAAGGGGCGCTACTTCGTCAGCACCTCCTTCTACGTCCTCACCGGCTCCACCTGGACGGGCGCGGACGTGATCAACCAGTCCAACCTGCAGCTCGACCACGACATGACGGTGACCGTCGACGCACGCACCGCCAAGCCCGTCGACATCACCCCGCCCGATCCGCAGGCGACCGCCGTCTCCGGTTACGTCGGCGCGGACATCACCACGCCCGAGTACTACACCAGCGCCGCGTGGCTGCTCCAGGACTTCAAGACCTTCACCTTCCGCACCGCACACCTCGGGCCCGACGCGGCCCCCGGCGAGCTCCAGCAGCGGATCCAGGCAACCTTCCAGGACAGCGCGACCGCGTCCGAGTACCACCTGGCGTACAACGCGGCGGGGACCAGATACGCCGACGGCTTCGTGCGCAGCCCGACGTCCGGCGAGCTCGCGAAGGTCTCCACCCGGCTCGGCTCGCCCGCCCCGGGCAAGCGCGGCTATCTGTGGGTGCAGGCCGACACCGGCCAGGGCGCGACCGGGGCCGAGTACGGCCTCAGCCGGACCCTGCCGTACGAGGGCACGGTCTACGTGAACACCGGCGCGACCACCACATGGCAGCTGAACTTCCAGCGCTACGACCTCGCGACCAACCTCTTCGACGCCCAGTTCCTGGCCCCGTACACGGCGTACGAGGCGGGCAAGAGCTATCAACGGTCGTTCAGCATCGGCGTGTTCGGGCCGAATCTCGGCGCCGGACAGGGGCTGTCCCGCACCGGTGACGAGATCACCGGCACGGTCCCGCTGTTCGCGGACAGCGACGGCATCGTCGGGACGTGGACGTACGACGCGGAGCAGACCTCGACCTCCCTGTCCAGGAACGGCACCGAAGTGGGCACGGTCGGCGATCCGCTGACCGGTCTTGCGTCCTTCACGGTCCCGGCCGGCAACGCCGCGTACCGGCTGACCACGACGGCCACCCGGCCGCCCGGCACCCCGGTCTCCAGCAAGGTCACCGTCAGCTGGACCTTCCGCTCGCAGCACGCCGACGAACGCACCGCACTGCCCACGTCCGTCGTCCGCTTCACCCCGCCGCTCGCCGCGGACAGCACGGCCACGGCGGGCACCACCCTGAAGATCCCGGTCACGGTCCAGGGCGCGGCCGCCGGCCGCAACCTCGCCGCGCTGCTCGTCTACGCCTCGTACGACGAGGGCGCGCACTGGACCCTGCAGCCCGTCATCGGCGGCAAGGTCAGCGTCAGGACACCCGCGGCGGGTACCGCGGTGTCCCTGCGGGCCAAGGCCGTCGACACGAAGGGCAACACGGTCGACCAGACGGTCTACCGCGCGTACGTCGCCAAGTAACCCCCGAAAGAGCGAAAGCCGCTCCCGCGCGATCCGTTCTCCGGACCGCGCGGGAGCGGCTTCTACTTGGTGCGGCAGGCGTCGGTGATCGTCTGGGTGACGGTGTTGCCGTCCTCGTCCTCGGCCTTCGCCCGGAAGGAGACGGAACCGCCTCCAGCCGTCGCCGGCGGCGGCGCCCTGGACGGTCACCGGCACGGACAGCCGGGCGCCCGCGGCAGCCGGCGGCTGTCAGCGAGCCGTCAGCGAACGATCAGCGAGCGGTCAGCGGCCCCCGCGAGTCTCTGAGCAACGCACGGACCACCCGCGCGGCACTCACCAGGGAGCTCACGATGCAGAACACCACCGTCCTCATCTCCGGCGCCAGCATCGGCGGCCCGGCCCTCGCGTACTGGCTGGCCGAGTACGGCTTCGAGGTCACCGTCGTGGAACGCGCCCCCGCTCTGCGCTCCGGCGGGCAGGCGGTCGACGTACGCGGACCGGCGCTGGAGGTCGCCGAGCGGATGGGCGTGCTGGAGGAACTGCGCGGCCTGGCCACCGATATGCGCGGCATGTCGATGGTCGACGCGAGCGGCAACGAGCTCTACCGCAGCACCGAAGGCACCATCAGCGGCGGCGACTTCGCGACCCCGGACGTCGAGATCCTCCGCGACGACCTGTGCCACCTGCTGTACCGGACCGCCGCCGACCGCACCGAGTACCTCTTCGACGACTCCGTCACGGCCCTCATCCAGGACCCGAACGGGGTCCACGTCACCTTTGAGAACGCCGCCCCGCGCACCTTCGACCTGGTGGTGGGCGCCGACGGGCTGCACTCCAACACGCGGCGGCTGGCCTTCGGCCCGGAGTCCGACTACATCACCCACCTCGGGTCGTACGTGTCGGTCTTCACCGCCCCCAACTACCTGGGACTGGACCGCTGGCAGGTCTGGCACCAGGGCGGTACCGCCGGCGGCGTCATCATGACCGCCCGCGGCAACACCGAGATCCGGGTCTTCGCCGGATTCGAGACGCCGGAGCCCGTCGACTACGACTACCGCGACACCGAGGCGCAGAAGAAGCTGGTCCACGACCGCCTGGCCGGCGTCGGCTGGGAGTTTCCGCGAGCGCTCGAGTACATGTGGGAGGCGGCGGACTTCCACTTCGACTCGATGAGCCAGATCCACCTGGACCAGTGGTGGCGCGGGCGCGTGGTCCTGCTCGGTGACGCCGGTTACTGCGGTTCCCCCATGTCCGGCCAGGGCACCAGCATGGCCATGGTCGGTGCCTACGTGCTGGCCGGCGAGCTGAAGTCCGCCCACGGTGACCACCGCACCGCCTTCCCCGCGTACCAGGACGCCTTGCGCGGCTACGTGGCGGACAACCAGCGACTCGCCCTCACCAACAAGGCCCGCGTCGAGACCCGGACCGGCGCCGCCCAGGGCGAGGCCCTGGCAGAGATCGAGTTTCAGGACTTCGGCCACGTCGTCAATGCCCTTGTCCTCAAGGGCTACTGACCGAGTACGCCGAGAGGAGCCCGTCGGCGTGGGGGTGCCGACGGGCTCCTCGGTCTTCGGTTCTACCGGCTCACCGAGGGCTCCGGCTCACGCTGTGGCGCCGGCGAAGGCACGGCCGAGGGCGCGCACGGTCCACCCCGCCGCCTGCCACCGCTCCACCGGCAACGCGTTGCGGGCGTCGAGGATCCGTGGGCTGCGCACGGTCGCGGCCAGCGCCTCGGGGTCGAGGTCGCGGTAGTCCTGCCATTCGGTGAGATGGAGGATCAGGTCGGCCTGTTCGCACGCCTTGTCGATGTCGAGGGCGTAGTCCAGGGTCGGGAACACGGCGCGGGCGTTGTCGATCGCGGCGGGATCGTGGACGCGGACCCGGCCGCCCTGCAGCTGGATCGCGGCGGCGACGTTGAGCGCGGGGGAGTCGCGTACGTCGTCGCTGTCGGGCTTGAAGGCCGCGCCGAGCACCGCGATGTTGCGGCCGAGGAAGGAGCCGCCGACGAGTTCGCGGGCCAGGGAGACGGTACGCAGCCGTCGCCGCATGTTGATCTCGTCGACCTCCTTGAGGAAGCCCAGCGACTCCTGTACGCCGAGCTCCTGCGCGCGGGCGAAGAAGGCGCGGATGTCCTTGGGCAGGCAGCCGCCGCCGAAGCCCAGGCCCGCGGAGAGGAAGCGCGGGCCGATGCGGGCGTCGTAGCCGATGGCCTTTGCCACGGTGGTGACGTCGCCGCCGGCGGCATCACAGACGTCCGCGATGGCGTTGATGAAGGAGATCTTGGTGGCGAGGAAGGCGTTGGCGGACACCTTGACCAGTTCGGCCGTGGCGAGGTCGGTGGAGATCCACGGTGTGCCGTCGCTGTCCAGAACGGGGGCGTAGACGGCGCGCAGGAGGATTTCGGCTGCCGGTGAGGTGACGCCGACGACCAGCCGGTCCGGGTGCAGGGTGTCCTGGACCGCGAATCCCTCGCGGAGGAACTCGGGGTTCCAGGCCAGCGCGGCGGCCGCGCCGACCGGGGCGAGGGTCCGGATCCGCTCGGTGAGGCGTGCCGCGGTGCCGACGGGGACGGTGGACTTCCCGACGACGAGCGTGTCGCGGTGCAGATGCGGGGCGAGGCCGTCGACGACGGCGTCGATGTAGCGCATGTCGGCGGCGTTGGACCCGGGCTTCTGCGGGGTGCCGACGCAGATGAAGTGGACGTCACCGAACTCGGCGGCCTCGGTGAGCGAGGTGGAGAAGCGCAGCCTGCCGGCTTCGACGTTGCGGGCCAGGATCTCGTCCAGACCCGGTTCGTGGAAAGGGGTCCGGCCGGCGGCCAGTGCTTCGATCTTGGCGGTGTCGACATCGACACCGAGGACTTCATGACCGATCTCGGCCATGCACGCGGCGTGGACGGCACCGAGATATCCGGTGCCGATGACGGTGAGACGCATCGGGGGGCCTCCTCGTAATGCGGATCAGGCGGTGGGGGAGCCGCTGGAGTAGCCGTGGGGGTGGAGCTGCTGGAAACGCCAGGCATCGGCGCACATGGCGGTGAGGTCGCGGGTGGTCCGCCAGCCCCAGGCGCGCTCGACGCGGCCGGGGTCGGCGATGAGGGTGGGCACGTCACCGGCGCGGCGTGCCTGGATGCGGTACGGGATGGCGGCGCCGACGGCCTTGGTGAACTCGGCCAGGAGCTCCAGGACCGACGCGCCGGTCCCGGTGCCGAGGTTGAACACCCGCAGACCCTGCTCGTCGTCGAGGTGGTCGAGGGCGACCCGGTGGCCGTCGGCGACATCGGAGACGTGGATGTAGTCGCGTACGCCGGTGCCGTCGGGGGTGGGGTAGTCGTCGCCGAAGACGGGCAGTTCGGTGAGACGCCCGACGGCGACCTGGGCCATGTAGGGCAGCACGTTGTTCGGTACGCCGGTCGGGTCCTCGCCGATCTCCCCGCTCGGGTGGGCGCCGATCGGGTTGAAGTAGCGCAGGGCGATCACCGACAGCTCGGGGTACCTCGCGCACGCGTCGGCGAGCAGTTGTTCACACAGGTACTTGGTCCGCGCGTACGGGTTGGCGGGGGCGGCGGGGTCGTCCTCGTCCAGCGGGACCTTCGGGGTCTCGCCGTAGATCGAGCAGGACGAGGAGAACACGAGTCTGCGCACTCCGTGCCGGGTCATGGCCCGGAGCAGGGTGACGGTGCCGCTGACGTTGATGTCGTAGTACTCCAGCGGGATACGGGTCGATTCGCCGACGGCCTTCTTGGCGGCGAAGTGGATGACCGAGTCGATCTCGTGGGCGGTGAACACGGCGTCCAGCGCCGCGCGGTCCCGCAGATCGGCCTGGTGGAACACCAGCGGCCGGCCTGCCAGCTTCTGCACCGCGTCCAGGGCCGCGGGCGAGCTGTTGGAGAAGTCATCGACGACGATGACCTCGTGACCGTGCTGGAGGAGCTCCACACAGGTGTGGCTGCCGATGAAGCCGGCGCCGCCGGTGACAAGGACGGTCTGGGGCACGGGGATTCTCGCTTTCGTCGGGCGCGGCTACCAGCCGAGGAACGCGCTGGCGTAGGCGGGGTAGCGGGCGATGGCGATGGTGACGGGCACGGCCGCGAGCACCGCCGCCACCAGCGGGACCGCCACGGTGCGGCGCACCGCGGTGCGCCGCCGGACACCGGCGGCGCGGGCGGATTCCCCGGCGTGCAGCAGCGGAACGAGCAGTCCCACGACCGTGTAGGTCGTCGATCCCAGCAGGCACAGGAAGACGTAGCCGGCCGCCCGTGTCCAGGTCTCCGCGTAGAGGGCAGCGGCTGCCAGCAGCACGTTCGTCGTCAGGTAGGGGAGCGTCAGCCGCAGGGGGAGAGGTTCCAGGCCGAGGGCGGACTTGGGGGTGACCTTGAAGGTGATCTGCCGGGGCCTGATCCGCTGGACGACCGCCGCTGTCACTCCCCAGGCGATCAGTGGCCAGCGCGTCAGGCAGTAGAGGTTGTTCTCCCAGCTGAGGACGGGAGCGCGCCGGGGACGCAGCAGTCCTCTGCGCCGCAGCAGGAGGGCCAGCGCGAGCACCCAGGCCGAGATCGACCACCAGCGCAGCAGGAATTCGACGTAGTTGACGTGAATCCACGGGGTGCCGGTGACCGCGGCGACGGGCGCCAGAGCCATACCGGCCACCGTGGTCGTCGCCAGCAGCACGTAGTACGACAGGGCGTACAGGAACCGCAGCCGCAGTTTCCACGGCAGCCTGGGCAGGTGCCGGGGGACGAGGTCGAGCAGGACGGTGGTCAGGCTGCGCGACCACTGGAACTCCTGGACCAGCATGGCGGAGAAGGTCAGCGGACCGTCACCCTGCGCTTCGGCGTCGATGGCGAAGGCACCGTGCCAGCCCGCGGAGTTGAGCAGAAAGCTGGTCGAGAAGTCCTCTGCCAGCTCGGGGCCGATGCCGCCGATGGAACGCAGTGCCTGGGTACGCACCGCGTAGTGCGAGCCGATGCACGCCGGCGCCAGCCCCGCGCTGTGTCCCAGCTGCGCCGGGCCGTGGAACGTCGCCTCCCGGTGCAGCCGGCCGCGCGCCGCCCAGGACAGCTCGGCGTTGGAGTCGCACACGCTCGGTGCGGCGACGTAGCCGATCGCCTCGTCGGCGAAGGGCCGGACCATCTCGGCGAGGTAGCCGGGCTCGGGGACGTGGTCACAGTCGAGCTGCGCCACCACGTCGTAGTCCCAGTAGCCGATCTGGTCGTAGAAGTAGGCGAGGTTGCCTTCCTTGCACCGGGTCCTGCGGGGCCAGGTGGTCCGGTGGTAGTCCGACACCTCGAAGCGGGTCGCCACGCCGACGCCGTTGTCGTCGCACCAGACACGTATCTCGTCGGTCGGCGACTCGTCGCACAGCCACACGTCGAAGGGGTGGGGGTAGTGCTGGTCTAGCATCGCCCGGAGGGTGGTCCTGGCGACGTCCCAGGGTTCGGACGGCGCCCGCGTCACGACGAAGGCCACGCGCAGCCGCGGGATGCCGATCGAAGGGTCCACCCGCTTGAGCCGGTTGACGCCGACCATGAAGTAGACCGGCATCACGGACAGGTAGAGCAGCACCGTGCCGTTGATCGCGAGACCCGGCCAGCCGATCCGGTGCGACGGCTGGAGCAGCCAGGCCCAGAACAGCCCCAGGCAGGTCAGCCAGCCGGCGGTCAGCACGGCGACGACCATCCGGTCGGCACGGCCCAGCACCGGTACGAACGTACGGCTGAGAAGCCGGCGGGACCGGCCGGAAGAACGGTCGAACACCGGCCCGCTCGGCGGGATCCCGACGACGTGGCCGTCGGACAGCGTGAGCACGGCCTCGGCCAGCTGTTTGCCGTCCAGCGCGGGGGCAACGAGGGAACCGCTGTCTCGGACAGCGGGGAGCAGGGAAGACGCCGTGGACAGGGGGGACGGTCCGGCGCCTGGACGCAGAACACTCATCTGCTGGACTCCGAAGATGTCGCCCCCGCCGGCCGCTGGGGGAGGGGGGAGGCGGCCTGCGGGGGAGAAGAGGACGTGAGATGACGGAAGGCCTCAGGCGGCCTGTACGACGCCGACCGTGCCGTGCGCGGGAACCACCGCGCCGTCGAGTTGCCCTCCCGCGATCGCCTCGCGAGCGGCTTCGACCTCTTCGGGCCGGCCCCGGAAGTACTGCACGGTGCGGCGGAGCCCGTCCTCGTCGGAGACGACCGGCTCCCAGCCCAGTACCTGCTGCGCCCGAGTGATCAGGGGGCGGCGGCGGGCGGGGTCGTCGACCGGCAGCGGGTGGTACTCGACGGTGCTCTCGGCCTGGGTCAACCGCAGTACCAGCTCGGCGAGTTCGGCCACCGTGCGCTCATGCGGATTGCCCAAGTTGACGGGCCCCGGGTCGGTGGAGTCGATCATCGCGACGATGCCACGGATGAGATCGTCGACGTAGCAGAAACTGCGGGTCTGCGAGCCGTCCCCGTACACCGTGAGCGGATCACCGTTCAGGGCCTGCGCGATGAAGCTGGTGACCACCCGGCCGTCGTGCGGGCGCATCCGGGGGCCGTAGGTGTTGAAGATCCGGACGATCCCGGTGTTGGCCTGGGCAGTTCGCCGGTGCGCGCTGGTCAGTGCCTCTGCGAAGCGCTTCGCCTCGTCGTAGATGCTGCGGGGACCGATGGGGTTCACATGCCCCCAGTAGTCCTCGGTCTGCGGGTGGACCTGCGGGTCGCCGTAGACCTCGCTCGTGGAGGCCAGCACGAAGCGTGCTCCGCTGCGTTGGGCCAGCGCCAGCCCCTGCTCGGTGCCGCGACTGCCGACCGCCAGCGTCTCCAGGGGCATGCGGTGGTAGTCGGGCGGGGAGGCGGGGCTCGCGAGGTGGGCCACGGCGTCCACAGGACCCGTAACGGGTATTTCCTCGGACACATCGGCCATGATGAATTCGAATTCATCATGGCTCAGCAGGTGTTCTATGTTGTCGCGCCGACCAGTTGACAGATTGTCGACGCAGATGACCGAATCACCGCGTTTGATCAGGGCATCGCACAAATGCGACCCCAGGAAGCCGGCGCCTCCGGTGACGACGATACGCACGATTCTCCTCGAAATGTGGGGGGGGGGAGGGAGGTGTGAGGGGCGAGGGCGATTTCCGGCAGCAAAGGAAGTGCCCATGCGGCAGTGAAAGTGCCAGTGCGGCAATGGAAGTGCCCGTCGTGCTCCGTAACTATCGCACTCCGAGGAGTTATTGGTCTATGCCATTCCGGGTGTGACGGTCGTCACATTCCCCACCTGACTCGGCAGTAATCGCTTGCATTCATTGGATCCGCCGTCTATGTTGCAGCCCTGTTACTGGAATGCGTCTTTCTGTGCGTATTCTTAGAATTCGAATGGGAGTCCGTAGGCGGTCGCGCCGGCCCGCCGTCCGGAAATGGTGTCCATCCGCTCCAGAATACGAGGAAGTGTGAAATGGTGCCGTTTCTGCTTCATCGCCAATCCGGGTGAAGGTGTTGTACCGTTAATGTCGCGGGTGGCCGTTGCCGCATTCCCTGTCGTATGGACACTTTCGGACCGGAGTGAGCTTGCTGTCACGGAGAAGACTGCTGGCCGCGCTGCCTTTGCTGGCTGCCCCGGTGGACCTCGGCTGCCAAGCGAAGGATGAGCCCGAGCTGGCCCCGATCGCGATGACCTCGCCGGCTCCGCCACTGCGCGGCGTGGACCTGTCCAGCACTCTGCAGGCGGAGTCCGCGGGCCAGAAGTACAAGGACAGGGGGAAGTCCGCTCCGGTGGAGCGCCTCCTCGCCGCTCGCGGCGCGAACCTGATGCGCCTGCGGGTCTGGGTCGATCCCTCGTCCGGCGGCTACGACCTCGCCTCGGCCGTCGAGTTGGCCCGCCGCGCCCGCCGCGCCGGGATGGGCGTGCTGCTCGACCTGCACTACTCCGACACCTGGGCCGACAATGCCCACCAGACGACCCCCGCCGCCTGGGCGGACATGGACTGGCACACGCTCGCCGCCACCGTCCGCGCCTACACGCGCGACGCCGTGCGGGCGTTCGCTGCGCAGAGCATTCCGCTGGACATGATCCAGATCGGCAACGAGGTCACCAACGGCATGCTGTGGCCCAACGGCCGGGTCCGCTACACGCAGGGAGAACACTGGGACGGCTTCGTCGAGCTGCTCCGGGCCGGTCTTCTGGGAGCCGCGGAGGGCGCGTCGTCCGAGCTGCGCACCCTCGTCCACGTGGACAACTCCGGCGAGGGCGTCGACATCTACTCCTTCTACGACCACCTCGCCGCGGCCGATATCCGGTTCGATGTGATCGCTCTCTCGTACTACCCCTTCTGGCACGGTTCGCTGGCCGCCCTGCAGACCAACCTGACCGACCTCGCGAGGCGTTACGGCAAGGACGTGCTCGTGGTGGAGACGGCCTATCCGTGGAAACTGCCGGCCGAGGGCGACGAGGGACAGCACCTCGTGACGAAGGTCGGCCAACTGCCGGACGGTGCGCGCTTCCCGCCCACCCCCCAGGGGCAGGCCGCCTTCTTCGACGCCCTGCGCACCGTCATCGCGCGGGTGCCCGGGGGGCACGGCCTGGGCTTTCTGGCGTGGGAGCCCGCCTGGGTGCCTGGGGTGCCCTGGACATTCGGCGGGGTGAACCCCTACAGCAACCTCACCATGTTCGACTGGTCAGGAACCGGGCTCCCGTCCCTTTCCACCTTCGGCGGTTGAGTGCCGCGCTCCGAGCGGGTCGGGCGGTGCCGGGTCAGCCGGTGTGGTCCAGGTCGTGGGCCAGCGCCCGCAGGACCGGCCCGTACTCCGGGTGCGCCAGGGCGGACGCGAACTGCGCGACCAGGTAGTCGGCCGGGTTGCCGGTGTCGTACCAACGGCCCTGGATGACCTGCCCGTACACCGCGCGGCTGCTCGCGTAGGCGTTGATGGCGTCGGCCAGGTACACCTCGCCGGTGCGGTGTTCGTACCAGCGCGCGGTCTGCTCCCGAAGCTCGTCGATGATGCCGGGGGTGATCACGTAGCCACCGATGGCGGCGAACGCGGAGGGAGCGTCCTCCGCCTTGGGCTTCTCGACCAGGCCGACGATCCGCAGCAGACCGTCGTCCAGGTCCTCCTTGACCACGGGCACGCCGTAGCGCTCGGAATCCCCTGGGGCGATGGGCAGCAGGGCCAGCACCGGGGCGTTGGTCACCTCGTAGGCGCGGATCAGCTGCTGTGCCCGGGGCACCTCGGCCACGAAGACGTCGTCCGGCCAGAGCACGATGATCGGCTCATCACCGAAATTCCGGGCGGCGTTCAGAACGGGGGTGCCATTGCCGTAAGGACCGTGCTGGTCGAGGTAGGTGATATGGCCTTGCCGGGCCAGCTCCCCGACTTCCTCCACGGCGTCCGCGTAGGCGGTCTTGCCGTCGGCACGCAGCCGGTCGACAAGGTCGGGGCTGGGCCGGAAATGGTCCTGGATCACGGATTTTCCGCCGGAGACCACGATGGTGATGTCCGTGATCCCTGACGCCACGAGTTCGCGCACGGTGTGCTCGATCACGGGTTTGTCGCCGACCGGCAGCATTTCCTTGGGTATTGCTTTGGTCAGGGGCAGCAGGCGGGATCCGAGCCCGGCGGCGGGAATCACCGCGCGGCGAATGGTGGGGGGCACGGTATCTCTCTCCGTAAAGTGGGATGCCACGCCGAATCGGCCACGGGAATGGCATGGCGTGGCAGGGCTGAAGTGCGGCTGACGAACGGGCGGAACAAGTGGGGTGTGCCGCCCGCCGAAGGGAACGTCCATGTTCCCCGGCAGACCGGTTGCGGATCGCAACGGCCGCCGATGGCCCGAATAGTTGGCATATCGCTGAGCGTCCGCGTGTCGGCTGAGCGCGCCTTTGCGTTCATGATCCCGAATGGGCGATTCCGGTGGGGTAGTGATTCGACCCCAGGTATCAATTGAACCGGCGGCCGCAGCGGCCCGTCAAGGGTCTAGACCAGATGCGTGGATGGTCGGGTGTGGGGTGAACTGCGTTCTTCGGGCCGGGTATACGTCATCGCTGACGAGCGTTCACTCCGGAGAAGCTGTCCCGGTGACCCGAACCGTCTCGGGCTCCGGCTGCCCGGCTGTCTCGGCCGCTGCGGTCGGTGCCGGTGCCGGTGCCGGTGCCGCGGCGCGTTGTTGGGCGATCCGGAGCAGGGCGAGAACCGCGACGAAGAACATGCCGTAGACGGTGACCAGGGTCGACGTCTCGTAGATGTCGGCGGTCTGCCAGGTGTGGCCCGCGGCGTCGGTCACGGTCTTGTGGTCGCCGGTGAACAGCAGGGTGAAGTAGGGGACGGTCGTCAGCCCGTAGAGCAACACACCCTGCAGGTCGCTGGTTCCCGTCCGGTCCGGCTCGGCGGTGGGCAGCGGGCCGCGGCTGCGCAGGTAGAGGGCGAAGACCTGCATGAAGAGGTAGACGGTGAAGGTCCAGCCCAGGAAGTTGCCCAGGGGGACGCCGAAGTATCCGCCGCCGTTCTCCCAGATCCAGTTGTGCCTGATGGTCGAGTTCTTGGGATCCATCGACAGATCCCAGGCGGTCATCGCGAAGGCCGCGATGACCGGGGTGCCGATCGTGGTCAGCCAGGGCGAGTTGCGGCGGACGTCGCTGAGCAGCACGGTGCCGACGATCCAGGCGAGGTAGCCGGTGGCAAGGTAGGCCGGTCCGATGAACCACGGCACGAGGAAGAGCTTGCCGCCACCCGTGTAGTGGTAGTGGCCGAACGGGAAGCCGGTCTCGATGGAGAGATTCTCCAGGATGTTGCTGATCACGAGGCCGGCGGCGACGAAGACCCCTATGGCGCGCCGGCCGTAGCGTCGGGCGCCGTGCAGCAGCGCGAAGGCGACCTGCAGGAGGATCACCAGCAAAGTGATCTGGGGGACGACGCTCTGGAGGAGCAGGCCGAGGCCGATGACGATCGTGACGGCCCACAGTGTGGTGACCCTGTTGGAGCGGGGGATGGTGGCCATGGACGACTCCGGCTTCTCGACAATCCCTGGGCCCCGAGGCGCGCTGGGAGGTCGTATTTTACCTTCCTGGCAAGAGGTTAGGTCGGATTCATCTTTCTGGCAAGCATCTTGCTCTTCGGTACAATGAGGCATGGCATCTGTCGCGCCGCTACCCGAACCGGAAGTCCCGTCGTCCGAGGAACTCGTCGAGTCGTGGACCACCATCGTCCTCGCCTACACCCACCTGTCGCGGGTGCTCACCGCAAAGGTCGAGCAAGCGACCGGGATGCCGGGCCGCTCCTTCGACGTGCTCGTCCGGCTGCTGCGGGCCGGCGACCAACCCGTGTCGCTGACCAAGCTGACCCGGACCATCTCCTTCTCCAGCGGCGGCTTCACCAAGCTCGCCGACCGCCTCGAGCAGGCCGGACTCATCCAGCGGCAGCCTTCACCGACCGACCGGCGGGTCACCAACGCCGTCCTCACCCCGGCCGGCCGCGCACAGGCAGAGAAGGCGCTCGCCGTCTTCGTCACCGAGCTGCGCGAGCTGGTGGTCCCACGCCTCGGCGCCGACGGCCTGGGAGTGCTGGCCGGGTACATGGAACGGCTCGGCGGCCACGAACACTGCGAGGACTGACCGCCGGAGAGCCCGCCCGGTCACCGGCGGATCAGCTCTCGATGGAGTCCAGTTGCTCGGCTGCCGGTCGCAACCGCCACAGGTCACCACCGGGCGGCGCCTCAAGTTCGGGTACGGCCGTGCGGGCGGCGCGGTCGCCGGCGTCCGCAGCCGCGTGTACGACGTCGGTGGCCGCGTAGGCGTGGAAGGAGAGTTCGGGGGCCGACCAGTCCGCGGCGCCGGTGGCTGCCGGAAGCAGGTAGTCCACCGTGCGCGACAGGGTGGCTCCGGCCGGAGTGGTGTAGTGCCAGAGGTCGACGCCGACCTTCCGGCCGATGTCGGCGAGCCGGGTCAGGGCGACCAGGTTGAAGGTGGAGTAGTGCCAGCTGCGGGTGCGACTGATCTCCTGGGGCTGAGAACCGTCCGCGGCGAGCTGGCTGTCCAGCCGCTTGGACTCGGCGGCCTCCACGATGTCCCTGGCGAGGCCGGTGCGGCCGGTGGCCAGGGCGAGCGCGGCTTCCTGCATGTCGAAGAAACTGCCGTGGTTGTTCGTGGCGGCGGCCTCGTCGGCCGCATTGCCACTGGTCAGCAGCCACTGCAAGTACTGGTCGTACCAGCTGTGCATCTCCCGGTGGTCCGAGTCCGTCCAGCCGGGCGCGCCGGTGTCGAGCAGGGCCGTGGCGTCGAGGATGTCGGTGAACTGCTGGGAGAAGTCGATGATGCCGATGCCGCGGCCGTCGGTTTTGCACGGGATGATCTGGGTGTGCTGGAGGTTCGGGTTCATCCGGGTGGCCGGGTCGGTGAACCAGGTGCGCAGATCCAGCTCGGCACGCCGGGCGTAGGCCGGATTGCCGGTGTAGTACCAGGCCAGGGTGAGGGTGTAGACGGCGTCGAACATCCTGCCCCGCTCTGCGTGGTCGGTGATCGTGTCCACGTCCGGGTTGCGGACGCCGTCGCGCTGCACGTACGGGCAGCCTTGGGGGTTGTCCGCCGTGCTGGGCTCGGAGGGCCACCAGTACGGTGCCTGGCTGAGGTAGTCGTGACGGTCACCGCCGGGCGGGGTCTGCGGCTTGTCCATGACGGACCAGGGGCCCTGGTCCACGAGCGTGTCCGCCCGGGCCGTGAGGGTCCGCACCTCCTGCCGTAGTCCGGGGTCTCCCGCTCTGGCCCGGTCACGGGTCAGCCGCAGAGTGCGGCCGTCCAGGACGACGGTCTGCGGAACGCATGCCGCGTCGGCGAGGCATCTCCCACCACCGGCCGAGCCGTTGGTCGCGGCATCGGCGGAGGCGGAGCCGGTCAACGCGAGCAGGACGGCGACGATGCTGCCGACGGAGAGCACGGCGCGCTGTCGTGCGCGATCACGTCTCATGGAGTACCACCCGTTCATGTCAGTGATTGAGGGTCAGCCGCGTGGGAATGTAGCAGCGGCCCGGCAGCTGTCAACCGCTCTCGTGGCCCCCGACGGGGCGGGAGGGCGGCGATCCATCCGGACGTGGTCACTCCGTGGGTGCATGACCTGGTGTGATGCACGCCGGCTCGCACGGGCGAATACCCGTCGGGAAGAGACGTGGACAAGCAGTCGATGTACGACCCCTTCCCTGCGGTCGTGGACTCGTGGCACCCTCAGGTCCGTCGCCCACGTGAACACAGTTCATATACATGGAAGTCGGGGGCTCATGGCCATCAGCCGCAGAAGCCTGCTCCAGGCCGCCACGGCCGCCGCCGCGGTCGGCGCGGTCGGCGCCGGAGCCGGGTTCACCCGCGCGCCCGCGGAGTCGTCCCTCTGGGCTGAATACCGGTCAGCCCCCTACAGCCACCCGCAGATCCCGCACATCGCCCTGGCCGGTTACGCGGCCGGGGACAAGCCGCTCCCGTACCACCGGCCCGTACGCGCCAATGTGCTGGACTACGGCGCCCGCCCGGACGGCTCCGCCGATGCGGCGCCCGCCATCAACCGGGCCATCGCCGAGACCGGCGAGCGCGGCGGCGGCACGGTGCTGGTGCCGGCCGGGACCTACCGGATCGACGACATCATCCGCATCGGCTACAGCAACGTCACCCTGCGCGGCGAGGGCAGTGACGCGACCACGCTGTACGCCACCCGCTCGCTCACCGACGTCATCGGCGTCTACGGCAGCCGCTACGGCGGCACCAAATCGGCGTGGTCGTGGGCCGGTGGCATGGTCTGGGTGTGCCCGCGCGACCGCTTCCGCACCCTGACCGACGCCATCACAGCGCAGAACTGGCCCTTCGAGGGCTGGACCGGGAACAAGCGCGACGAGTGGGACAGCCTGGCGGCCATCACCGCACCCGCCCGCCGGGGCGACTTCACCGTCACCGTCGACACCCCGCACGCGCTGCGCCCCGGCGACCGGGTCCTGCTCCAGCTCTCCGACGACGCCGGACACACCCTCCTCGACCACATGGCCGGCGATCTCCCCGGCGCCTCCGACTACTACTGGACCGACAAGACCAAGCTGCTGTCCTACGTCCCCTACGAGTGGCCCTGCCGCATCGCCGCCGTACGCGGCCACCGGGTCACCCTCGACCGGCCGCTCCCACTGGACGCGCGCCCGGAATGGACCCCGCGCATCACCACCCTGGTCGAGCCCGTGGTGGCCTCCGGCGTCGAGGGGCTCACCATCGAGATGGTGGAAACCCCGCAGTCCCAGCACCTGCTCGACAAGGGCTACAACGGCCTTGCCCTGCAGTGCGCCTGGGACTGCTGGGCCGACGACGTGCATGTCGTCAACGTCGACAACGGCTTCCTGCTGGTCGCGGCCAAGGCCGTCACCCTGCGCCGCACGCGGGTCTCCGGACGCGGCAGCCACCATCCGTACGCGTGCCGTGAGGGCTCCCACGACAACCTCATCGAGGACTTCGCCATCGACCAGCGGACCGTACCGGCGCCCGCGGGAACCCAGTTGCACGGCATCAATGTCGAGGGCCTGTCCAGCTACAACGTCTGGTCGCGGGGCCGCATGGACATGGGTACGTTCGACAGCCACCGGGGCATGCCCTTCGCCAACGTCCGTACCGAGATCACCGTTGACAACGACGGTGTGCACGGCGGCGACGCCAGCGCCGGTCCCCTGTACGGCGCGCGCTTCACCCACTGGAACATCACGGTCACCAACGGCCGCGCGGGCCTCGTCAAGATCGACGACATCGCCCCGTACAGCGCAACCGTCGGCATCTCCCAGGTGACCCCCTTCGGCCAGATCGACGTCCCCGACTTCACCGGCCCCCTCGAATCCCGTCTCGAGTCCTACGGCGTCCCCGCCGTCACCCCGCCCAACCTCCACACGGCGCAACGCCGCCTGCTGGGCCGGGGCTGACGGACCGCGGTCCGGCCGTTTGCGCGGAAGGGCCCACCGGCCAGAGGCTGGTGGGCTCTTCCGCACGGTCAGCTCACGGAGATGTTGGTGAGGCCTTTGCCGCCGGTGGAGGTGTTGGTGGAGGCGACGGTGTTCTTGGTGGAGCAGCCGCTGTTGTCGGTGATGTTGATGCCGTAGCCGGGTGCGGAGCCGAGGGTGAATTTGTTGTTGGTGAATGTGTTGCCGCAGCCGTAGGGGTTGTAGACGTTGTGGACCTGGAAGCCGTCGGTGTAGGGGTTGGTGACGGTGTTGGCGTCGATGGTGTAGGTGTCGCCCTTGACGTCGATGGTGGAGTCGCCGGAGTTCTGGTTCTGTTCGCCGGTGCCGTTGAGGGTGTTGCCGCGGATGGTGCCGCCTTTGGTGCCTTCCTTGATGTCGATGCCTTCGGCGGCGATGTTGGGGCCGACGAGGTTGTTGAGGACCTGGACGTAGTCGGAGGCGTCGACGCCGGTGGGGCCGGCGTACTGGTCCCAGTTGCTGTTGGCGGAGCCGATGTAGATGCCTTCGCCGTAGCTGGGCTGGGTGGTGCCGGTGTCGTGGATGTTGGAGTTCTGGATGATGCCGTGGTCACTGCCGGAGCGGAAGTGGACGCCTTCGTAGCCGATGTCGTGGACGTGGACGTCGTCGAGGGTGACGTGCGGGGAGGCGTCCATCACGATGCCTTTGACGGAGTTGTCGACGGTGATGCCCTTGACCTTCCAGTAGGGGGCGGTGCTGAGCCACAGGCCGTAGCCGTTGCCGCCGTTGGAGGTCAGGACGGCTTTGCTGCTGCCGGTCAGGGTGATGGGTGAGGACGAGGTGCCGTCGGCGGTGGCCTTGAACTGGCCCTTGTAGACGCCGTCGGCCAGCGTGATGGTGTCGCCCGCCAGCGCGTTGGCCAGCGCGGAGGTGAGCTGTGCGGCGGTCGAGACACTGACCGTACGATTCGCGGAAGCCGCCGACGCCGGGCTGCCCAGGATCGACGCCAGGCCCAGGCCCATGGCGGCCGCGCCGCCCACGGCGCTCACGGCGACGGCGCGCCGGCGGACGCGGCGGTGACGGCCGTCGGGACGGCCTGTGCTGGAGCTGCTCATGAACTACCTCCTGTGTGGGGGGTGGTGGGGCCGCGGGACTCTCTGCCGCTCACCAGGATTCATATGTATGAACGCTGGCTCTGCATGTAAACGCTGCCCTGCTCGGCGAAGTTAGGTCGGGCCATTGGAGGCGTCAAGAGATGCTGCAAGAATCGCCTCAATCGCGGGACCGTTGAGCGGGGCACGGCATCCTTGGCCGTGGCGCGATTCAGGTAGCTGAACAACGGGTGGGGTGGTAGGGGGAGTTACTCGTCCCCGAGCACCTGCTCGCACCAGATGACCTTGCCCGTCGTGGTCTGCCGGGTGCCCCAGCCCTGGGTGAGCTGGGCGACCAGCAGCAGGCCCCGGCCACCCTCGTCGAAGACCCGCGCGCGCCGCATATGGGGTGCGGTGCTGCTGGCGTCGGAGACCTCGCAGATCAGGGTGCGGTCGCGGATCAGGCGCAGTTGGATGGGGGCGGCGCCGTAGCGGATGGCATTGGTGACCAGCTCGCTGACCACCAACTCCGTGACGAACTGCGCCTCCTGGAGCCCCCACACTTCGAGCTGGCGGACGGCCAGTTCCCTGGCGCCCATCACCCGCGCGTTGTCGGCGGGGATGTCCCAGGTGGCGACCTGTTCCGGCGACATGGCGCGGATGCCGGCGAGGAGCAGGGCGACGTCGTCGGCCGGCCGTTCCGGGTCGGGCAGCAGCGTGTTGATCACGGTGTCGCAGGTGATCTCCAGCGACTGCGCGGGCTGGGACAGGGCTTGGCGCAACTGCTCGAGCCCATGGTCGATGTCATGGTCGCGGGACTCGATCAAACCGTCCGTGTAGAGGGCGAGCACGCTGCCGGCGGTCAGTTCCAGCTCGATGGACTCGAAGGGCAGACCGCCGACCCCGAGCGGGGGCCCCGTGGACCCGGTGACCAACTCGACGGAGCCGTCGGGCGCGACGACGAAGGGCATCGGATGCCCGGCCGAGGCCAGGACGCAGTGCCGTGAGATGGGGTCGTAGATCGCGTACAGGCAGGTCGCGCCGAGTTCGCCGGCGGCCGCCTTGTCGCCTTCGGCGATCCCGGCCTGTTCCTCGCTGGTGAGGTGGATGACCAGGTCGTCGAGGTGGGTGAGCAGCTCGTCGGGCGGGAGGTCGACGTCGGCCAGGGTGCGTACGGCGGTACGCAGCCGCCCCATGGTGGCGGCGGCGTGGATCCCGTGGCCGACGACATCACCCACGACCAGGGCGACCCGGGTGCCGGACAGGGGGATCACGTCGAACCAGTCGCCCCCGACACCGGCCCGCGAGCCGGCCGGCAGATAGCGGGAGGCGACTTCCAGGGCCGCCTGTCCGGGCAGCCGCTGCGGCAGGAGGCTGCGTTGCAGGGCCAGGGCGGTGGCACGTTCGCGGGTGTAGCGGCGTGCGTTGTCGATGGCCACGGCGCCCTTGGCGACCACTTCCTCCGCGTAGGACAGCTCGTCGGCCTCGAACGGTTCGGACCGCTCAGAGCGCCAGAAGGTGACCACTCCCATCAGCACGCCCCGGGCCCGCAGCGGTACCGACATCAGCGAGTGCATGCCGAATTCGAGCAGTTTCGTGGCCCGGTCCGGGTCCTGGGCGCGCCAGTCGGTCGCGGTGTGCAGGTCGGGTTCGCTCACGGCCTGCCCGCCGGCGAGGCTGCGGGCCTGGGGGGTTTCCGGGGCCTGCGTGATCACCTCGCCGGGCGGGAAGAGCGGGGCGTCCTCGCGGATGCCGCTCACGGCCACCCGGAGCAGCCCCGTGAGGTCGTCCGGCGTTGGCTCCTCGCCCTGCAGGACCGAACCCGCCAGATCGACGGTGACATAGTCGGCCACCCCGGCGACCGCCACCCGTGCCAGTTCCTGCACGGTCCGCTCGACGTCGAGCGTGGTCCCGACGGCCACGCTGGCGCCGTACAACAGCTCGAGGCGTGCGCGCGCCATCTCCGCCCGTTCGAGGCTCCTCCCCAGCGACCTCCCCATGGTGTTGAACGCGACTTCCAGGTCGCCGATCTCCCCCACGCCGGTTTCCGGCATGCGTGTGGTGAGGTCGCCGTCGGCCAGCCGGCCGGCGACGGCGGCTGCCCTGCGGACGGGCCGGACGATGGCGCGTGACTGGTACCACGCGAAGGCCCCGACGAGGAGTATCGACCCCGCGAGGCCCGCCACTGCCCCGACGGTGGCCCGTCGGACATTGGCGGCGGCGGCGTCCTCACGTGCCGAGAGGGTGACTCGGGACACCTGGTTGTACCGGTCGAACAGCCTTCTCAGCGTGTCGACGCGCTGCCGCCCTTCCTGCGTCGTGGCGATGCTCGACGCGGACGGATCTCCCCGGCGCACCGATTCGACCAGCGGAACGGAATAGTCGTTGATGTAGGACTGCCCGTCCCGGGAGATCGTCACCGCGATGCTCTGCTGCCCAGGAGCGTCGGACAGCCGCACGAATTCCCGGGCCTGTCCGGCGAAGGCGGCCCGCCCGGCCCTCCACGGCTGCAGAAACTGCTCCCGCCGCGTGATGACGAAGCCACGCTCGCCCGTCTCGATGTCGAGGATGGTCTTCTCCAGCGCTCCCGCCTGGACCAGTGACGACCGGATGTGCTTACGCGCGTCGGTCGACGAGCGCACGTCGTCCACGGCCCGCAGGAGCGCGGCGAAGGTAACACCGAGCAGCAGCGCGACCACGCTGCTGGCGATGACTGTCCGGAGGGTCAGCCCCCGTCTGGCACCCGCCGTCCTCGATCGGGTTGGCGCCCGTGACCTCATAGTTCGCCTGCTGACTATCGAGATTTAAGGCGATATCAACAAAAATACCAAAAACCGGGCCTGGCGCGCCGGTCCTCAGTCGTCCGGGACAGGCGCGCCCACATTGCGGCCATGCAAAATCTCTCGGCGCCGCTGCGAACGGGAGGCGGGGGCGCTGATCCCGAAAAGGGCCCTTCTGCCTCCGGGTTGGCGGCGCGAGACACCCCTGCCGCCCTCGGTGCGAACGTATCCAGGTAAAGGGATTGCATTGACGCGCCCCTGACAACGTTGCCAAAAGGTGGCATGCTCTCCTCAGCCACGACCGCGGGGGTCTAGACCTGTGGTGTCCATCGGGCCTGAGGCCCAGCTCACTGCACCGCCCGGGCGGACCGACCGACCGTCCGGTTGTCTACGGCCGACGTCCCACGGCCGCGGAAGAAGGAGCAGCAGTGCAACATTTATCGTCCCGAGACCGCTCTCGTACGACGAAGTCCGTGACCCGCCGCACCACGACCGCCGCCGGCGCGCTGATCGCCGTGACCGCGCTGCTCGCCTTCGGCGCGCAGACGGGCACCGCCGGCGCCCAGCCCTCGACCGGCGCCCAGAAGAAGATCATCGCCACCCCGGAGCCGGGTGCCGCCCAGGTCGAACTGACCCCCACCCAGCGCGCGTCGCTGCTGCAGCGGTCCGCCGACTCCACCGCCACCACCGCGAGATCCCTGAAACTGGGCAGCGGAGAGAAGCTCATCGTGAAGGACGTCGTCAAGGACGCCGACGGCACCGTGCACACCCGCTACGCCCGCACCTTGGCCGGGCTCCCGGTGCTCGGCGGCGACCTGGTCGTCCACGAGCGCGCCGGCGGCGGGGAAACCGTCACCAGGGCCACCAACGCCCGGATATCCGTACCGACGACGAAGGCCGGGACGCCGAAGGCCACGGCGCAGAAGGATGCGCTCCGGGCCGCTCTCGCCGAGGGCGCGGAGAACGTGAAGGCGAAGAGCACGCCGCGCCTGGTGGTCTGGGCGGCCGCCGGCACGCCCGCCCTCGCCTGGGAGTCCGTGGCCACCGGGAAGCAGGACGACGGCACCCCCAGCGAGCTGCACGTCGTCACCGACGCCCGGACCGGCAAGCAGCTCTCCGCGTACGAGGCCGTGGAGACCGGCACCGGCACCGGCCAGTACGGCGGCACCGTCACCATCGGCAGCACGCTGTCCGGCAGCACGTACGAGCTGACCGACACCGCGCGCGGCGGCCACAAGACGTACGACCTCAACCAGGGCTCGTCCGGCACCGGCACCCTGTACACCGACGCGGACGACGTCTGGGGCAACGGCCTACAGAGCGACCGCCAGACCGCCGGCGTGGACGCCGCCTACGGCGCCCAGGAAACCTGGGACTTCTACCAGGACACCTTCGGCCGCAACGGCATACGCAACGACGGCGTCGGCGCCTACTCCCGCGTCCACTACGGCGCCAACTACGTCAACGCCTTCTGGCAGGACTCCTGCTTCTGCATGACCTACGGCGACGGCTCCGGCAATGCCAAGCCGCTGACCTCGCTCGACGTCGCCGCCCACGAGATGAGCCACGGCGTGACCGCCGCGACGGCGGCCCTCAACTACAGCGGCGAGTCCGGCGGCCTCAACGAGGCCACCAGCGACATCTTCGCCGCCGCCGTGGAGTTCTACGCCAACAACCCGCAGGACGTGCCTGATTACCTGGTCGGCGAGCTGATCGACATCCGCGGCAACGGCACCCCGCTGCGCTACATGGACAAGCCCTCCAAGGACGGCGCCTCCAAGGACTACTGGTCCTCCAGCCTCGGCAGCGTCGACGTCCACTACTCCTCGGGCCCCGCGAACCACTTCTTCTATCTGCTCTCCGAGGGCAGCGGCGCCAAGACCGTCAACGGGGTCGCCTACGACAGTCCCACCTACGACGGCCTGCCGGTGCCCGGCATCGGCATCACCAACGCCGAGCAGATCTGGTACCGGGCACTGACCACCTACATGACGTCGACGACCAACTACGCCGGCGCCCGCACCGCCACCCTGCAGGCCGCCGCCGACCTGTTCGGCGCCGACAGCGCGACGTACGAGACGGTCGCCAACACCTGGGCCGCGATCAACGTCGGCAGCCGTGTCGTGCACGGCACCTCGGTCACCAACCCGGGCGGCCAGACGGGCGTGACCGGACTGGCCGCCGCCCTGCAGCTCCAGGCCACCACCACCAACACCGGCGCCACGCTCGACTACGCCGCCACCGGCCTGCCCGACGGCCTGGCCATCGACCCGGCCACCGGGCTGATCTCCGGCACCCCGACCACGGCCGGCACCTCCACCGTCGGCGTCACGGTGACCGACTCCACCGGCAGCGCCGCCTCGGTGTCCTTCGACTGGAACATCGCCGCCTCCGGCGCCTCCGTCTGGGAGAACCCCACCAATATCGACATCCCCGACGCGGGCCCGGCCGTCGAATCCCCGATCACCGTCGCAGGCCGCGACGGCAACGCCCCGAGCACCCTGCAGGTCTACGTGAAGATCGTGCACACCTACCGCGGTGACCTGGTCATCGACCTGGTGGCGCCCGACGGCTCGACCTACCGCCTGAAGGGCTCCGGCAGCGACTCGGCGGACAACGTCGACACCACCTACACGGTCGACGCCTCCAGCGAGACCGCCGACGGCACCTGGAAGCTCCGCGTCCAGGACGTCTACAGCGTCGACACCGGCTACATCGACACCTGGAAGCTGACCTTCTGACCCCTCCCCGTCCCCACGCACTCCGGGCTCCGGCCCCGTCCCTGTCGGGGCGGGGCCGGAGCCCCCGGCGGGCCTACCAGGGCACAGTGGTTCCGTCCCAGCTGAAGAACTGGCCGGTGGGGCCGTCGTCCGGCAGGAGGGCCAGCCTGACGGCGCCCGCAGCCCCCTCGGCCGGGTCTCCGTCGCTGCCGGCGGCGCGTGCGTTGAGGTCGGTCGCCCGGAGGCCGGGGGCCAGGGCATTGACCTTGAAACCCTCGGCGGCGAGGGCCTGGGCGTAGAAGAGCGTCACCGCGTTGAGGGCCGACTTCGACGAGCGGTACGCGGCGCCGGAGCCGGCCGAGACGGCGAACTGGTGCTCCGGGTCCGCGCTCCAGGTCAGCGACCCGGTCCCGCTGGAGACGTTCACGATGCGGGGCCCCGCGGACCGGCGCAGCGCCGGCAGGAACGCGTTGGTGACGGCGAGGACCCCGAAGACGTTCGTCTCGTACGTACGGCGGAAGCTGTCGACGTCGGCCTCGGGCGGCGAACTGCCGTCGACCATGATGCCCGCGTTGTTGACCAGGATGTCCAGGCTTCCGATCCGCCGGGCGGCGTCGGCGATACTCGCGCCGTCCGTGACGTCGAGGACCAGCAGCCGGGCGTCGCCGCCGATCTCCTTGACGGCCTGCTCCCCGCGCCCGGCGTCGCGCGAGCCGACGTGGACGGTGAGCCCTGCGACGGCGAGCTGCCGTGCGATCTCTTTGCCGATGCCCTTGTTCGCGCCGGTGACCAGTGCTGTGGAATCGTTCATGGTGTCCACGATTCCGTAGGGACATCGGCCGATCCAGGGACAACCGATCCCTGTCAGCCGGAAGGAGGCGGCATGGCGAGGCCGGAGCTGGCCCGTTTCCTTCGCGACCGCAGGGAGAACCTGCGCCCCGCCGACGTCGGCCTGCCCGCCGACCGGCGCCGCCGAACCCCCGGCCTGCGCCGGGAAGAGGTCGCCGTGCTGGCCCACATGTCCGTCGACTACTACGCCCGCCTCGAACAGGCCCGGGGCCCGCGCCCGTCACCGCGGATCCTGGACGCCCTCACCGGCGCGCTCCGGCTCACCCCGGCCGAGCGCACCCACCTCTTCCGGCTGGCCGGCACCAACCCGACACCGCTCGCCGGCCCGGTGCGCCGGGTCCGCCCGCATGTGGTGGACCTGCTGCGCCGCATGCCCGAGACGGGGGCCATCGTCACCGACGCCACGTACGACGTCATCGCCTGGAACCCGCTCGCCGGTGCCCTGCTGGGCGGCGACCTCGGCGCGGAGCCGAACCTCGCCCGTCGGCGGTTCCTGGGCGTCGGCCGCCCGTACGAGAGCTCGAGCGCCGAGGAGTTCACCCACATCGTGGTCGCCCGGCTGCGCCGCGCCGCCGCCCGCTACCCCCACGACGAGGCACTCGGCCGCCTGCTGGCCGAACTGCGCGCCGGAAGCGAGGAGTTCGGCCAGATCTGGGAAACCGACCCGGTGCACGCCCCCGGTCACCGCATCAAGACCCTGACCCACCCGGAAGTGGGCCGCCTGCGCCTCAACTGCGACGTACTCACCGTCCCCGACGACGACCAGCAGGTCGTCTTCATCACCGCGGACCCGGGCACCCCCTCCGCCCGGGCCCTGCGCCACCTGCTCCCGGCCGGCTGACCGTCCGGGCTCACCCGTCGTGCGGTGCCGGTTCGCTCGGATCGCGCAGCCCTGCCGCCCAGCTGCGGGCCGTGGTCACATCGGCGGACCGGTCAGGGAAGACGGTCTCGACGAAGAAGTCGTGCACGCGCGGATCCGGGTCCGCGCAGGCATCGGCGAGGACCGTCAGCCGGTAGGGCCTGTCTTGTGGATCTCCGCGGCGTCGCGTGCCCTGGCACCAGCGCTCGCGGCGTTGTCGTCAGTCAACGACGCTCCGCGTCGCTTCCTTCCTCCGCCTTGCGATCACAGGCGCCAGACCCCGCTCCTTCTCCCACGGAGATCCACAAGACAGGCCCTAGTCCCGGTCGAGGGCGTCATAGACGGTCGCGGCCACCATCGCGCTCGTGGCCACTCCCGCGACCGCCGGCGAGCCCACGCCCCGGCCGCGGAGAACCATGTCCAGCTCGGTCCCGGTGAAGGCACTTCCGCGCCGCTTGGTCACGACCGCATCGCCGTCGGCGATCCCGAGCGCCGGATCCACCTCCGCACCGGGTGAGCCCTGGTGGAAGATGTCTCCGGCCGCGTGGCAGGCGGTGATCAGGGGGTTGGTCGGCGCGACGTCGAGGCCGTTGACACGCAGTGCGGTGCGGACGAAGACGATGAGCACCCCGGCCGCCCGTGCGGTCGGAAGGATCTCGGAGACCACCGGAACGAGGTTCCGCGCGAACGGATAGTTACGGGTGATTCCGGACTGCAGGTCGCCGACCACCAGCGCGTTGGTCATCACCCAACTCCTTCGACGGCGGTTCGAGCCGGACCGGTTGAGCCTAACAACGCCGAGTCGAATTCTCAGGCCGGTCCGGCGGTGACACCGGCCGGCCCTGCACTCTTGACGCACCGGGGTCACCGGCCTAGCCTCCACTGAACACGTCTAGACAGGTAGGTCGACGATGACGGATTCTCTCGGCGGCGGAACCGGCCGCGGCTCCTCGGGCCGACAGCTCCAAGTGGAGGTGCACGGCCTCGATGTGATCGGCGACGCGGAGCGCAAGGGCACTCCGCGCACGCTGTTCTGGCCCTGGTTCGGGGCCAACGTCTCGATCCTGGGCCTCAGTTACGGGGCCTTCGCGCTCGGCTTCGGGATCTCCTTCTGGCAGGCGCTGGCCGCCGGAGTGATCGGCATCGTGTTCTCCTTCCTGCTCTGCGGCTTCATCGCCGTGGCGGGCAAGCGCGGGTCGGCCCCGACGATGGTGCTCAGCCGTGCCGCGTACGGCGTGCGCGGGAACCGGCTGCCCTCGGTGATCTCGTGGATGCTGACCGTCGGCTGGGAGACCGTGCTCACCGCGCTCGCCACGATGGCCACCGCGACCGTCTTCGGGCGGCTCGGCTGGGGCGGCGGCACCGAGACCAAGGTGATCGCTCTGATCGTGGTGGGCGCGCTGACCGTGGTCGGCGGTGTGATGGGCTTCGACCTGATCATGCGGCTGCAGACGGTGATCACCGTCGTCACCGGCGTGCTCACGGTCGTCTACATAGCGCTGGTGGCCGATCACATCCACTGGCACACCGTCAGCGCCGTACCGGCGGGCTCCGCACAGGAGTTCATCGGCGCCCTGGTCTTCATGATGACCGGCTTCGGCCTCGGCTGGGTCAACGCCGCCGCGGACTACTCCCGCTACCTGCCGCGCGGCTCCTCCAGCCGGGGCGTGATCGGCTGGACGACCTTCGGCGCCTCGGTGGCGCCGCTGCTCCTGCTGGTCTTCGGCCTGCTCCTCGCGGGCTCCTCCGGCGACCTCAGCAAGGCCGTCGCCGCCGACCCGATCGGCGCGCTGACCACGATCCTCCCCACCTGGTTCCTGATCCCCTTCGCCGCCGTCGCCGTACTCGGCCTGGTCGGCGGCGCGGTCCTCGACATCTACTCCTCCGGCCTCGCCCTGCTCGCGGCGGGCCTGCGGATCCCGCGCTACCTGGCGGCGCTCGTCGACGGTGTCCTGATGATCGCGGGCTCGGTCTACATCGTCTTCTTCACCGACAACTTCCTCGGCCAGTTCATCGGCTTCCTGACCACGCTGGGCGTCCCCGTCGCCGCCTGGTGCGGTGTCATGCTGGCGGACCTGCTGATGCGGCGCCGCGACTACGACGAGAACGATCTGTTCCGCAGCGGCGGCCGCTACGGCGACGTACCGCTGCAGCCGCTGCTGCTCACCCTCGTCTCCACCGCGCTCGGCTGGGGCCTGGTCACCAACACCGCCGCGAGCTGGCTGGACTGGCAGGGCTATCTGCTCGGCCCGCTGGGGCTCGGCGGCAAGTCGGGCTCCTGGGCCTACGCCAACCTGGGCGTCCTGGCCGCGCTCGCCCTCGGCTTCCTCGGCACGCTGGCCCTCGCCGGCGGCCGCGTGCGGGCCCAGGAGCGGGAGGACCCGAGCCCGGCGGCGAGCGAGGAGGTGCTGAGCGCATGAGTGCCGAGGCCATCCGCGGCCGGCTCGCCGTCATCGACATGCAGCGGGTGTTCGCCGAGCCCGACAGCCCCTGGGCCACCCCGCGCTTCGACGAGGCCGCCGAGGGCGTACGCCGACTGCTGCCGGCGTTCGGGGACCGGGTCACCTTCACCCGCTTCCTCGCGCCCGACAAGCCCGCCGGCGCCTGGCGCGCGTACTACGACCAGTGGCCCTTCGCGCTGCAGCCGCCGCAGTCCCGGCTCTGGGAGCTGACGGACGACTTCGCGGCACACGCCCCGCATGTGGTGGACGCCACCACCTTCGGCAAGTGGACCCCCGGACTGGCCGAGCGGGTCGGCTCCGACGGGCGGCTGGTCCTAGCCGGGGTCAGCACGGACTGCTGCGTGCTGTCGACCGCCCTCGCCGCCGCCGACGCCGGAGTCGAGGTGCTCGTGGTCGCCGACGCGTGCGCGGGAGTGGACGACGACTCGCACGCCAAGGCGCTCCATGTGATGGACCTCTACCGGCCGTTGATCCGCGTCGTCACCGTGGACGACGTCCTCACCGGGGACCCGTCATGACCGCTGTCCGGCTCAAACACCAGCAGATCACCGAGGTGCTCGCCAAAGAGATCCGCAGCGGACACCGGCCGGCCGGCGAGCAGCTGCCGGGGGAGCACGCCCTGGCCCAGCGCTTCGGTGTCAGCCGCACCACGGTACGGGCCGCGCTCGCGGAACTGAGCGAAGCCGGCCTGATCGCCACCCGCACCGGCAAGGGCTCGTACGTGCTCTTCGACGGCCGACCGCTGGACGACCGGCTCGGCTGGGCGCACGCCCTGGCCGCCCAGGGCATCGACACGCGCGTACGGACCCTCGCGGTCCGGGAGGTCCATGACGAGGAGCTGGCCGAAGAACTCGCCCTGGAAAAAGGCGTGTTCGTACGGGTCGAGCGGATCCGGGAGCTCCTCGGGGACGGCTCCGTGATCTCGTACGAGCGGAGCTTCCTGCCGGCCGTCCCCAGCATCAGGGAGCTGCCACAGCGAGGCCTCGACGACCTGTCGCTCACCGAGGTCATGCTGCGGGCCGGGCTGCACCCCGACCACGGCGAGCAACGCCTGGCCGGGCGGCGGATCGACGCGCGCGAGGCGGAGGTGCTGCGGCGCGCGCCGGGTGACTGGTTCCTCGACACCCGGCGCACCAGCCGCGCGGCCGACGGCTCCTTCGTCGAACATGTCGTCAGCCTGCTCGATCCCGACCACTTCCAGCTGTCCCTCGAGTTCGGCTGACCCCACCACCGGAAAGCGCACATGAGTCCCGTGAGCCCCAGCCTCCACAGCCGCGCCACCGGAGCCCTGTACGGGCTCGCCCTCGGCGACGCCCTCGGCATGCCGACGCAGATGCTGTCCCGCCCGCAGATCACCGCCCGCTACGGGCCGGTCCTGACCGGCTTCCACCCCGCCGCCCCGGACCACCCCCTGGCCGCCGGGATGCCCGCCGGCGCGATCACCGACGACACCGAACAGGCCCTGCTGCTGGCCCGGTTGCTGCTCGACGGTGACGGCACCGTCGACGCGGCGGAGCTGGCCCGGCGCCTGGTCGCCTGGGAGGACGACATGCGGGCCCGCGGCTCGCTCGACCTGCTCGGCCCGTCCACCAAGCGCGCGGTGGAGCAGGTCCTCGCGGGCACCCCCGTGGACGAGGTCGGCCGGTACGGCGCCACGAACGGCGCGGCGATGCGCATCGCGCCCGTGGGCATCGCCGTGCCGTCGGCGGACCCGGTCGCCCTGGTGGACCGGGTGGTGGAGGCCAGCCGGCTGACCCACAACACCGGGGTCGCCCTGGCCGGTGCGGCGGCCGTCGCCGCCGCCGTCAGCTCGGGACTTGACGGTGCGTCGGTTCCGGAGGCGGTGGACGCGGCGGTCGGCGCGGCCCGCCTCGGGGCCGAGCGCGGCCACTGGGTCGCCGCCGCCGATGTCGCCGAGCGGATCGTCTGGGCCACCGGTCTCGTACGGGAGCTGCCCACGCAGGTCGAGGTGTGCGAGCGGGTCTACGCGCTGGTGGGCACCAGCCTCGCGACCCAGGAGTCCGTACCGGCCGCCTTCGCGGTGCTGACCGCCTGTCAGGACGACCCGTGGCGGGCAGTGTTGCTCGCCGCGTCCGTCGGCGGGGACTGCGACACCATCGCCGCCATCGCGGGCGCGATCGGGGGCGCCTGCCACGGAGTGGAGGCCTTCCCCGCCGAGGCGCGGGCCACCCTGGACCGGGTCAACAAACTCGACCTCGACGCGACGGCCACGCAGCTCCTCGCGCTGCGCGGGCGGAAGTAAGCCGATGCGATACGACCGGCTCCTGCACCTCGGCAACGTGGTCATGGATCTCGTCCTGGAGGTCCCGGTCCTGCCCGAGCGCGGCGGCGACGTGCTCGCCACCCGGACCGGGAGCACCCCCGGCGGCGGCTTCAACGTCATGGCGGCGGCCGCCCGGCAAGGACTGCCCGTGCTCTACGCGGGAGCCCACGGCACCGGGCCCTTCGGCGACCGCGCGCGGGCCGCGCTGCGCACCGAGGGCATCGAGACCCTGCTCCCGCCCCGCGCGCAACCCGACACCGGCTTCGTCGTCTGCCTGGTGGACGCCGAGGGCGAGCGCACCTTCGTCACCAGTCCAGGTGCCGAGGCCACGCTGACCCCGGAGGACCTGGCCCAACTACGCCCGGGCCCGGGGGACTTGGTCTACCTCTCCGGATACGGCCTGTTGTACGAGTCCAACCGCGCCGCCCTGACCGGCTGGCTGCCGCAGCTCGACCCGGCCGTCACGCTGGTCGTGGACCCGGGGCCCCTGGTCCATGAAATCCCTTCGACCGCACTGGAGTTGCTCACGGCACGCGCCGACTGGTGGAGCTGCAACGCCCGCGAGGCCGCGTTGCTCACCGGGATCGACGATCCGTCCGCCGCCGCCCACGCCGTGCGGTCCCGCCTGAAGCGCGGCTCGGCCCTGGTCCGTACGGGCCCCGACGGCTGTCTGCTGCACCACGACGGGACGCTCGACGTGATCCCCGGATTCGCCGTGGACGCCGTCGATCTCAACGGCGCCGGCGACGCCCACACCGGCGCCTTCATGGCCGCCCTGGCCCAGGGCCTGGCCCCGGCCGCCGCCGCCCGCCGCGCCAACGCCGCCGCCGCGATGGCCGTCACCGCTCCGGGGCCGGCCACCGCGCCCGACGCGCACACCCTGGACGACTTCCTCCGTCAGGCGCGCCCGGCGCCGGTCCCGCGCGGCACGACTTCGTACTGATGCCGACGTCCTTGACCTGGAGCGCACTCGAAGACCTACTGTCGTGACTGTCCATGACGACGCGAACGGAGATCACCGTGCGACTCGGTGTACACATCACCAAGTTCGACCACCCCCAGGGGTCCGCCGGTCTCGGGCCGGAGCTGGCCGCGGCCGGCGCTGCCGCCGAGGCGGCGGGCGTGAGCTGGGTGTCGGTGATGGACCACTACTTCCAGATGGAGCACAACGGCGGCGCCGAGGCCGCGATGCTGGAGGCCTACACAACGCTGGGCTACCTCGCCGCGCACACGTCCTCGGTCCGGCTCGGGGTGCTCGTCACCGGGACGACCTACCGCCACCCCGGTCTGCTGGCGAAGATCGCCACCACGCTCGACATCCTCTCCGGCGGCCGCGCCACCCTGGGCATCGGCGCCGCGTGGTACGAGCGCGAGCACCTGGGTCTGGGTGTGCCGTTCCCGCCGCTCGCCGAGCGTTTCGAGCGGCTGGAGGAGACGCTGCGCATCTGCCTTCAGATGTGGGACCAGGACAACAACGGGCCCTTCGAAGGCAAGCACTACCGGCTCGCCGAGACCAGGTGCACGCCGCCGCCCGTGAGCACCCCGCACCCCGAGATCATGATCGGAGGCGGTGGCGAAAAGAAGACGCTCCGGCTGGTCGCCCGGTACGGCGACGCCTGCAACCTCTTCGGCTCCTCCCAGGCCGACGTCGCGCACAAGCTCGACGTGCTGCGCAGGCACTGCGACGAGGCCGGGCGCGACTACTCCCGCATCCGCAAGACCATGCTCTACATGGGTGACACCATCGGGAACGGCGACATCGACGCTTTCGTCGACGACCTGGCCGGCTATGCCAAGCTCGGCATCGATACCGCCATCGTGATGCCGCCGGACGCTACCCCGGCCCCGTGGATCGAGAACCGCTGCTCACCCGCCGTACCGCGGCTGGCCGAACTCGGCTGACCGCGACCCGCCGCCAGGCGCCGCACACCGGGGTCAGGCGGCGGGCTGCCAGCCCAGGGCCGGTCCGAGCTTCGTGGCGATGTCGGTGAGGATCTGGACGTAGTCGTCGTGGTCGAAGGTGAACGGCAGCGCGAACGCGACCTCGTCGATCTCCCGGAAGGCGGCGTGTGAGTAGAGCCGTTCGGCGATCTCCGTGGAGGAGCCGACAAGATCCGGCGCGAACATCATGCGCGCCGGCCCCTGAGGCGCGGCGGTACGCGGCGTCCGCTTGAGGGCGTACTCCTCGTACTTCGCGCGCTGCTCCGGAGAGGCGTTGTCGGTCGGGATGACGACGAGTCCCTGGGAGACGCGGGCGCGATCGCCGTCCGGGTGGTGGGTACGGAACGTCCGGATGTGCGAGAGCTGGACCTCGGCGAAGTCCTCGGACTCCTCCGCCTTCACGACGCTGCTGGTCAGGAAGTTCATCCCGTGCTCACCGGCCCACCGGGCCGACTGCAGGCTCGCGCCGCCGTACCACAAGCGGCGGCCGAGGCCGGGGGCGTGGGGCTGGACGCGGTCGGAGAACACCTCGAAGCCCTTGATCCCGCTGAAGTCGGTGGCGGGTTCGCCGCGCACGTGCTCCAGCAGCCGCTGCACCCGTTCGTAGCCGAAGTTCTCGCTGTCGGCGGTGTCGGGGTACAGCGCGGTCCTGACCTGGTCGTAGTTCATCGGCGGTCCTATGCTGACCCCCGGATTCAGCCGGCCACCGGACAGGATGTCGACCGTCGCCAGGTCCTCGGCCAGCCGCAGCGGGTTCTCCCAGCCGAGCGGAATGACCGCCGTGCCCAGGTCGATACGGCTGGTGCGCTGCGAGGCCGCCGCCAGGACCGCGACGGGGGAGGAGATGCCGTACTGCAGATGACGATGCCGCACCCACGCGCTGTCGAAGCCCAGCCGCTCACCCAGCTCGATGATCTCCAGCGTCGACTCGTGGCCCCTCCGTGGATCGGCCTCGTCGAACAGGCCGATCGTCAAGAACCCCAGCTTCCGCAACGGCTCCGAGGTCAGTGGCACAGGGCTCCTCCATCGTCCGCGGCATGCTCTGCCGAACACCACACCGCCTCGATGATCTCACTCCTCCAGGGCCGCCGAAATCGTGCGGTGCCGTCCACCCCGGGGTGGACGGCACCACAGGTCGGTCAGGCCCAGGCGGTGACCGGCAGGAAGGAGCTGTCCGATCGGAAGAGGTCGGTGCCGTCCTCCAGATCCACCCGCAGCTGGTAGTTGTAGTGCCGCAGGTAGTACCCCGGGTAGTTGTACGACTCCAGGCGGACCGCGCCCGTCGTCGGACTCACCCGGGCCACGAAGGTGGCGTCCTTGGCGAACGTCGTGGTGCCGTCGTTCGTGTCGAAGCGGCCCACGAAGCCGTAGTGCCGCAGATACCTGCCCGCCGAGTCCTTGAACGAGTAGCCGCCCGGGTCGGCGAGCCCGGCCACGACGGTGAAGGTCGCCGCCTGCTTCGCCGCGGCGGTGCTGGAGCCGGTCACCACGGGAAGGCTGACGACGTTCGTGCCCTCGGTCCAGTAGCGGGTGGTGTAGTTGGCCGACTGGAAGGAGCGCGTCACGCCGGTCGTCAGGCTCGCCCCGCCGGGGACGGTCTCCTTGAGCACGGTGAAGTGGCGGGCCGTGCCGGAGACTTCCGGCAGCTTGGTGGGGGTGCTCCAGGTGGCGAAGGTGTCGTAGCTGTCACTGAAGTAGTACACGCCCTCGCTGTAGGCGTCGTAGTAGATCCGCCAGCCGCCGTTGTCGAGCCGGACCAGGCAGGGGCCTTCCTTGTAACTGCCCCAGCCGGCCCAGTCGCCGGTCTTCTGGAGGGTCCAGGTCCCGGTGAGGCTGGACGCGGTGGCGTACTCGATGTACTTGGCCGTCTCGTTCTTGGTGAAGGCGTGGTACGTGCTGCCGATCTTCACGACGAAGGTGTCGATGTGGTTGGTGCCGATACCCGCCATCGCCACCGGCGCGCTCCACGCGGTGAGCGCGGAGTTCGTGGCGGTCAACACGTAGGGCGTGAAGAGGTATTCGTCGGCCGTGGTCGAGCAGGACACGATGATGTGCACGCTGCCGTCGCCGTCCACGAACCACTCCGGTGCCCAGGCCCGGGACAGGTTGGTGATCGGGATGGTGTGGTCGTACAGATGCGTCCAGGTGACCCGGTCGGAGCTGCGGGCGAAGCCGATGGTGGTGCTGGAGACCGACCAGGTGTCGGTGGTGTACGTGAGGTAGTACAGACCGTCGGTGTGCTTGAAGACACTGGCGTCGCGGATCCGGCCGCTGGGCGGGGTGTACGCGGAGGCCTTCAGCAGCCGAAAGTCGGTCGCGTCGTCCGCCTGGTAGACGTTGACGGTGTAGTCGCTGGCGTTGGTGAACGCCACGATGGTGTAGCGGTCGGCGCTGCCGGCGGCCGGGGCGGCGGCCTCGGCGGTGCCGAGCAGGCCCGGCAGTCCACCGAGGCCGCCCACGACGAGCGCCGAGACGGGCAGGGCGGCCAGGGCGCGCAGCAGGCTGCGACGGGACGGTTCGGCGGTGCTGCTCATGTCGTTGCTCATGTGGCTGCTCATGTCGCTGCTCATCTCAGGCCACCGACCAGGTCTGGTTGGCTCCGCCGTTGCCGACCCACTGGTCGACGACGGCGCCCGTGCTGGTGGAGTTGCCCGCGACGTCGGCGACCCAGCCGCTGTTGGCGTTCACCAGGGTGTAAGCCGTGTTGGTGGACGAGGTGTACGTCCCGGTGGCGTCCAGGGCCCACTGCTGGTTGGTGCCGCCATTGCAGGTGTACTGGGTCAGTTGTGTGCCCTGGGTGGTGGACTGGCCCGGCACCTCGAGGCACTTGCCGCTCTTGACATTGGTCAGGGTGTACACGTTCCCCGAGACCCGTGCCAGGGTCCACTGCTGGTTGGTGCCGCCGTTGTCGGTGTACTGGATGACCTTCCCGCCGTTGGCGGTGGAACCACCGCTGACGTCCGCGACCAGCCCGCTGTGGGCGTTGGTGAGGCGCACCGTTGCGTTGGCCGGGTTGGACGAACCGGCCGACCACGCACCGGTGGTGACGTCGAGCGACCAGGAGTTCTGCCAGCCGACGGTGACCGTGGTGCCCGAGACGGTGAGCGGCAGCCAGACCATGGGCGAAGCGCCGAGGTCGGCGGTGGTCCAGCGGTCACCGGCGTAGACGTACGTGGTGCCCGAGGTGCCCTGCACCGGGATGATGTTCGCGGTCTGGGTGCTGTACGTGTTGGTGCCGACCGGCGCGAAGGTGCGGAAGGCCGACCACGTCCCGGACAGCGAGGTCGCGGTGGCGTACACGTTGTCGTTGAGGGACCAGCCGGTGAGCTTCGAACCGAGCAGGTAATAGGTGCCGTTGATCTTCGCCATGGCGGGCGCCTCGTAGTCGGCGAAGACCGCCACCGCGCTGTCCACGGTCAGGTAGTCGGCGGAGAGCCTGTCGATCCGCAGGCCGTCGGCCCGGTCCTCGCTGAGCAGGTAGCCGGTGCCGTCGGTGTCCTGGAAGAGCCCGAGGTCCCGGCTCTGGAAGCCCAGCGGCCGGGAGCTGCCGAGGTACGTGTAGGCGCCGCACGGGGTGTCGCTGGTGGCCACGCCCACCTTGGCCTCGGAATAGGCCGTGTTGTCGATGTGCAGGTACATCACGTACTTGCCGGTGGTGGAGTTGTGGATGACCTTCGGCCGCTCCACGATCCGGCTCGGGCCGAGGTCGCCGCTGCTCTGCAGGCTCAGCGCCTTGCCGACGTACGTCCAGGTGGAAAGGTCGGTGGAGCTGTAGCAGTTGATGGACTGGAAGGACGTGTCCGACGAGCTCTCGCCGCTCTTGTTCTCGCCGTACCCGTACCAGGTCGAGCCGACCTTGATGATGCCGAGGCCGTGCATCTGCAGCGCGTTGCCCGAGGTGTCGTTCCGGGCGGCTCCCGGGGTGAAGGTGCTGGTGGTGTCGGCGTGGGCCGTCCCCACGGGCAGCAGCAGTACCGCCAGCCCGATGGCGAACGCCACCAGTGCGGCGGCCAGTCGGCCGGCTTGTTCGACGACTCTGTCGAGCATGCCATTTCCTTTCGTCGTACGGTCCCGTCCCGACGGGACCGTGGAGAAGGCACCTTGAAGCCCCTTGCGGCCGGGGCGGCTGTACGGCCGGGGGAGTGGACCACGCATCCAAAGCGTTCGATATGGCGAACATCATGCGGAAGGCCGAACAAAAGATAGGGGTGTGCCAGAACCGCGTCAATGCATCCGTCCGGATTCCCTGAACCCTTCTTCTATCCCTCAGAGAAAGCCTGCGCGTCGCAACGGGAGCCCGTGACGCGGGCGTTGACGGCGACTGGCCGTGCCCGCCGCCGGGAAGACGGAAGTTTTCCCTGCGCGTCCCTGGGAATCACCGGCGGTGCCCCGGACCATGGTCAGCAGACCGCCGAGCAGAGGAGAACCGTCACCGTGACCGCCCCTGCAGCGCCGCCGTCCTCGCCGCCGGACTCGCCCGCAACCTCGCCGTTACGCCGCTCGCTCACCGTCTGGCAGGCCGTCGGCCTGTCCGTGGCCCTGATGGCGCCCAGCATGGCGGTCAACATCAACCCGCAGGCCGCCGGTTCGCTCGTCGGCCGGGCCGTGCCGTTGGCGTTCCTGCTCTCCGCTGTCGGTGTGCTCCTGGTCGCGTACGGGTTCGTACGGCTGTGCCAGTACTACCGGCACGCGGGGAGTGTGTACGCCTTCGTCGGCGCGACCCTCGGCCCGCGCACCGGCGTGGTCGCCGGCTGGGGGCTGGTCGGGACGTATCTGGCCTACGGGGTCACCACGTCCTCGGTGGTGGGGATCTTCGGCACGTCCTTCATGAAGACCGCCGGATGGTGGACCGCGCCGCCGGACTGGGCGCCCTTCCTGATCGCCGGGATCGTGCTGGTGCTGTGCTGGCTGCTCACGGCCGTACCGGCGCGGCGCGGCACCAATGTGCTGCTCGCGGTCGAGGGGGCGACGGTCGCCCTGATCCTCGCCGTGTCGGTGACGGTGCTCGTCAAGCTGCTGGCCGGGCACGCACCGAGCGGCCAGAGGTTCACCCTCTCCGTCTTCCATGTGCCGGCCGGGACCCAGACCTCCGCCCTCTTCCTCGGCATCGTCTTCGGATTCCTGTCGTTCGCCGGCTTCGAGGCCTCCTCCACCCTGGGCGAGGAGACCCGCCATCCGCACCGGGACATCCCCCGCGCCATCATCGGCACCGCGGTCTTCGGCGGGGTCTTCTTCACCGTCGTCACCGCCATCGAGATGATGGGATTCGGCGCAGGCCCCAAGGGCGTCGCCGCGTTCGCCGGCTCCTCCTCCCTGCTCGGCGATCTGGGCAGCGCCTACGTCAGCGCCTGGGTCGGCAACGCCATCACCCTCGGCGCCACGGTCAGCGCCTTCGGCTGCACCCTCGCCTGCACCGTCGGCAGCTCCCGGCTCCTCTTCGCCCTCTCCCGCGACGCCTTCGGCGACCGCGGCCTCGGCCGCGCCTCCCGGGGAGGTACCCCGGCGCGCGCCGGGTTCGTGGCCGCCGCGGCGATGGGGGCCGTACTGCTGCTGTGCACCCAGGCCTTCCACGCCAAGGCCGAGGACACCTTCATCTGGTTCGGCACCATCGGCACGCTGATCCTGCTGGTCGCCTACGCCCTCACCACGGTCGGCGCCATCCGGCTCGTCTTCTTCCAGCGCCGCATGCACGTACCGCCCTGGCAGATCGTCATCCCCCTCGCCGCGCTGCTCCTGATCGGATACACCCTCTACCGCAACGTCATCCCCTACCCGGCCGGCGGACCGCCCCGCTGGTTCCCGGTGGTCGCCGGCGCCTGGCTCCTGGCCGCCGTCCTCGCCGTCCTCGCCTCGCCCACGCTGGCCAAGCGGCTGGGTCGCCGGCTCGCCGAAGCGGAGGGCCTCACGGCGGGGGAAGGGGACTGAGCGTCCGTGCCATTCGGATCGGCGGCGGATCGCCGAGAGGGGGCGCCGCATGTGAGATCCACACAGGCTACGGAATGCTGCGTTGATAAGGAAAGCGTAGTTCCGTGGGCTCACGATCGCGGACGATCACCGTCCCGGCGACCGAAGGGGTTGGTTGCGGGGGTGGCTCAGGGACGGGGCGCGCCCTCGGCGCCGAATCGGGAATCCCAGACCCACAGGTGCGCGCAATTGGGGCACTGCAGGTGCACCAGGCGCCCCTGCGTCGACAGCAGGTAACGCCAGTGATCAGCGCATGTGCGTCCGGCTTCGCACGTCACGCAGCCCTGTTCGTCGTCGCAACCGGGGCATGACACCCAGGCCCTGCGTCCCTTGTCGGCGCCAGGATCAATCGGCAGCACGGCCGTCCCCCTCGCGCGGCGGCAGCACACCGGCTGCCTCCAGTCGCCGGTAGATCGCCGTCTGCTCCTCGTCGAGACCGGAGTAGAGGAGGCGATAGGCCGCGTCCTCGTCCGTCATCACGGCCACCGGGTCCCACTCGTCGCCCAGAGCGGCGACGACCGCGGCCCGGCGTCGTCCCTCGTCGCCGATGAGGTCGAATTCGATCGCATGGAGATGTTCGTTGGAGGCACCATTTATCATGCTGGGTTTCCCGAATCGCGTGGGCGTATCAATTTTGCATGTCTAACAAATCGCCCGAGATCGAGAAAGCCTTTGCCGGAAAATGCGACGTAGATCGCACTGGCGGAATTTTGATAGTGAATTGGCGGATATGCCCCAGTTCATCCACGCAAGACCACGAAGCACGACTGGCCGCGCAGCCGCCGGCTGCGCTTTGTCCTCAATCGCCGGACGGGCTGACTTTCAGCCCGTCCGGCGATTGAGGACGGAACCGGGAACCGGACGGACCCGGTGAACCATTCCGGTCACCGCACTAGAGCTGCTCGGGAGTGCGGATGCCCAGCAGCGTCATGCCCTGCTGCAGGGTGCGGCCGGTGAGGTCGGCGAGGAAGAGCCGGTTCTCGACGGTCTCGGGGGTTTCGGCCTTCAGGACCGGGCACTGCTCGTAGAAGGTCGCGAAGGCGGACGCCACCGAGTAGAGGTACGAGGCGAGCTTGTGCGGCTCGTACGTCTCCGCGACACCGGCGAGGGTGTCGCCGAACTCGTCGAGCAGCAGCCCGAGGGCGCGCTCGGCGGGCGCCAGCGGCAGCTCCGGGTGCGCCGCCGGCTTCGCGTCCCCCGCCTTGCGGAGGATCGACTGGATACGGGCGTAGGCGTACTGGAGGTAGACGCTGGTGTCGCCGGTGAGGGAGACCATCCGGTCGAGGTCGAAGACGTAGTCCCGGCCGAGCGAGGTGGACAGGTCGGCGTACTTGATCGCGCCGATGCCGACCTCGGCGGCGCGCGCCGCGACCTCCTCCTCGGACAGTTCCTCGTTCTTCTCCCGGATGACGACGGCCGCCCGCTGGACCGCCTCGTCCAGCAGGTCCTCCAGCTTGGTGGAGACACCCTCACGGGTCTTCAGCGGCTTGCCGTCCTTGCCCAGCACCGTGCCGAAGGGCAGGTGCTTGACGGTGACGTCGTCGGTGAGCCAGCCGATCCGCCGCGCGGTCTCGAAGACCATCTTGAAGTGCAGGGCCTGCCGGGCGTCGACCACGTAGAGCAGGGTGTCGGCGTGCAGGTCGGTGGTCCGGTTGCGGATCGCGGACAGGTCGGTGGCGGCGTAGCCGTAGCCGCCGTCGGCCTTCTGGACGATCAGCGGGACCGGCTCGCCGTCCTTGCCCTTGATGTCGTCGAAGAACACGCACAGCGCGCCGTTGGAGCGCACGGCGACGCCGGACTCCTCCAGCAGCTTGCAGGTCTCGACGAGCATGTCGTTGTAGCCGCTCTCGCCGACGATGTCCTCGTCACGGATGGCGATGTCCAGCTTGTCGTACACCGAGTAGAAGTAGATCTTCGACTCGTCGACGAACCGCTGCCACAGCGCCAGCGTCTCGGGATCGCCGGCCTGGAGGTCGACGACCCGCTTGCGGCTGCGGGTCTTGAAGTCCTCGTCCGCGTCGAACAGCTTCCGCGACGCCTTGTAGACACGGTCGAGCCGGGACATCGACTCCTCGCCCGCCGCCGTCTCCCCGGCTTGGTGGTCCAGCTCGTGCGGGTGCTCGATCAGATACTGGACGAGCATGCCGAACTGGGTGCCCCAGTCGCCGATGTGGTGCCGCCGGATCACCTTCTCGCCCTCGAACTCGAGGATCCTGGTGATCGCGTCACCGATCACGGACGACCGCAGATGGCCGACGTGCATTTCCTTCGCCACGTTCGGCTGCGCGTAGTCGACCACGGTGATGCCGGGCTCGGCCTTCACGGGCACGCCGAGCCGGTCGTCGGCGGCGCGGGCGGCCAGCGTCCGGGTGATCGCGGCGTCGCTGACCGTGATGTTGAGGAAGCCGGGGCCCGAGACTTCGACGGCGGCGATCAGGCCGTCGTCGTCGCCGGTGGGGAGGGCTTCCACGACCTGGGCGGCGACCTCGCGCGGATTGGCCTTGTTCCGCTTGGCCAGGCCCAGTACTCCGTTGGCCTGGAAGTCGGCCCGGTCGCTACGTCGCAGCAGCGGGTCGGCACCGAGGGCGTCAGCGACGCGCTGCTGGATCGAGGCGGAAAGGGAAGGGACCGAGGCCATGGGATGGATGCCGTTCCTGAGAGGGGGCTGAGATCGATTCTCAGTATCCCACGCGGGTACCACCCAATATTCTCTGGGACAATTGGTGGGTACCAGCTAAACCTCTGGAAGGAAGTCGAGACAGTGGCTCAGAGCACCGAGGCCGACTGGGTCGCCCGCTTCGCGGACGACGTCATCGAGGAAGCCGAGCGGCGGGCTCCGGGCAAGAAAATCGTGGTCGCCTCCGGGATCAGCCCGTCCGGCCCGATCCACCTCGGCAACCTGCGCGAGATCATGGTCCCGCACCTCGTGGCGGACGAGATCAAGCGCCGGGGCGTGCCGTGCGAGCACATCCTGTCCTGGGACGACTTCGACCGTTACCGGAAGGTCCCGGCCGGTTACGACCCCTCCTTCGCCGAGCACATCGGCAAGCCGCTGACCTCCGTACCGGCCCCCGAGGGCAGCGAGTACGAGACCTGGTCCGACCACTTCAAGGCGCCCTTCCGGGCCGCGCTGAAGACCCTGGGCGTCGAGGTCACCGAGATCAGCCAGACCCACGAGTACCTGTCCGGCACCTACCGCGAGCAGATCCTGCACGCCATGCGCGAGCGCCGCCGTATCGACGAGGTGCTCGGCCGCTACCGGACGAAGAAGAAGCCCGAGCCGGAGCAGGACGACGAGGACGCCGCGCCGGCCGCCGACGCTGCCGAGTACTTCCCGTACAAGCCGTACTGCTCGAACTGCGACCGCGACCTGACGACGGTCACCTCGTACGACGACGAGACCACCGAGCTGGCGTACACCTGCCAGGCATGCGGGCACTCCGAGACCGTCCGGCTCAGCGAGTTCAACCGCGGCAAGCTGGTCTGGAAGGTCGACTGGCCGATGCGCTGGGCCTTCAAGGGCGTGGACTTCGAGCCGTCCGGTGTCGACCACTCGTCGCCTGGCTCCAGCTTCACCGTCGGCAGTCAGCTCGTGCGCGAGATCTTCGGCGCCGAGCCGCCCATCGGTCCGATGTACGCCTTCGTCGGCATCAGCGGCATGGCCAAGATGAGCAGCTCCAAGGGCGGGGTGCCGGTCGCGGCCGACGCCCTGCAGATCATGGAGCCGCAGCTGCTGCGCTGGCTGTACGCCCGGCGGCGGCCGAACCAGGCCTTCAACATCTCCTTCGGCGACGAGATCTCCCGTACGTACGACGAGTGGGACGCCCTGGAGCGCAAGATCGAGGCCGGCACCGCGGCCCCGGTCGATGTGGCGGTCCACTCGCGCGCCGCGGGCACCGCGTCCGGTGTGCTGCCGACGACACCGCGCAAGCTGCCCTTCCGTACGCTCGCGTCGGTTGTCGACATCACCACCGGGGACGAGGAGCAGACGCTCCGCATCCTGCGCGACTTCGACCCCGAGCACCCGCTCGGCTCGCTGGCCGAGGCCCGGCCGCGGCTGGACTGCGCGGTGAACTGGGTCAACACCCACGTCGAGCCCGAGAACCGCACGCAGCTGCGGACCGAACCGGACCGCGAGACGCTCGCGGCGCTGTCGGACGGCGACCGGCAGGCGCTGAAGCTGCTGGTCGACGGCCTGGACGAGCACTGGTCGCTGGACGGGCTGACGACGCTCGTCTACGCGGTGCCCAAGATCCAGGCCGGCCTGGAGCCGGACGCCAAGCCGACGCCCGAGCTGAAGGTGGCGCAGCGGTCGTTCTTCGCGCTGCTCTACAAGCTGCTGGTCGGGCGGGACACCGGGCCCCGGCTGCCCACGCTGCTGCTCGCCGTGGGCGCGGACCGGGTGCGGGAGCTGCTCGGCGGGTGATCAGGGCCGTAAGCCGGGGCCGCCGTGATCATGGCCCCGGCTACGGCACGTACTGGTCGTCCATCTCGCTGCTGAAGCGCTCGTGCAGCTCACGGATGTCGTTGACCACGGCCCGCTCGGGGAGGATGTCGCCGCCGTACAGCTCGTTCAGCTTGCGCACGAAGCGGCGGGCGTTGGGCCGCTCACCGGTCTCGGCGACGATGGTGCGATAGGCGTGGAAGTACGCGTCCTCGCGCGCGACGCCGTCCGGGAGCGGGACGGACGGCGGCTCCGGCTCCGGGCCGGTCGCGAGAGGACGGCGGCCGTTGGCGGCCGTCCGGGGCTGCACCGGTACGGGCTCCGGCTCCGGCTGCCACATCGGCTCCGGCTGCGGCGTCGGGGACGGGGCCCACGGCGAGAGGGGCATGCCGTTGGCGTCGATCGGCGGGGCCGCCTGGCGCTGGGCGGGGAACGGCACGGGGGCGGCTGCCTCCTGGGCCGGGGCGACGATGGCCGCGGGTGACGGTGCCGGGGTGGTCGGCGACAGCTCGTCCGGCACGGCCGGGATCGTCTCCGACAGCGGTACGCCGAACCGCGCGAGCCGCAGCGGCATCAGGGCCTCGATCGGTGCCCGGCGGCGCCAGGCCCGCCCGTAACGGGCCCGCAGGCGTGCCTGGTAGACCAGCCGCTCCTGCTCGAGGCGGATCACTTCGTCGTAACTGCGCAGCTCCCACAGCTTCATCCGCCGCCAGAGCCGGAAGGTCGGCCAGGGCGCGAGGACCCAGCGGGTGATGCGTACCGACTCCATGTGCCGGTCGGCGGTGATGTCCGCGACCCGGCCCACCGCGTGCCGCGCCGCCTCGACGCTGACCACGAACAGGACCGGGATGATGGCGTGCATCCCGACGCCCAGCGGGTCCGGCCACGCTGCGGCGCCGTTGAAGGCGATGGTGGCGGCGGTCAGCAGCCAGGCCGTCTGCCGCAGCAGCGGGAACGGGATCCGCAGCCAGGTCAGCAGCAGGTCCAGGGCCAGCAGCACGACGATGCCCGCGTCGATGCCGACCGGGAAGACGTTCGCGAACCAGCCGAAGCCCTTGGCCAGCGCCAACTCCCGTACGGCCGCGTACGATCCCGCGAAGCCGATCGCGGCAATCACCACCGCCCCGGTCACGACCACACCGGCCAAGATCCGGTGCGTCCGAGTCATAGGTATCGCGGCCACGCCCGCCCCTCCTGCATTCGCCGAACTGGCGGGGCCAGCCTGTCATATGGGATGAGTGGCAAGACGCACAAAGCGGCGTAATCGGTGCAGGAGGGGCAGTAGTTGTTACGCGTTCTTCGCCGCGACCGACGCCACGGCCTCCTTGGCGGCCTTCAGTGCGTCCGTCCGCAGAGCCGACGCCTTCGGGGTCTTCGCGGTCTCGAAGCCCGCGCCGTTGTAGGACAGGATCACCACGACATTCCCGGTCCGTGCGACCACGGTCACGTCCTCGTACTGCTCCTTGTCCTTCTTCACCTCCGCCGTGACGACGGTCGCCGCGTCCCCGACGCCGGTGACCGCCTCCGCGCCGGCGCCCTTGACCGCCTTGGTCTCGGTCAGCTGCTCCGTATACCGCTTCTCCGCCTGGTTCTGGGCCGTGCCGACGCCCGCGACCGTGTCGAAGCGCTGCAGGGCCACGTCCAGCCAGCGGTACTGGTATCCGTCCAGGCCGTTCCAGGAGCAGCCGCCCCGGGAGGTGGCGTCCGAGGACCTGGCGGCGTCGCCGGAGGCTTTCTTCAGCTTCGGGACGAGCGACGTGACGGTCTTGGCGGAGATCGTCCTGCACGGCTCCGGCAGCGCTCGGTACTTCGCGGCGACCGGGCTCGGCGAGGCGGAGCCCGAGGCCGAGCTGGAGGCCGAACCGTCGGCCGCCGTCTTGGCGGACGAGCTCGACGGGGCCGACGAGCAGCCGGTGACAAGGGCTGCGGAGATGGTCGCGGCGGCCGCGCAGGCGAGCAGTCGGGCGTGGCGCTGGGCTGATCGTTGCATGGGTCCTTCGCTCACTTCGTACAGACAGCAAACGGCCAGAATACGCGTTTTGCCTTATCGGGCGAATTGATCTGCCACTTCGCCCGCCACCTCGCGGGCCCCGTCCTGCAGTTCCTGGGGGGCCGGAGCGACCGAATTGTCCGTCGACCATTGCGAGTACTCGACGGTGACCAGCACATTCGCCTTCCGGAACACGACGGTGATGTCGCGGTGCACGCCGGAGTCCTGGGTCTTGAGCACGTCATCGAGGTACGCGCTGTCGCCAAGGCCACTCAGGGCGCGGGGCGCGAGGGCGGCGGCGGAGTCCGAAGCGGAAGCGGAAGGCGTCGCCGACGCGGACGACGAGGCGGAGGCGGAGTCCGAGGGGCCGGCCGAGGCGGACGTCGCCGTCTCGATGCCGGCGGCGAGTGCCTTCTCGTCGTAGTCCGTGGTGGCCTGCGACTCGTCGCTCACCGCGTTGTCGTACGACACCACCCGCAGGAAATCGACGTGCAGATAGCGATTGCCGTTGCTCGTGCTGCCCGTCCACCCGCACCCGACCCGCCGGTCGGTGTCGTACGTCAGGTCAGCCGTGCCCGCGTAGTCCTTCGCGTTCGGCACCAGCGACTTCAGCGTGTTCGCGCTCACCGCCCCGCACGGCTCCGGCAGCACCCGGTACTTCCCCGGCGCCGCCGTCGTGGACGCCGCACCGGTCGCCGCCTTCGCGTCGGCCGCGCCGGCGGCCGAGCCGCTCGACGAGCTGCACGCCGTCAGCGCGGCGAACGCGACGGCGAACGCGGTGACGGACAGCGCGGCCCGCCGCGCCGCACGGGACGAATGGGGTCGGTCTCCCGATGGCAGCACTGACCTGGCCCCTTCCTCGAAATCCCGTGGCGCGGTAACGCGACCGGTGGACACAATGTTTACCGCACTGGTCTGGGTGGGCGCCCGATCATGGACCTTTTTAGTCCGCTTTGTGCTTGATTTCTGCTTTCGATAAGACTTGATTTGTTGTACCTGTTTGTCTGGGGGATGAAAATGTCATACACCGAGGTACCCGGCGTCCGCGTCCCGATCCGCATGTGGACCGACCCGTCCGGGGTCGAGGACGTCGCCATGCAGCAGCTGCGCAACGTCTCCTCCCTGCCCTGGATCAAGGGCCTCGCCGTCATGCCCGACGTCCACTACGGCAAGGGCGCCACGGTCGGCTCCGTCATCGCCATGCACGGCGCCGTATGCCCGGCGGCGGTGGGCGTCGACATCGGGTGCGGGATGAGCGCGGTCAAGACCTCCCTGACCGCGAACGATCTTCCCGGTGACCTGTCGCGCCTCCGGTCCAAGATCGAGCAGGCCATTCCGGTCGGCCGGGGCATGCACGACGAGGGCGTCACCCCGGACCGCTTCCACGGCATGCCGACGGCCGGGTGGGACGACTTCTGGGCGGGGTTCGACGGGCTGGCGGAAGCGGTCCGGTTCCGTCAGGAGCGGGCCGTGAAGCAGATGGGAACGCTCGGGTCCGGCAACCACTTCATCGAGTTCTGTCTCGATGAGAACGGTTCCGTCTGGCTCATGCTCCACTCCGGCTCCCGCAACATCGGCAAGGAGCTCGCCGACCACCACATCGGCGAGGCCCAGAAGCTCCCGCACAACCAGGGCCTGGTCGACCGCGACCTCGCCGTCTTCATCGCCGACACCCCGCAGATGGCGGCCTACCGGCGTGACCTCTTCTGGGCCCAGGAGTACGCGAAGCGGAACCGCGCGATCATGATGGCGCTCTTCCAGGACGTCGTACGCAAGGAGTTCAAGAAGGCCAAGGTCACCTTCGACCCCGTCATCTCCTGCCACCACAACTACGTGGCCGAGGAGCGCTACGAAGGCATGGACCTGCTGGTCACCCGCAAGGGCGCCATCCGCGCCGGAAGCGGTGACCACGGCATCATCCCGGGGTCCATGGGCACGGGTTCGTACATCGTCAAGGGCCTGGGGAATGCCGCGGCCTTCAACTCCGCCTCGCACGGCGCCGGCCGCAAGATGAGCCGTAACGCGGCGAAGAAGCGGTTCTCGACGCGGGATCTGGAGGAGCAGACCCGGGGCGTGGAGTGCCGTAAGGACTCGGGTGTCGTGGACGAGATCCCGGGTGCGTACAAGCCGATCGAGAAGGTCATCGACCAGCAGCGGGACCTGGTCGAGGTCGTCGCGAAGCTGAAGCAGGTTGTGTGCGTGAAGGGCTGACGTACGGATGGCGAAGACCCCGCCGCTCGAAGGGGACGAGCGGCGGGGTCTTCGGCTGGGTGGCGCCGGCGAGGTGGGGTTCGGAAGGGGGTCGTATCCGAAAAAGCTCCACAATGTCGCGTCGGACGCGTCCGATCAGGCGCCCATTTCTTCACGGCTTGGCCGTATCTTCCTTTACTTCTTCGGAAAATCTTGAGCCAAGTACGGGAACCTCAGCCGCATTTCACTCATCAGGGTGATGGTGGCCAATCGGGCAATCGTTGCGCATGGGGCAGACCATTTCGGTCACCCGGTAGTGGCCCGTGAAGATCCTTTGACCCTTCTTTGAGTTTGCCGTGGCCTGGTATACGACCTGCCGCATCCGCCTTCTCCGGCTCCCGTGAAGATCAGCTCTGTTCTGTCATGTACGGGAGGGAATTGATGATGCGTCACAGACCGAGACCCGGGGTGGGGGCGCCCCAGTCGGCACGATGGCTGCGCCAAGTGGCCACGGGCGTCGCGATGCTACTGGCGGCGGAAACCGCACTGGTCGCCGCGGACAGCGGGGTGGCACTCGCCGTCGAGAACGCGAAAGCGACCACGACCACCCCAACATCCTCCGCGAAGCACACGTTGGGTCCTGCGGAGGCGCAGGACGAGGCGTCGGCCGTGCTGATGGCGCGGTTGCAGAAGCGGGAAATCGAGGTGCTGTCGGAGCGTACGGCGGCCTCGACGACGTATGCGCTGCCGAGCGGTGAGATACGGACCGAGTCGTATGCCGGTCCGATCCGGGTGAACAGGAACGGCACCTGGAAGGACATCAACACCGCGCTGTCGGACACCGGTGCGGACCTGACCCCGGGCGCGACGACCGCGGACATCGCGGTGTCGGACGGCGGGGACAGCCGGCTGGCGTCGGTGACCAAGGGCAAGGAGTCCTTCGGGCTGGGCTGGGCCGCCAAGCTCCCCACGCCGACGGTGAAGAACAACACCGCCTCGTACGCCCTCGGCAGCGGTCAGACCCTGTCGGTGAGCGCGCTGGCGCAGGGCATCTCGGAGAACATCAAGCTGACCCAGCAGCCGCACGGTGACAAGGTCACCTACCGGATCCCGCTGAACCTGCACGGGCTGAGGCTGTCCCAGGCCGCATCCGGGCACCTGCTGCTGAAGGACTCCAACGGCAAGCTGGTGGCCGAGGCGCCGGCGCCGATGATGTGGGACGCCAGTAAGGACCCCGCCTCCGGTGAGTCGGCGCACGCCGAGCGGGTCACGACCAAGGTCGAGACGGCCTCGGACGGTTCGCAGACCCTGGTGCTGACCCCGGACACGAACTTCCTGGCCACGGCGCAGTATCCGGTCACGGTGGACCCGACCACGACGTTGGCGGTGACCACCGACACCTGGCTGCAGACCCCGGACTACACCGACTCACAGGTCTCCTCCGAGGAGCTGAAGTCCGGCACGTACGACTCCGGTACGGACCTGGCCCGCGCCTACATGATGTTCGACGTGTCGAAGTTCGCCGGCAAGCACATCACGGCCTCGACGCTGTCGCTGTACAACTACTACTCGGCGACCTGCTCCACCACCGGTGCGCCCACCGAAGCTCGCCGGCTCACCACATCGTGGTCGTCAACGTCGGTGACCTGGGCCACCCGGCCCTCGTCCACCGGGACCGGCGCGGCCACCAACACCGGCCACTACGGCTACAGCTCCTCCTGCCCCGCGAACTGGTCGAGCTGGAACCTGCAGGCCATCACGCAGGCCTGGGCCGACGGCACCGCCAACTACGGCGTCATGCTCTACGGCCAGGACGAGACCGACTCCTCCACCTGGCGGCGGTTCCGCTCGGCGAACTACAGCACCAGCGGGTACGCGCCCAAGCTGGTGGTGACCTACAACTCCTACGCCACCACCAGCTCGTCGGCGATCTCGCCGTCGGCGGTGAACGCCTACAACGGCAAGCGGTACGTCACGTCGCTGACGCCGACCCTGTCGTCGAAGGTCACCGACGCGGACGGCTCCACGGTCAAGGGGCAGTTCGAGATCACCGCCGACCCGGCGGTCGCCGACACCACGTACACCTACACCGGGACGTCGGCGTCGGTGTCGTCGGGCGGTACGGCGAAGTTGACCATCCCCTCGGCCAGCGCCTTCCCGGCCGGTGTGCACCTGCGCTACCGGGTCCGCGGCTATGACGGGACGGACTACGGGGCCTGGTCGGGCTACACCACGTTCGTGATGAACACCGCCCTGCCGGTCGCGCCCACCATCGCCTGCGGCACCTACACCCAGGACACCTGGACCGCGAAGGCGTCCGGGTCGGTGACCTGCACCCTGGACACCACGTCCACCGACGGGCAGGGCTTCTCCTGGGGCCTGGACGACTCCACCACCCCCAAGAGCGTGTACGACACCGTGGATGGCAACGGCGGTGACCCGCTGACCATCTCGATCACCCCCGGCGACGGCTGGCACACGCTGTACGCCAAGACGATCGACTCCGGCGGCAACATCTCCACGGCGACGACCTCGTACAACTTCGGCGTGGGCGCCGACGGGGCCGGCCTGCTCACCCCCGGCAACGGGGACAGCACCGCCCGCCGGGTCAGCCTGACCTCCACCGGCAAGACCACCTACACCGGGGTCACGTACCAGTACCGGCGCGGTGAGACCGACAGCTGGACCAACGTCCCAGTCGCCCAGGTCACCAAGACCTCCGACGGTTCGGCCGTCCCGGCCTGGCCGGTCACCGTCACCAGTGGCGCCCCGGCCCCGCTGACCTGGGACGTCACCTCGTCGCTGTCCGCGGACGGGCCGATCGACATCCGGGCCGCCTTCACCGACGGCACCACCACCGGATACAGCCAGTCCAACACCGTCACCATCGACCGCAACGCCGGCACCGCGCCCTCGCAGAGCGTCGGCCCGGGTTCGGTGAACACCCTCACCGGTGACTTCACGCTGTCGTCCACCGACGTCTCGGCGTTCGGGATGTCGGTGTCGCGCACCGCGTCCTCCCGCCGGCCGACCGCCGGGTCGGACGCCACCGGCCAGGCGGCGATCTTCGGTCCGCAGTGGACCTCCGGGGTCACCGCCGAACTGACCGCCTCGGACTGGGCGTACGTCAAGCAGTCCACCGCCACCTCGGTGGCGCTGGTCGACGTCGACGGCAACGAGACCGGCTTCACGGCGACTTCCGCCGGTGGCTGGAAGCCCGAACCGGGTTCGGAGGACCTGACCCTGACCGGGTCGCTGTCCACCACGTTCACCCTCAAGGACGACCAGGGCACCACGACCACCTTCGTGAAGGCGGGTTCGACCGCCACGACCTGGCAGGTCTCCACCTCGTACCTGCCGACCGACAACTCCACCACCAAGGTGGTCTCCGAGCTGGCGCCGGGCAGCACCACGCTGGCGCGCCCGACCTACCTGATCGCGCCCACCTCCGCCGTCTCGCAGTCGACCTGCCAGACCACTCCGTCGACGGCCGGCTGCCGCGTGCTGCAGTTCGTCTACTCCACCAGCACCACGGCCACCTCCACCAGCTACGGCGAGTACGCCGGGACGGTGAAGGCGATCAAGGAATGGTCCACGGAACCCGGCGCCACCACGGCGACGGCCAAGACCGTGGAGTACTACCAGTACGACAACTCCGGCCGCCTGGCCGGCGCCTGGCAGTACGCCGTCGACGCGGCGACGTACACCGCCTACACCTACGACAGCGCGGGCCGGATCGCCACCTACGCCGACCCGGGCCAGCTGGCCTGGTCCTTCACCTACGGCACGGCGGGCAACGCCGCCACCGCGGGCGCCGGCATGCTGCTCTCGGCCGCGCGGAAGAACCTGACCCAGGGCACCGCGAGCACCCTGGACGGCACCACGTCCACGACCTCGGTCGTCTACGACGTGCCGCTGTCCGGCAGCAGCGCCCCCAACGCCATGGGCACCTCCACCGTGGCCACATGGGGCCAGACCGACGTCCCGACCGACGCCACGGCGGTCTTCCCGCCCGACTCGGTCCCGACCTCCAACACCGGCTCCGACCTGGCGGCCTCCGCCTACACCCGGGCCACCATCACCTACACCGACGCATCCGGGCGGGAGGTGAACACCGCCTCCCCGGGTGGGCACATCACCACCACCGAGTACGACCGGTTCGGCAACACCGTCCGGAACCTGACGGCGAGCAACCGTGAGCTGGCCCTGGCCACCTCCGGCGACCAGCTGACCGAACTGACCACGCTGGGCATCGACGGGCTGTCCACGGCCGACCGTGCCCAACAGTTGTCCACCAGCTCGGTCTACTCCTCCGACGGTCTGCGGGAGACCGACGAATACGGTCCCCTGCACCAGGTCACCCTGACCTCGGCCCTCACCGCCGGATCCGGCGGCACCGACCTGCCGGCCGGAACCGTCATCCCGGCCCGCTCGCACACCGCCAACACCTTCGACGAGAACCGCCCCACCGACGGCACCGCGACCGTCGCCAACGAGATCACCACGACCAAGGCCGGCGCCTCCGTGGACGGCTACCCGTCCGACGCCGATGTGCGCACCAGCACCACGGCCTACGACTGGGTCAAGGGCCTGCCCACCAAGCAGGTCACCGACCCCAGCGGCCTCGCGATCACCACGTCCACGCAGTACGACTCGCAGGGCCGGGTCATCAAGACCCTCCAGCCCAAGTCAACCGACGGCACCGACGCCGACACCACGGTGACCACCTACTACTCGGCCACCGGTACCGGCACCTGCAACGGCCGCCCCGAATGGGCCGACCTGGTCTGCTCCACCGGACCCGCCGGCGCCATCACCGGCGGCGGCAGCAACCCCACCCAACTGCCCACCAAGACCAGCCAGTACGACTGGTGGGGCAACGAGGCGATCGTCACCGAGACCGCCAACTCCGTGACCCGGACCACCACCACGACCCACGACAGCTACAACCGCGTCAGCACGGTCGCGGTCAGCGGCGGCGTGGGCACGGCGGTCCCGGACACGACCACGACGTACGACACCACGTACGGCACGGTCGCCACGGTCAGCACCAGCGCGGGCACCATCAGCTACGGCTACGACAAGCTCGGACGCCAGATCTCCTACAGCGACGGCGCCGGCAACACCGCGACCACGGCGTACGACGCCCTGGACCGCCCGGTGAAGACCACCGACTCGGCCCCGTCCACCACCACCTACACCTACGACACCACCAAGGACCCGCGCGGCCTGGAGACCTCCCGCACCGACTCCGTCGCCGGGACCTTCTCCGCCACGTACGACAGCGACGGCGACCTGACCACCGAGGCCCTGCCCGGCGGCTACACCCTCACCGACACCCAGGACGAGACCGGCACCGAGACCTCCCGGGTCTACACCAAGGACAGCGACGGCACCGTCGTCGCCTCCGACACCACCGACCACACCGCCCAGGGACAGACCGTCGCGGACGTCGACAGCAACGGCCAGACCCGTTCGCGTAGTTACACCTACGACGCGGCCGACCGCCTGACGCAGGCCGACGACACCGCCGCCGACAGCTCCTGCACCCGCAGGAGCTACACCTTCGACAACAACACCAACCGCACCGCCCTGGCCACCTCCACCAGCGACGTCGGCTCCGCGTGCACCAGCACCGGCGCCACCACGACGTCGTCCACCTACGACAGCGCCGACCGCCTGGAAACCTCAGGCACCGTCTACGACGCCCTCGGTCGCACCACCACCCAGGCCGGCGGCGCCACCATCGGCTACTACGCCAACGACCTCGTCCGCCAGCAGACTTCCGGCACCAACCGGCAGACCTGGACCCTGGACGCGGCCGGCCGCCTCGCCGCATGGACCACCGAATCCAACTCCACCGGCACCTGGACGCAGACCGCGTCCAAGACCAACCACTACGGCTCCGACGGCGACAGCCCCGACTGGACCCAGGAGACCAGCTCGACGGTCACCCGCAACGTCCAAGGCATCAGCGGAGACCTCGACGCCACCACCAGCGCCACCGGCAGCACAGTCCTCCAGCTGACCGACATCCACGGAGACACCACCGTCCAGCTCCCGCTGGACACCAGCGTCGCCCCGACCGCCCAGTCCTACGACGAATACGGCAACCCCGAAGACAGCACCCCCGCCACCCGCTACGGCTGGCTCGGCAGCAAACAACGCTCCAGCGAAACGGTCACCGGCGCCACCCTCATGGGCGTACGCCTCTACGACCCCACCACCGGACGCTTCCTGTCCATCGACCCGGTACCAGGCGGCAGCGCCAACGCCTACGACTACGTTGACGCGTCCCCGCTTAACCAATTCGATCTCGAAGGACGCTGCGTGTGGTACCACCCCTCGTGCGTCTACCACCGCGCACGTCGCCACGTGCATCGCTATTGGAAGCGCTGGGTTCGGCGTACGATCCGTTTCGGTGGGATTATGCTGGCCTACGGGCTGGGTGCGGCTGCTTGCGTAGCGTTGCCTGGAATCGGATGCGTGGTTGCGGGAATTATCGCTGGAGCAGCCGCCGGATCGTTCGAATATAGCGCTGAGCATATGTCTCGCAAGGGGCGTCGCTCATGGAGCAACAAGGGGTATCTGAAGAGCGTGGGGGAGTGGGCCTTCTTTGGAGGCCTCGGCGCCCACTTCGGGGCAGCGCGGTGGATAAGGAGGATGGTCTGACGCGTTAGCTGCGCCCATGCTCGGATCCGTATTATCGGCCGACCCCCGGGAGAGAAACCTGGGGGTCGGTTCGCTCAAGAACAAACTGAAGCACGCAAAGGACTGATTCAATTGTCATCCGGAGACAAGTTTCGATTCGCCAGAATAGTGCTTCTCTGGATCGCGATCGGCGGCATCATTTCGATATCTCTCGGATATGTAAACCTCGTACACGGAGGGCTCCTGGGTGCCATTTGGTACGGGTTCGCCACATTTGGAGTGACTTCCGCAATCATGCGTTACAAAGCTGATTCGAGAGGCTCTGGAGGAAAGCCCGAGAAGGACGGCTAAGGCTGTTCACTGTCAATGACACCTCACCCTTCTCGAGCGGGCGGCGCGGAGACCTGCGCGGAGCGACGTAGCCGACCAGGCTGTTTTCGACGCAGGCCGATTCCATAGCGGCGGGGTGCGGCTGGCTTTCCTGCCGCACCCCGCCCTACTCCTCGTACAACTGACACGCAGAGGAGTGGACGCGGTAGCTGTGGAGCGCGAGACGATCGGGTGGACCGGTGTGGGCACGGGCGGGTCCTGATGGGGGTCACCGGAGCAATGCCTCGCGTGTGGCGGTGGCGAAGGCCTCCCAGGCGCTGGCGGGGAAGGCGAGGGGATGATCTCGTACGCATGAAACTGAGAGAGGCCCCAAAGGGACGCCTCTACTCGTAGGCCGAAACTTCTTGGTTGGCCATGGAGCGCACCTGGGACGTTGGCGGTTGTAGACGTTCTTGGGATTGCGTTTCCTATAGGTCAGTCGTAGTCAACGCAGAGACGGGAACAAGATGATCCCAGGAGTCGCTCTCAGGGAAAATTATTCCTGAGAGCGACTCCCTCCCGGATCATATGTACAATCTGAGAAGCGCTGAAGTGTGAGGGTAATCAATGACTGATGGATCTGACCCCATTGACCGGCGGGCAATGCATCAAACGTCGGAACATACCGCCATCGCTCGGGCATGGAGTGCCAAGTTCCTCACGGCCGCACTGCTGATTCTCGTGGTCTATGCGACAGTTGTGACGTGGCTGGTTCCAGACGGCTGGCGTATCGTTTCATATCCGTTGGGTATGATTCCTGTCTATGCAGTTGCTCGCTGGTTCAATCACGCGAGCCATGCCGGCGACCCGGAGCTCAGCTCGGGGAACGACTCGGATTGAACCGGCGATCTCGCAAACCCGACCGTATCGGCGGCGTCATAGCAGCCGTTGCCGGTGTGAGTACCTTGTCCATCGCGCACTTGGCAGTTCCAAAGGTGTCCATCTGGCTGCTCCTTGTCCCGTCGATAGTCATCGGAGCAGGGATCGCAGTGGCAGTGCGCCGGACGATGCGAAAGCAATAGCGGCTGGGAGCCGTATCGCGGTTGACGCCTGATTGACGGATGGCCGAGGGGATCTCCCCTCGGCCATCCGACTTTGGCAGGCCATCCCGTCCGGTGCTACCACCTGCGCTGGGTCGAACACCTCTGGTTCGAAGTCGTCTTCCCGGGCCGGCCCGCGGAGGGTCCTCACTACTACTGACTGCGGCCCTCCCGGACGGCGTTCACGAACGTCGTCCAGGCGGCGGGGGAGAAGGCGAGGGCCGGACCTTCCGGGGCCTTGCTGTCGCGTACGGGGATGGTGCCCGTGGAGGCTGCGAGGTTGCGGGCGAACTCGACGCACTGGCCGCCTTCGCCATTGCTGTAGCTGGACTTCTCCCACTGTGGGGTCATCGAGACAGCTCCTCAATCGCCCTGCGGATCATGGCAATTGAATCCTCCGGGGAGAGGGCGTCCGCGCGCAAGCGTTCATACTTCTCCAAGGCGTTGGACACGTCCTTCGGCGAGTCATACACGAGGCCTGACAGCGGGGTGTCGGCGTAGACGACACTCGGCTCGCCCTCGAACTTCAGCACCGTGAAGCTCTCGGTGGCGGTGGGCGCGCCGCTGGCGAAGGGGAGGACCTGCAGGGCGATGTGCGGGGACTCTGCCTGTTCCATCAGGTAGGCGAGCTGTTTGCGCATGACGTCCGGGCTGCCGACGACGCGGCGCAGACAGCCTTCGTCGAGGATCACCCACAGCAGCGGCGGCCCCTCGCGTTGCAGCACCTCGCGGCGTCGCATACGCGTTTCCACCTTCTCGTCGGTCAGCTCCAACTCGTCCCGGGGGTACGCGGCCCGGAAGAGCGCGCGGGCGTAGGCAGCGGTCTGCAGGATGCCCATGACGAGGTTCGCGCTCTAGTCGAGGATCTGGGTCGCCGTGCTCTCGTACTGGATGTACGGCACGAACCACTCCGGATGGCCGCGTTCGCTCAACCGCTCGCGCAGGCGCGCGAAGTAGCCACTGGTGTCGAAGATCTTGTCGCAGCCGTGGGCGAAGTCGGCGCTGCCGAGGCGTTCGCCGTTCTCGACCATGCCGACGTACGAGGAGCCGTAGTTGGTGCGGGCGGCGAGGTCTTTCTGGGTGAGGCCGGAGTGGAGGCGGGCGTGGCGTACTTCGGAGCCGAAGTACTCCGGGCCGCCGTAGGGCTCGGGCAAGGTGCGGGACCCCCTTGTCGCGCAGTCCACAGCGCGGCTGTGGAGCCGTTTGCAGTGGTCAGGGTACGCGGGGTTGGGAAGTCTGTGAGTACGGAACGTGATTTCCTGCTCACGGAGGGATGGAGTGGCCTGCATGGACGGGGCGAGCGGAACCGGGACGCCGGAGGTGGGTGAGGTGGTGATCGACGCCGCCCGGGACGCGGTCGGCGTGGTGATGGGGCGCGAGGGCCCCTACGTACAGCTCAGGCCGATCGGGGGCGGCCGGGAGTGGGATGCCCGGCCGGAGTGCGTACGACCGGCGACGGCGGCGGAGCGCCTGAGCGCGCGAGTGGCCGCCGCCAACGCGAACGCGGGCCGGAGGTGGGGGCGTTGACCGGGCCACGGCAGCGACCGCACACGGTGGTCCGGTACGCCGACTGGACCATCAGCCCGGAGACCGCACCGGAGGCGCCGCCGATCGTCTTCGAGTTCCGCTGCACGACCTGCGGGGCGGAGGGGCCGGCGGATGAGGACTTCGAGGCGGCGCGGGACTGGACGTTCGCCCATGTGGGCCGGAACCCGACGCACCGGGGATACGGCGAGGTGATTCACCGGTTCTGGCGGATGACGCTGGTGGGGTGAGGGGCTCTGCTTCTCGGCCCGGCGGCGGGCGTCGGCGGCGGTCGCGTCGGGGCGGCCGCACGCCGCCCCGACGCCCTCGACGACGCGGAGCGCCGGCTCACCCCTCCCCGGGCACCCGGTGCACCTTGTGCTGCGCCGCCTGTGCCCGGGGCCGAACCACGAGCAGGTCCACATTCACGTGCGACGGACGCGTGACCGCCCACACGATGGTGTCGGCGACGTCGTCGGCCGTGAGCGGCTCGGCCACGCCCTCGTAGACGGCCGCGGCCTTGTCCGCGTCGCCCCGGAAGCGGGTGACCGCGAACTCGTCCGTCTTCACCATGCCCGGAGCGATCTCGATGACCCGGACCGGATCGCCGCACAGCTCCAGCCGCAGCGTGGCCGCGATCGCATGGGTGCCGTGCTTGGCGGCGACGTAACCGCCACCGCCCTCGTAGGCGACGAAGCCCGCCGTGGACGACAGGATGACGACGGTGCCGTCACCGCTCGCGGTCAGTGCGGGGAGCAGCGCCTGGGTGACATTCAGGACGCCCAGCACATTGACCTCGTACATCGCACGCCAGTCGTCGGGATCGGCCTTGGCGACGTACTCGGCGCCGAAGGCACCGCCCGCGTTGTTGACGAGGACGTGGACTTCGGGGAGGGAGGCCGCGAAGGCGTCGACGGCGGGGCGGTCGGTGACGTCGAGGGCGTGGGCGGAGACCGAGGCACCGGCGGCGGTGAGCTCCTTGGCCAGGGATTCGAGGCGGTCGGCGCGGCGGGCGGTGAGGACGACGTGGTAGCCGGCGGTGGCGAGTTTGCGGGCGGTGGCGGCGCCGATGCCGCTGCTTGCGCCGGTGACGACTGCGGTGCGGGGGCTCATGTCGCGGGGCCTTTCACCAGTTGAGGGGCTGTCCCTGCAGCATAGGCGGGGCAAGGCGGAGGACCCGAAGGGCACCCTCGCGGCACCGTCATATGGCCGGGCCCGTCCAGCGGTCGAGGGCATCCCGGAGGGCCGCCGGGTCGGCCGTGTCCGAGGCCCAGGCGATGTAACCGTCGGGGCGGACGAGCAGGGTGATGCGGCGGTCGCCGGACCAGGTCGCCGGGGTGACCCGGGGGTCCGTGGCCGGCTCACCGGCCGGGGTGACGAGGACGAACCTGCCCGCGCGGAGCGCCTCGTACAGGCGGCTGCCGTCGGCCAGGCGGACGTCCGGGGCGCGCTTGCCGGCGAGGGGGTGGGCGCCGGGGCCTGCGGGGGCGTAGGAGATGCCGATGCCGCTGATGACGCCCATGGCCTTGCGGTTGAGGGGGCGGAGGTGGGTGACGAGGGAGGCGAGGAGGTCGCGGGCGGCACGCTGGAGGGGGTTGTGGGCCATGGCGAGTCGGATGATGCCGCCGCTGCTGCGGAGGACGAGGCGGCCGACGGGGTGCCGTTCGGACTGGTAGGTGTCGAGGAGGGAGTCGTCGGCCCGGCCGGTGAGGACGGCGGCGAGCTTCCAGCCGAGGTTGGCGGCGTCCTGGAGGCCGGTGTTCATGCCCTGGCCGCCGGCGGGGGAGTGGACGTGGGCGGCGTCGCCGGCGAGGAGGACGCGGCCGACGCGGTAGGCGGGGGCCTGGCGTTCGTCGCTGTGGAAGCGGGAGAGCCAGCGGGCCTCGTACATGCCGTAGTCGGTGCCGACGGCGCGGCGGGCGAGGTCCTGGACTTCGCGCAGGTCGAGCGGGTCGGTTTCGGCGTGCTGGACCAGCCGGTCCCAGCCCATGACGCGGTACCAGCCGTCGCCGAAGGGGGCGATGAAGGCGAAGGCACTGCCGGTGGTCTGGACGGTGAGCAGGCCTTCGGGCTTCTCCGCGAGGCGGACGTCGGCCAGGACCATGGACTTGATGACGGACTGACCGGGGAAGGGCAGACCGAGGGCGGCACGTACGGCGCTGCGGTGGCCGTCGGTGCCCACGGCGTAGGCGGCGCGGTGGAGGGCGACGGAGCCGTCGCCGTCGTGTACCTCCAGCTCGACGCCTTCTGTGTCCTGACGCAGGCCGGTGACCTCGGCCCCGTACACGAAGCGCACGCCGGCCTTGACGGCGCGACGCTCCAGTATGCGCTCGGCTTCGTACTGGGGAGCGATGAGGACGAAGGGGAAGCGGGAGGCCAGGCCGGTCAGGTTGAGGGAGAGGCGGCCGAAGAGGCGGAGGCGGTCGAGGGGGTGGCCGGCGGCGACGAGGTCGTCGGCGAGGCCGCGGGCGTCGAGCTGCTCAAGGGCGCGGGCGTGGACAGCGAAGGCACGGCTGAGGTTGCTGACCTCGTGGGGCCGCCGTTCGAGCACGGTGACGGAGACTCCGGCCGTGGCGAGGTCTCCGGCGAGGAGCAGGCCGGTGGGGCCGGCTCCGACGATCAGGACGTCCGTGCGAGCGGGGGTCTTGCCGGTCATGGCTTCCTCCTGCGGATCCACGAGCTCCTACGAATGCCAACGGTTGTTGGTCAACGCTTGTTGACAACAGTAAACCGCCCTGCCTCGACATGTCAACGCTTGTTGGCCTACGCTTGTGGACATGGCACCACCGACCCCGACCCGCCGCTCCGACGCCACCCGCGCCGCGATCCTCGCCGCCGCCCGCGACCGCTTCTCCTCCGACGGTTACGAACGCGCCACCATCCGCGCCATCGCCAAGGAGGCGGGCATCGACCCGTCGATGGTGATGCGCTACTACGGCAACAAGGAGGGGCTGTTCGCGGCCGCGTCCGACTTCGATCTGCGGCTGCCCGACGTCAGCGTCATACCGACCACGCACCTGGGCGCGGCGCTCACCGCCCACTTCCTCGACCGGTGGGAGGCGGACGAGACCTTCGCCGCGCTGCTGCGGGCGGGTGCGACCAACGAAGCCGCCGCCGAGCGCATGCAGGAGATCTTCCGCAGACAGATAGGCCCGATCGCGGCGGTGGCCTGCCCCGACCCCGGCCAGGCGGCCACCCGCGCGGCGCTGGCGGCCTCGCAGATCCTGGGTATGGCGCTGGCCCGGTACGTGCTGCGCTTTCCGCCCGCCGTCGCCATGACCCGGGAGGAGGTGATCGCATGGGTGGCGCCCACCGTGCAGCGATACCTCACCGCCGAGCAGCCGTAACGGTCCCGCGGCCGGGGCCGAGCAGGCTCAGGAAGCGACGGTCGAGGCCTTGCCGAGCGCGGTGAGGGCTTCCTTCGCGGCCGACAGCGCGCCCTGGCGTACGTCGGTGGCGCTCGGGGCCTTTTTGGTCTCGAAGTCGCTGCCGTTGTACGTGACGGTGACCAGAGCGTTGCCCTTGCGTACGACGAGGACCGCCTCCTGCGTCTGCTGGCCGCTCTCCTTGGTCAGCGATGTGCTGACGGAGGCCTCGTCGCCGAGCCCGGTCAGGGCCGAGGTCTTCTTCTGTGCGGCGTAGGTCTTGCGGGCGGTCGCCTCGGCGCTCTGGCCTGTCGTGCCGTTGTCGGCGGCGGCGACCTCGAAGGTCACGTCGAGCCAGCGGTAGTCGAAGCCCTTGAGGGCGTTCCAGGAGCATCCGGTCCGGTGCGTCGGGTCGGTGAGCTTGAGCTCCTTGCCGGCTGGTTTGACGTCCGGGACGAGCTTCTTGAGGGTGGCGGCCGTGATCGAACCGCAGGCCGCGGGCGGCGTGGAGTACGACGCGCCTGACCCCGACCCCGAATTCGTACCGGTACCGGAACCGGAACCGGAGGACGAGGAGGACGGTGCGGGCGACACGGCTGAGTTCCGGCTGCCCGCATCCGCGGTCGAGTTGCCGGTCGTCGTCATGGACCAGCCGACGATCGCCAGGACGACGGTGGGCAGCAGGCGTGCCGCAAGGGTGATGGGCAGGGGCGCCACAGGGTCTTCTCTTCGGTCGTAAGGATGACGACGGAAATGAGACTGCCATACGAATGTGAGAGCGGACAGTCTCGTCGGCCTCTGCTTTCACACGGTCCACACAACTACGGTCGCGCCCCTATAATGCCGCCGCCCGCACCGTGTGCTGCAACAGCAGAGCCGTGGTCACCGGCCCGACCCCACCCGGCACCGGCGTCAGCGCGCCCGCCACCGCCGCGACCGACTCCGCGTCCACATCGCCGACCAGGCCACCGTCCTCCGTCGGATTGGTGCCGACGTCGACCACGACCGCCCCCGGGCGCACATGCGCCGCGGTGATCAGCCCCGCCCGCCCGACGGCGGCCACCACGACATCGCAGGCCGACGTGACGGCGGCCAGGTCGGCCGTACGGGAGTGGCAGACGGTGACGGTGGCGTTCCGGTCGAGCAGCAGGTGTGCGGCGGGCTTGCCGACGACCGTCGACCGGCCCACGACCGCGACATGGCGGCCGGTCAGCTCGACCTTGTGGTGGTCGAGGATCGCCACGACCGCCTCGGCGGTGGCGGGCGCGTAGGCGGGGAGCCCGGCGGCCAGCCGCCCGAGGCTGAGCGGATTCGCGCCGTCCACGTCCTTCCCGAAGGCGATGGCCGAGGCGAGGTCCTCCAGCGCGGCCCCGTCCGGGAGCGGGGTCTGCAGGATGATCCCGTGCACGCCGGGGTCGTCGCTGAGCGCGGCCAGCCGGGCGCGGATCTCCGCCGCGCTCGCGTCGACACCGAGGTCGACGAGGTCGCACGCGATGCCGGCCCTCTCCGCCGCGCGCGCGATGGAGCGTACGTACCAGGCGCTGGACTCGTCCGCCGTCGCGATGACGACCGCCAGCTTCGGCGGCCGGCCCGCGGCCGTCAGCTCGGAGGCGCGGGCGGCGGTCTCCGTACGGATCGACGCGGCGAGCTCCTTGCCCGACAGGACCAGCGCGCTCACTTGGCGATCTCCTTCCGCACGGCGTCCGTGACGTGCTCGGCGCGGGCGGCGATGCCGTCCACCGCGTCCGCCGAGGCGGTGAGTTCGGCGCGGGCCTGCTCGTCCTTGATGCCACCGAGGTTGATCTCGACGTTCACACGGGCGGTGGTCGCGGCGGCGCGGGCCGCCTCGGTGGCGGCGGCCACGTCCGAGACAACATTGGGGTTGCCGATCGGCAGCAACTCGGCGGCCAGGTCGACCACCCGGCCCGCGACCGCGATCACCTCGGCCGGGGGCCGACCCGCGCCGACCAGCGCGGCGGCGATGGCGGCGGAACGGGCCGAGGCCTCCTCGTCAGTGGCCTTCGGCAGCTTGTACGCGTCCGTGACGGCGGTGAAGGCCGCCGCGTCGTCCTCCGCCAACCGGAGCGCGGTGGCCCGCAGTTCGTCGCTCTCGGCGATGACCCGCTCGACGGTCTCGCGGTGCTGCGCGTACTTCTCGCCGGTGCTGTAGCGGGCGACCATGCCCACCAGCGCCGCGCCCTGCGCCGCGTGCAGGGCGGCTGCCGCGCCTCCGCCCGGTGCGGGCACGCGTGCGGCCAGCCGCTCCAGGAAGTTCTCGATCGTCTCGTCACGCATGGGGCGCTCGTCCTCCCGCAGACCGGCTGCTGATCTTCTGATCGTCGCAGGTGAATCCTCCCACGACGGCAACCGGCCGTTCCGGATCAACGTCCCCAACGCCATGACCCACAACGCGACCCGCTACCTCTATCTCGCCCGCCACGCCCAGGCACTGCCCGACGAGAGCGGCCTCACGGACACCGGCCGCCGCCAGGCCGCCCGCCTCGGCGAGCGGCTGCGGGACGTGCCGCTGTCCGTCGTCCACCACGGCCCGCTGGCCCGGGCGGCGCAGACCGCGGCGCTGGTGGGCGAGCAGCTGGACGGCGTACCGCTGCGTGAGTCGGCGATGGCCGGGGACTACGTCCCGTACGCCCCCGACAAGCACGAGTTGCCCGCCGAGTCGGCCGGCTAGCTGCTGCGCTTCCTGGACGGGTACACCGAGCAGGAGCGACGGGAGGGCGAAGCCCTCGCCCGCCGAGCCCTCAACGCATTCACCGGCCCCGTCGAAGGGGACGGGGAGGTCCACGAACTGGTCGTGACCCACAACTTCCTGGTCGGCTGGCTGGTTCGGGCCGCGCTGCACGCACCGCCGTGGCGCTGGCTGGGCCTCAACCACGACAACGCCGCCCTGACGGTGCTCTGTTACGCCCCCGACCGGCTGCCGTCCCTTCGCCTGTGGAACGACACAGGCCACCTATGACCCCATCTGCTCCAGCACGTCGCCGATCTCCTCCATGCTGAGCGGCGGCGCGGGCAGCGGCCGGGCCGCCGCCGGACGCAGCCCGTCGAGGAACAGGGTGAGGTAGCGGCGCCAGGCGTCCGGCACGACGGCGGCGGACAGCGGGACCAGCTTGGCGAGGGCGGCCAGGAGGAAGAGGAGATCCTCGGCCACGATGTCGCCGCGTACGGTGCCCTGTTGCTGGGCGCGGGTGATGAGGACCGAGACGGTCTCGTGGTTGTGCCCGTGCAGTGAGTCGAGGGAGGGCACGCCGCGCAGGCCGGTGGTCATGAGGTCGATGGCGCCTCGGTCGGCGGCCAGCCCCTCGAAGATCGTCGTCAACGGGTCGGGTCGGGGCCGGCGGCTGAGGGTGCGGCTGTCCCGGGCCTACTTCGGGGAGAGCGGTCAGGTCGCGAAGCCGGAGGCGGCAGAGCCGGTCAGCCGAGCTCCTCGAACAGGGTCAGCTGAAGGCCGGCCGGCCCTTCGAGGCGGGCGTTCAGGGAGTTCCACGGAGTGATCACGGGGTCCTTGACCACGGTCGCGCCCGCCCGCTCCGCCCGCCGGGTGGCCGCCTCGGCGTCCGGGACCTGGAAGGCGACCCGGATGTGCCCGGCCGCCCGCCGGCCCACCTCGACCGTGTCGATGTACGTGGCGTGCGGCGGGTCGGCGATCTCCAGGGTGGCGCGGCCGGCCTCGAGGATGGTCACGCGGCCGCCGGGGGAGGTGAACGCGGCCCGCTCGGGCAGACCGAGGACGTCGCGGTAGAACGCGAGCGCCGCTTCGTAGTCCTCGGCGGTCACCACGAGCCGCAGTTCGGCGACTTCAGGCCTGCTGTCGGTCGTCATGTGCGGGCAACGCGGTGACCGGCGCCGACATTCCGGCCGCCGTACCCGGCGCCATGCCTACCGCCACACCCAGCGCCGCGCCGAACAGGGCGACCACGCCGTGCCCGTCACCGATGGCGACGAGGACGACGGCGGCGCCGCAGGCCGGCAGCGCGAGCACGCGGACACGGCCGTCGCCGCGCAGCAGCGCGAGGCCGGCCATGCTCATCGCGAGGCCGAAGGTGGCGCCGGAGTTGCCGCCGCCCTCGGCGTTCCACCAGACGCCGAGGACGTTCATGGCCAGGGCGCAGGCAGCGAAGATCGCCGGCGTGGGGCGGGGGCCCCAGAGGCGTTCGGCGACGACGGCCACGACCGCGAGCGCGGCCAGGTTGAAGGCGGTGCCGCCGACGCCCCCGTCCTGGACGAGGACGGCGGTGAGCAGCCGCCACCACTGGCCGTGCTGCGTGATCAGGTCGGGCGCGCGGTGGAGAGCGCGGTAGATCGAGGGGAAGGCGAGCTGGAGGAGGGAGGGCACGGCGACCAGCAGCCACAACGTCAGCGCCGCCACCGGGAACGGAGCCCGCCGCGGCCGAAGGGACCGCATGCGCAGGGCGGCCAGGACGGCCGACCACAGCATGACCGCGTAGAGCGCGCTGTTGGCGAGGCCGTTGCCGGATGTGTCCATGTCTGCCTGTCCCCCCGGGTGTCGGATCGGTGTCCGACTCAAGACTGCCGTGCCAGGGGGAGGCGTGGGCAGATGCGTCGGTCACCGGTCCGGCACGACAGATGTCACCAGGGCCACGCCAACGGCCCCCGGATCAGCCTGCCGCAGGCGTCTGGTCCTGCTGGGCCCGGCCGGCGAGCGACGACACGCGCGCGGAGTGCTCGGCGACGGCCGCGTGGGCGCCGGTGGAGACGGGCTGCTGGGCCTGCTGGGTGTGACCAGCGGTGTGACCGGCGGTGATGGCGATCGGCGCGGCGGTCGGGGCGGCCGGTTCCGGGGTGGGGGCAGGCGCCGCCGGGGCGGCGAGGCGGCTGCGGAGGTGGTGGGTGGCGGCCTCGTCGAGACCGACGGGGCGTTGCATGCGCACCGCGAGCCGGCTGGCCTCGCGGCCGAGGGCGGCGAGGTCCTCCCAGCGCAGGTGGACGACCAGTTGGAGCTCGGCTTCCCCGTCGGGGAGGGCCTGGAGGGAGGAGAGGCTGGAGTGAGCGGTGGTCATCGGCTGGTCCTCACGATCTCGATCTCGGCGGGGGTGCGTGACGATCCCGGTCGGTGAGGGATACGGATGACCACGCCGGGGCGTTCAAGTGCCCCCGCAAAGGGCCGCGTCGAGCCCGTCAAAGAGCCCCGGCAAAGAGCCCCGCCATTGAGCGTCTTCCAGCGCCTTCGATGAGTGGCTTCAACGAGCCCGTCCGTCACAGCTGTTCGACGCCGCCCTGACCGTCCAGCCGCTCGACCGCTTCCTTGGCCTCCTTCAGATCCGCGCCCGTGAGCTCACGGTAGATCTTGATGGCCTGGATTTTCCGGCCCTGCCGCAGCTGCTCCCGCACCCGCTCCAGCCCGGCGGGCGTCGGCTCGTCGACACCGAGATGCCGCAGCAGCAGATCGAGCTTGCGCTCCACACGCTTGATCTTGCTCTCCATGGCCGAAACCGTCAGTCCGTACGCGAAGAGGGAAATGGCCAGCAGCGGCAGTATGTATTCCACGGTCGGCGACCCTACTCAGAAAACGCGTCAGCCGTCCCAGCCGTGAAGCAGCACCTTCGAGGCGCCGGCCAGGTAATGGGCGAGAGCGTTCGACGTGCTCGGGACAAATGCTTCGGGGATGGCGGCGACATCGACCCAGCCGGCATGGGAGTGCTTGGCCGGTTCGGTATTGCGAGGCTCGCCGGACCACTCGTCGGTGGCGAAGACCACGGTGAGGAAGCCGTTGGGGGACTCGACGCCCCAGGCGCCGTGGATGAGCTGGGCGAGGCGGAGGGAGGCCGGGTCGACGACGATGCCGGTCTCCTCGCGCAGCTCGCGTACGGCGGTCGCGGTGACGGGCTCACCGGGGTCGGCCTTGCCGGAGGGGAGATCCCACAGGCCCTGGGCGAACGTGGCCTCGGGGCCGCGCTGGATGAGGACGACGCGGTCGTTCTCGCGGTCGTGGACGATCACTGCGGCGACGAGCAGTGTCATCGACTCGGTCGCGGGGCTCAGGGAGCGGGGCGGGTTGAGCGGGCGGGGCGGCGGCGGCATCACCCCATGATGCCGGGCGCCACTGACAACGGTCAGATACCGCCGGAATTGCTGTTGGCACCGGTCTCGCAGGTGAAGCCCAGAGCACGCATTGCCCGGATGACCTCGCCCGCGCTGAAGTCGCGACGATCCTGGCGGGTCACAACGGCGCCGACCTGCATCGGGGGATAGGTGATCCCGCCGATCTTGATCGAGGCACCGGAGACGGGCTCGGGAGTGACCCCGCTCATCGCCTGTTCCACCTCGATCGCGTGGATGTAGAAGTGTCGGCGGGCGATGGTGACGCGCATCATGCCTCAGCAAGGGGTAGGTGGGCGGGGCCAGTGTCGCCAGACTCTCACGGAACGGCGGGCGAAGGTAGCCGCGCAGGCAGCGAAGCCGGGGGCCCGCACCGTCGTGGTGCGGGCCCCCGGCCAGGTGGTGCTTCGTCCCGGATCAGACCGGAATGATGTTCTCGGCCTGCGGGCCCTTCTGGCCCTGCGTGACGTCGAACGACACCTTCTGGCCCTCCTGAAGCTCACGGAAGCCGGAGGTGGCGATGTTCGAGTAGTGGGCGAAGACGTCGGCGCCGCCGCCGTCCTGCTCGATGAAGCCGAAGCCCTTTTCCGCGTTGAACCACTTCACGGTGCCAGTAGCCATTGTCAATCTCCTCTGATAGGGGCATTGCCGGAAATACACACCTCGTGCATTACCGCGTCGCCGCATTGACCCCATCCGGACGGCCGTAAAAACGAAAATGCGCCCGAGGGTCACATCCCGTCAGGCGCACACAGAAATCATGGGTACCAAAACTGCAACTGATCCGAAGCTAGCACAGATCTCATCGAAGCGGGAGATTCACGGCAAGGGCACGCGTCACCGCAGCTCACACTGCCCACACCGTACCTCACCACGCGCTATTTCCCGGATCCTCGCGCGGTGTCACGATGAGACACATGGCGGACATGGTGTTCCTGCGGCATCTCAGCAGGTGGCAGGCGGAGCAGCAGCGCGAGGCCTTCGCGGACCTGTACGTCGAGGCCTACGGGGGCGGGCCAGGGGCGGAATTCCACGACCGCCAGGACTTTCTGCGGCGCTTCGCCGACTACGTCCAGCACCCGGGCTTCGACATGATGATCGCCAGCGAGGCGGGCGCCGTCGTGGGGTGCGTCTGCGGCTTCCGTACCGACCGCGGCGACTCCTCCTGGCCCGGGCACGAGGACCTCACCTCCGCCGCCGGCCAGGTCTTCACCGTCGTGGAGGTCATGGTGCTCCCCTCCCACCGCCGCAGGCGGGTCGCGACCCGCCTCCTGGAGCAGCTCCTCACTCGCGCGGGCGCGGCACTCGCCACGGCCCGCGTGCAGCGGACGAACACCCCGGCGCTGGCGGCCTACCGGTCCTGGGGCTGGACACGGGCCGAGGGGGCGGACGGTTCCTCCGAGCCGTACGAGACCTGGAGCCACAGCCGCGCCTAGTGCCCCGGCTCCACCTAGAGCCCCGGCTCCACCACGTCGGCCACCACGCACGTCACGTTGTCCGGGCCGCCGACCTGGTTGGCCAGGGCGACGAGGTCCCGTACGGCCTGCTCGCGGTCGGGGGTCGCGGACAGGACGCGGCACAGGTCATCGGCGGGCACGACGGTGGACAGGCCGTCGGAGCAGAGCAGGTAGCGGTCGCCGGGGCGTGCGTCGTGCAGGTGGAGGTCGGGCTCCGGGGAGGCCGTGTCGGCGGCTTCGGCGGTGAGGGCGCGGAGGAGGAGGGAGCGCTGGGGGTGGGAGGTGGCCTCGTCGGGGGTGAGGCGGCCCTGGTCGACCATGGACTGGACGAGGGTGTGGTCGTGGGTGATCTGGAAGAGCTCGCCGTCGCGGAGCAGGTAGGCGCGTGAGTCGCCGATGTGTACGAGGGCGAGCTGCGAGCCGGTCCAGAGCATCGCGGTGAGCGTCGTGCCGGAGTCGGCGCCGGTTCCGGACTCGGCGGCCGGGTCGAGGTCCTGGACGGCCTGCCCGGCCCGGCGGACCGCGTCCTGGAGGACGTTGAGGAGTTCGCCGGCGGGGAGGGTGTCGGTCTCCAGCCCCTTCAGCGCCTCGATGGCGGCGGTGCTGGCGGGGGCCCCGCGCCGGCCGTAGCCGTCGGCGACGGCGAGCAGCCGGGTGCCGGCGTAGGCCGCGTCCTGGTTGGTGTCGCGCACCCGGCCGGGGTCGGAGAGGGTCGCGTAGCGGATGGCCAGGGGCGAGGCGGCGGGCGGGGTGGAGTGCGGCGTCTCGGCGGCGTCCTTCCAGGACAGGTGGTCGATGAGGAAGGTGGCCAGCTCCCGCCGGGCAGCGGTGTCCGCCTCGACCTCGGCCCAGTACGCCCGGACCTCGTCGGCGGCCGCGGCGGCCTGGAGCCCGCAGACCTCGCGGATCCGGGCCAGCGGCATCCCGATGCGGCGCAGCCAGGCCACGAGCCGGGCCCGCTCCAGCTGGGCCGGGTCGTAGAAGCGGTAGCCGGTGGCCGGGTCGACCTGGGCGGGCGGCAGCAGGCCCAGCTCGTCGTACAGCCGCAGCGCCTTCGGCGACAGCCGCGACGCCCTCGCGAACGCCCCGATCGTCAGCAGTCCCATCCGGCCAGACCCTCCTCCCTCCGGGCGGCTCGCCCGGCGGCACCGATGCTGGGGGTTCCCCCAAGGACAAGGTCAACCAGCCGCTTCGTATGGTTCCCTGGTCGGCGTGATCATCGCCCACGTCAGTGATCTGCACATCGGCGGCAGCGACGCGAGCGCCGACCGGGCGGTCCGGGTCCGCGACTACCTCAACGGGCTCCCCGGGCCGGTCGCCGACGTCGTCGTCACCGGCGACATCGCCAACCACGGTCTCGTCGAGGAGTACGAGATCGCCCGCGAGGCGATGTGCTACGACGCGCCCACGATCGTCTGCCCCGGCAACCACGACTCCCGCGCCGAGTTCCGCAAGGTGCTCCTGGACGAGCCGGGCGGCACCGGCCCCGGAACCGGCACCGGCCCCGGCCCCGTCAATCAGGTCCTGCGTCTGGACGACGGCCTGACCGTCGTGCTCTGCGACTCCAGCATCCCCGGCCGCCACGACGGCTACCTGGACGACGGGACCATCGCCTGGCTCGACGCCGAACTCGCGGGCGCGGACGGCCCCGTTCTGGTCGGCATGCACCACCCGCCCGTCGCGCTCGGCCTGCCGTCGGTGGACGCGATCCGGCTCACGCACCCCGAGCGCCTGGCGGACGTACTGGCGCGGCACCGGCACGCCAAGGCAGTCCTCGCCGGGCACGCCCACACCGCCGCCTCGGCGGTCTTCGCGGGAGTGCCGCTCGTCGTCGCCCCCGGAGTCGTATCCACTCTGATGCTGCCGGAGGAACGGATGCTGCCGGAGGGGTGGACCGAGGACGACGCCCTCGACTTCGACCTGCCGCCGGCCATCAGCCTGCATGTCTTCGACGGGGAGCGACTGGTCTCGCACACACGCGTCGTGCGCTGAGGCCGTGGGCACGGGTCGGTCGCCGGGTTGGCATGTTCGCCCCGTTTGACCGGCTCGTAACTCGTCCGGAATCGTCCGGACATGACCTGCCCTTTCCCTGTACCTGATCACAGGGAGGAAGCCATGACGGCGACGGAGAGCAGCACCACCCCGACCCCCATACCGGCGGGATACTCGCCCCGGCTCTACAACGACGACCTCGCGCCCGCCACCGAGCGCAAGTGGGGCGCGTTCAGCATCTTCAACGTCTGGACCTCGGACGTGCACAGCCTGTACGGCTATTTCCTCGCCGCCAGCCTGTTCCTCGTCGCCGGCAACACCTGGAAGTTCCTGGTCGGCATCGGTGTCGGCTCGCTCGTGATCTTCTGGCTCATGACCCTGATCGGCAAGGCGGGGGTCAGGACCGGCGTGCCCTACCCGGTGCTGGCGCGGGCCTCCTTCGGCACCTTCGGCGCGAACGTCCCGGCGCTGGTGCGGGCGGTGGTCGCCACCTTCTGGTACGGCGCCCAGACCAGCGCGGCGGCCGGCGCGATCGTCGCCTTCCTCACCCGCTACAGCGGCCCCAAGCACTTCAACGCGACCACTCACCTGCTCGGTCACACAGGGCTGGAAGTGGTCTGCTTCCTGGGCGTCTGGGCCGCCCAACTGCTCATCATCAGCAAGGGCATGGAGACCGTCCGCCGCTTCCAGGACTTCGCCGGCCCGGCGGTGTGGCTGATGATGCTCGCCCTGGCCGTCGTCCTGTCCGTCAAGGCCGGCGCCCTGTCCTTCTCCGTCGACATGCCCGCCGCCGACCTGGCCACCCTGGCCAAGAGCGCCACCGGCCTGAGCGTCAGCCCCGGCTCCCTGGCCGCGATCGCCGCCATCGCCGCGACCTGGGTCACCTACTTCGCCGCGCTCTTCCTCAACTTCGGCGACTTCGCCCGCTTCGCCCCCGACGAACGCACTCTGCGCAAGGGCAACGTCTGGGGCCTGCCGGTCAACCTCATCCTCTTCTCCCTCGTCGCCGCCCTCACCACGGCCGCCGCCAGCAAGGTCTACGGCCAGGTCATCCTCGAACCCGCCCAGATCTCGGCCAGGTTCGACAGCGTCTTCCTCGTGCTGCTCGCCGCCCTGACCTTCGCCGTGGCGACCCTGGGCATCAACGTCGTGGCGAACTTCGTCAGCCCCGCCTTCGACTTCGCCAACGTCGCCCCGAAGTACGTCGACTTCCGCCGCGGCGGCCTCATCGCCGCCACCGTCGCCCTGCTCCTCTATCCCCTGCACCCCTGGGACAACGCGCCCAGCTTCGTCAACGCCATCGGCTCCACCATGGGCCCGATCTTCGGCGTCGTCGTGGTCGACTACTACCTGCTCCGGAAGGCCCAGCTCAACGTCCCCGGGCTCTACGACGAGGCCGGCGAGTTCCGCTTCCAGGGCGGCTGGAACATCCGCGCCTTCGCCGCGGCCGCCATCGGCGCGGTTTTCTCCAGCATCCTTCCGGTGTACGGGCCGTCGGGTTACGGCTCGACCTTGGGGCCGTACTCGTGGTTCATCGGCGTGATCGTCTCCGGGCTGCTGTACCTCGCGGTGAGCGGGGCGAAGTCGCCCCTGGCGGCCAGGGTTGACTGAGCTGTCCTCCGGATAGCCTTGCCGGGTGCTGCGGGACCATGATCTGACCGACACCGAACGGCTCGTACGGGACGCCTTCGCACGGGGTGAGGAGACCGACTTCGGCGACGGCGACCCGTACGGGCCCGAACGTGTGATCCGGGCCGAACTGCTCGCGCTGCTGCTGCTCGGCGGCGCAGACGGACCGTGGGCCCCGGAGCCCGGGCGGATCGCCGCCCTACGGCTCCGGGGCGCGAGGGTGGTCGGTGCCCTCGACCTGGACTACGCCGACATCCCGTACCGGATCACCCTGAGGGGCTGTCACTTCACCGACTCCGTCAGCCTCTACGGGTCCCACCTGCGCCAGCTCAGCCTCAAGCGCTGCCACCTGGCCGACCTCAACGCCTCCCACGCCACCGTCAACGGCAACGTCCGGTTCAGCGCGAGCCGGGTCACGGACTTCCTGCGGCTGGACGGCGCCCACATCGACGGCAGCCTCGAACTGAACGGTGCCCACCTGTCCAACCCCGACGGGCCGGCCCTCGCCGCCAACCGCGTCCAGGTGGGGAACCACATATGGATGCGCGACGGCTTCACCGCCGAGGGCGAAGTGGTTCTGCGCGGCGCGCAGGTCGGCGGCGACCTCGACCTGACCGGCGCGCGGCTCTCGAACCCCGGCGGCGCCGCACTCGCGGGATCCCGCATGCGGGTCGAGGGCGATGTCATCGGCAACGGCCTGCGTACGGAAGGGGAGTTGCGGCTCCCCGGCGCCACCGTCGCGGGCGGCGTACGTCTCTGGGGCGCCCGGCTGAGCAACCCCGGCGGCACCGCGCTGCGCGCGTACGGCCTGGAGATCGGCGGCAGTCTGCACCTCACGGGCGGCTTCGAGGCCGAAGGCCGTACCGCGCTCACGGCCGTGAGGGTCGGCGGCGAACTGAACCTGCGGGATGCGCGGCTGACCGCGCCGGGCGGGACCGCGCTGCGCATGTGGCAGACCCAGGCCAGGGAGACCGACCTGCGCACCACCCTCGGCCCCGAGGGCCGCGTCGACCTCCGGCACGCCTCGCTCGGCGTCATCAAGGACGCCCCGGCCACCTGGCCCGACGACCTCCTGCTGGACGGCCTGCGCTACGACCGTTTCGAGGACCCGCTGTCCGCCCCGGAGCGGCTCCGCTGGCTGGCCCACGACCGTTCCGGCTACGCCCCCCAGCCCTTCGAGCAACTCGCCCTCGCCTACCGCGCCCTCGGCCACGAGACCGAGGCCCGCACCGTCCTCCTGGCCAAGGAACGCGCCCGCCACCGCATACTCCCCTGGTACGCCCGCCTCTGGGGCGCCGTCCAGGACGTCACCGTCGGCTACGGCTACCGCCCGACCCGCGCCGCCCTCTGGCTCCTCGGCCTCCTGGCGGCCGGTTCCGTGGTCTTCGCGCTCCACCGTCCCGTACGCAACGACCCCAAGGGCCCGGAGACGTTCAACACGGTCGTCTTCACCCTCGACCACCTCCTCCCCGTCGTCGGCTTCGGCCAGGGCTCCGCCTTCACCCCGACCGCCGGAACCCAGTGGGTCGGTTACGTCCTCACCGCCGCCGGCTGGATCCTTGCCACCACCATCGCCACCGGCATCACCCGATCGGTCAACCGTGCCTGAACTCGTGAACTAGCCGGCCCCCACCGGTGCGGCGAGGTCGTCGCCGGCTACGGCGGCCATGAGGCGCTCGCCCTCGGTGGGTGAGGCGCCGGGCGGTACGACGAGGAGGTCGCAGCGGCCGACGCCGTAGGACAGCAGGCACACCGCGCTCGGGTTGTGGATGACGTCGGAGCGGTTGATGTGCAGTACGCGGTCCGGGAGGCGCAGGCGGCGGGGGCTGGTACGCCAGAGGGAGCGGCTGACCGTGATGCGGGTGATCTCGGGCCATCGGTCGTCCAAGGCGGCCAGCAGCGCGGGGAGTTCCCGGGCGAGGTCGTGGGAGTGCGGCCACCAGGCGCCGTCCAGGCGGTGCGGGCCGGCGCCGGCGGGCAGCAGATTGAGGCGCAGGGCGGTCATACGGAGTCCGCCTTGTCGCGGGGGGCCAGCCATGGCTGGAGGGCTGTGGGTGGCCCGGGGGTGCGGGTCGTGTCCACGGTGATCTGGAGGCGGGTGCCGCTGCCCGACCTGCCTGCGGGGTAGCTGCGCTGCTCCGTGCTGGCGAACCAGCGGCGGAGCGCCTGCGCGATCTTCCGTGCCACCTCGGGGGAGGCGGCGGTGATGCGGACCTCGGCGAAGCCCGATGCGGGGAGGGAACGGTCGTCATTCACAAGGGAGTTCGCAATCTGAAGGAGCCGGGGGCGGGCGGGATGCGTCACGTCCGGCGGGAACGGGTCTGGTTGCCGCGCGGGCGGAGCCGTCCGCGTCCGCCGTCGCGGTGGTCGCGACGGGGGGTGGCGGCGCCGGGAACGGGCTTGCTGTAGTGGAAGGCCGAGATGCGCTCGGCGTGCTGGCCGTTGAGCAGATGGATCATGAGTGCTCCCAGGACGATCATCGAGAGGATGACGGCCACGGTGATGACGTTGTCCATGGCAACCGTCACCTCCCTGTGGGGTGTACGAGAGCCGCCTCGGCGGCCATCAACGCGCTCGCGGTGAGGATGCCGTGCGGATCGGCCGCGGCGGTCATCAGCCGGTCGGCCGCGGCGGGGCCGGTCTCCGGGGGGATCACCAGCAGGTCCCAGCGGCCCGCGGTGTACGAGAGCAGCAGCAGCCCGTGCCGGTCCAGTTCGGGGTTGAACCAGCCGACGCGCACCACATGCCCGGTGGCCGGGACCTTCCGGGGAACGACCGGCCAGAGCGCGGAATTCACCGAGACGTGGGTGATGCGCCCCCACCGGGGGTTCAACGCATCGACCAGGGAGGGCAGTTCGGCGGCCAGGTCACGCGACCGGGGCCACCAGGCCCCGTCCAGGCGTCCTGGTTTCACGCCGACCGGTGCCAGCCGTACGCGCAGTGTCTGCGGTGGCTGGGTCTGAGAGGGGACCGCCGGTCCGGTGACCAGTGGCTGGGTCATCACGCCCATGGCGTGGCGCCTGTCCCCGGGCGCGGCACATTCCGCATCCGCCCGGCGTCGTGACTCGCCGAAAACGACGCCGACACGGAAGCCGGCATGCGAAAAAACTCTCGGTGATCGCCATTCTACTCCGGCGGCCTCCCGCACGGGCCGTCCCGCTCGGACCGGCCCCGTGGCCTACGCGGTCGCGCGGCGCAGCGGCGCACCCACGTGGTGAAGGTGCCGCAGCGCCTGGACGTACGAGGCGACCAGCCCCGTCTCGGTGTACGTGACGCCGTGCTCGGCGCAGTACGCCTTCACGATGGGCCGGGCCCGCCGCAGGTGGGGCGTGGGCATGCTGGGGAAGAGGTGGTGCTCGATCTGGTGGTTCAGGCCGCCGAGGGCGAGGTCGACCAGGCGTCCGCCGCGTACGTTGCGTGAGGTCAGCACCTGGCGGCGGAGGAAGTCCGGCCGGTCGTGGCCGGTCAGGGTGGGCATGCCCTTGTGGTTCGGGGCGAACGTACAGCCCATGTACAGGCCGAAGAGTGCCTGGTGGACGGCGAGGAAGACCAGCGCCTTGACCGGGGACAGCACCAGCAGCAGCGCGGCCGCGTAGCCGACCACGTGGAAGCAGAGCAGGGCCGCCTCCAGGCGCCGGTGCTTCAGCGGCGGGCGGCGGGCGAAGAGCGCCCGGAAGCCGGCGACGTGCAGATTCATGCCCTCGAGGGTGAGCAACGGGAAGAACCAGTACGCCTGGCGGGCACCGATCCAGCGCGGCAGCCCGCGCGACACCCGCGCCTGGTCGGAGGACCACACCAGGATGTCGGGCAGGACGTCGGGGTCGAGGTCCTCGTGGTTGGGGTTGGCGTGGTGGCGGGTGTGCTTGTCCTGCCACCAGCCGTAGCTCATGCCGATGCACAGGTTCCCGGCGATGCGCCCGGCCGTCTCGCTGGGGCGGCGCAGCCGGAAGACCTGGCGGTGCGCGAGGTCGTGCGCGACCAGTGCGACCTGGGCGAACAGCACCGCGAGCACGCCGGCGGTCAGCAGCTGCCACCACGAGTTGCCCAGCACCGCGAAGGCCGCCCACACGCCGGCGTACAGCAGACCGACGCCGCCGATCCGGGCGACGTAGTAGCCGGGGCGCTGTTCGAGCAGGCCCGCGCCGGCGATCAGCCTCGACAGTCCGGCGAAGTCGCTGCCTGCCGTGCGGTCGGCAGCGAGCGAAGAATCAGTGGTCATCGGCACTCGGCCCGTCCCCGGACCCGTGCCCGGTGTATCCACTCACCGCAGGAGGACGGCGGCAGGAGGCCGGCGCGTGAAATGTCCTGGGTCCGGCCAGCGTACTCCGGCGGAACGGGATCATCGGTTTGCCGGGCGTAGACTCCCGGGGCTGAGTAGCTCAGGCGCTGCTTTCCCCTGCGGCCCTTCCGCGGTCCCCCTCCGGGCTTCCGTTCGGCGCTCGGCACACGTGCGGCGTGCCGGAGAGCCGCCTTCGAGGGGACAGTCATGAAACTGAACGAACTGCTCGACGGCCACACCCACCACATTCTCCAGGGCGACCCCGGCACCGCCTGGATCAGCGCCGGCATCACCTTCGACGCCCACCGCACGACCCCCGGTTCGCTCTACGTCGCCGTACCCGGCCACACCGAGGGTGGCCCTGGTCCACGGGCTGTGGCGCAGGCCGTGGAGCTGGGGGCGGTGGCGGTCCTGGTGGAGGACGGCGGCGACGCCCCCCTCGTGCCGGGCGGCGTGTGCGTCGTACGCGTACCGGACATCCGTGTGACGGCCTCGGCGCTCGCCGCCCGCTACCACGGCGAGCCCGGTCGCGGGATGGACATCGTGGCCATCACCGGCACGAACGGGAAGACCTCGGTCTCGTACATGGTCGAGTCGGTCCTGCGGATCGCCGAGGGCGCGAGCGTCGGCGTCATCGGGACGGCCGGCAGCCGCGTCGGCGACGTGCTCGTGCCGATGCCCCGGTCGGTCCTCACCACCCCCGAGGCCCCGGACCTGCAGTACGTCCTCGGCTACATGCGCGACCGCCGGGCGACCGCCGTGGTGCTGGAGGCCACCTCCATGGCGCTGCTCACCCACCGGGTCGACGACGCCCACATCGACGTCGGCGTCTTCACCAACCTCACCCAGGACCACCTGGACGACCACGGCACCATGCAGAGCTACCGGGACGCCAAGCTGCGGCTCTTCCAGGGCCTGTGCCGGCGCGCCGTGATCAACGCCGACGACCCGGTCGGCGCCCGCATCCAGGCCCTGATGCCGGGGGCCGCGACCGCCACGTACGCTGTCGACGCCGCCGCCGACTACCGCGCGACCGACCTCGTGATGGACGCCTCCGGCACCCGCTTCACCCTGCACCACGGAGGCCGTACGTATCCGGCGGCGATCCCCGTCCCGGGACGCTTCTCCGTGTCGAACGCCCTCGCCACCGTCGCCGCCTGCCACGTCCTGGGCCACGACCTCGGCGCGCTCGTCGCCGCGCTGCACCTGATGCCGCCGGTGCCGGGGCGCTTCGAGCGGCAGGTCACGGAGCTGGGCACGTCGGTGATCGTGGACTACGCCCACTCGCCGGACTCCCTGGAGAAGGTGCTGACCGCGATCGGCGGCTTCGCAACCGGCCGCGTCATCACCGTCTTCGGCTGCGGCGGCGACCGCGACACCACCAAGCGGGCCGCCATGGGTGAGATCGCCGGCCGCCTCTCCGACCTCTGCGTCCTCACCTCCGACAACCCCCGCACCGAGCACCCGGACGCCATCCTCGACCAGATCGCCCCCGGCATCGCGGCCACCGGCACCCCGTACGAGCGAATCGGCGACCGCCGCATGGCGATCGCCTTCGCACTCTCCGCCGCCGGGCCGGACGACATCGTCCTCGTCGCGGGCAGGGGCAGCGAACCTCACCAGATCATCGGTGACCAGCTGGTCCCCTTCAGCGACATGGCCGTCGTACGCCAACTCGGTCACGAACTCGCCCGGTCCCAGGGGCTGTCCGGGGTCGCCGTCCTCTGACGCGGGGTCAGTACGGGTGGTGGTCCTTCTTGTCCGTCCAGGCCTGATAGGCCTGGGCGCCGAGCTCGGGGTAGATCTGCTCGATCTGGATCCGGCGCTCGCTGAGGGGCTTCTGGAAGTCCTCGTACTGGAAGGAGTCGTCGAAACCGATCTCCTTCGTGTCCTTCAGATCGCAGCTGTAGTACACGTTGTCGATCCGCGACCAGTAGATGGCGCTCATGCACATCGGGCAGGGAGCGCCGCTGATGTAGATCGAGCAGCCCTTGAGCATGCGGGCCCGCTCGGCCACCGGGTCGGGCGATCCTTCGGGCCGTGGGATGTATTCGAGCGTGCTCTCGTTCTGGTGCTCCGGCGATATGGAGGGGGCCTCGGGGTTGAGAGCCTGCACGGCTTTACGAATCGTCTCCACTTCCGCGTGAGCGGTCGGATCGCCGGTCAGGAGGACGCGGTTCTGGCCACGGGCGACGACTTCGTCGTCGCGGGTGATGACGGCGCCGAACGGGCCGCCCCAGCCTTCGTCCACGGATTCCGTGGCCAGCCGGACTGCTTCGGCGAGGAACTCCTTGTGCCCCATGGTTCGGACCTCCACTCAGCACTGCCGAGTCGAATTTGCTCCGTTTGTCTGTTAAGTCCCCTTTGAACTAGACTACTCCGCATGGGTGTCACTGCAAGCGGAACCCCGCAGAGCGGCAGCGTGACCGTCGTGACCTCCCAGAAAGTCCGGGAAGGCCGCGATGACGAGTACCGCCGCTGGCAGGAGCGGACCAACCGGATCGTGCGCGGATTCGACGGATTCGAGGGTACGGAAATGTACCCGCCGGGTGACGGCGACGAGCGCGAATGGGTCGTGGTCTTCCGCTTCACCCGTATCGACCAGCTGACTTCGTGGCTGGAGTCCGGCGCGCGTCGTGAACTGCTCGAAGAGGGCAGCCCGTTGTTCGAGGGGACGCCGACGCAGGAGGTCCTCGCCGGCGAGGCGGCTCCGGCCGAGCCCGCCCAGGAGGCCGTCACGGCAGTCATCTCCCACCAGGTGCGGCCCGGGCGGGAGGACGACTTCATGGGGTGGCAGGACAAGGTCCTGAGGGCGCAGGAAAAGCATCCTGGCTTCATGGGCACCGAACTGTTCAAACCCGTCGAGGGAATTCAGGACCACTGGGTCGTCGTCTTCCGCTTCGACACCCGGGAACACCTCGACGACTGGCTCGGCTCCGCCGAACGCCAGGAACTCCTGGAAGAAGGGCGCGACTACTTCTCCTCCTACGACGTGCGCAAGGTCGGCTCGGCATTCAGCGGCTGGTTCCGCTTCGGGGAAGGCGCGGAGGAGGGAGCCCCGCCCAACTGGAAACAGGCCATGTCGGTGGTGATGGCGCTCTATCCCACCGTGATGGTGCTCAATCTGACGGAGGGTAAGGAACTGACCTCCCTGGGCGTGCCCGGATATCTGGGCCTGTTCATCGGAAACGTGCTGAGCGTCTCCATCCTGACCTGGCTGCTGATGCCGCTGGTGAACAGGGTCTTCGCCTTCTGGCTGGTGCCCAGCCGGGCGCGCTCCGTGCGCACCCATGTCGCGGGCGCCGCGCTCGTGGCACTCGTCTGGGGGCTGTGCATCATGATTTTCGCCCTGACCACCGGCTGACGGCGAAGGAGCTCATCATGGCGATCGAGGGGGACGTCGTCCGTCGTGGTGACGCCGCGTACGAGACCACCTGGGAGTCCATGCTGTGGAACGGGCTCAAGCCGCAGCGCTTCCCCGATCTCATCGTCCGGGCCACCTCCGAAGCGGACGTCGCGGCGGCCGTCCGGCTCGCCCGCTCCCAAGGCCTCCGGGTCGCCATCCGCGCCCACGGGCACAGCTGGTGCGGGTCGCCGCTTCGCGACGGCGGGATGCTCATCGACCTCTCCGCGCTCAACGGCTGCCGAATCGACGCGGCTTCGCGGACCGCGACCGTACAACCGGCGCTCAGCGGGAGCGAGTTCGTGTCCGCGCTCACCCCGCACGGCCTGGCCTTCCCCGCCGGACACTGCGGATCCGTCGCCCTGAGCGGCTACCTCCTCAGCGGTGGCCTCGGCTGGAACGCCGGCGCCCTCGGGCCGGCCTGCGCGAGCGTCGAGGCGGTCGAGGTGGTCACGGCGGACGGCGAGGTCGTCACATGCAGCGAGGACAAGGACCCCGACCTCTTCTGGGCGGCCCGCGGCGCCGGGCCCGGCTTCTTCGGCGTCGCCACCCGTTTCCACGTACGCCTCTACGAACTCCCGGCGGCCATCGCGGTCACCACGTACACCTTCCCCCTGGCGGACGTCGAGGCCGTCGCGCGCTGGGCCACCGAGGCCGCGGAACGCCTCCCGGCAAACGTCGAGGCGTCGTTCACCCTCGCGACCGCCTCCCCGGCCCTCGCGCCGGACTCCTCCCCGCGCCCCAAGGTCGTCTGCGTCACCGGCACCGCCTTCGGGACCTCGCCGGACCACGCCCGACGCTCCCTGGAACCCCTCCGGGACTGTCCCCTCGCCGACCGCGCCCTCGACAGTGCGGTCGACCAGCCGACGACCTTCCCGGCCCTCTACGACGCGTCCGACGCGTTCTGGCCCGCCGCCCACCGCAACGCCGTTGACACCCTCTGGTCCGACACCCCCTTCACCACGCTCCTGCCGACGCTCGCCGCCTCCCTTGCCCAGGCGCCCTCCGACAAGTCGCTCATCCTCACCCCCTTCTGGCCCGCCTCCCGTGACCGCAGCCTCTCCCGCGACATGGCCTTCTCCGTCCTCGGCGAGACCTACCTCGCCCCCTTCTCCATCTGGGACGAACCGGCCGACGACGCCGCCAACATCCGCTGGCTCCGCGACACCATGCGCGCCGTCGAACCGTACGGAACCGGCCACTACATCGCCGAAGCCGACCTCACCGCCGACCCGTCGCGGGCCCGGCGGTCGTACACTCCGGCCGTGTGGCGGCGCCTCCAGGCACTCAAGGCCGCGTACGACCCGGAGGGCGTCTTCCACACCTACCTGACGCCGACGACCCCCTGACGGTGGACCGATGACAAACCTGCGCGACCTCCTGGAGAAGCACGTCAGCAACGGCCCGGTGCCGGGAGCGGTGGGCCTGGTGGCCCGCGGCGACCGCATCGAGGTAGAGGCCGTCGGCTCCGCCGACGCCGAGGGCACGACCCCGATGGCCAGGGACACGATTTTCCGCCTCGCCTCGACCACCAAGCCCGTCACCGCCGCGGCCGCCATGATGCTGGTCGACGACGGCCGGATCGCGCTGGACGACCCGGTCGCGAAATGGCTGCCCGAGTTGGCGTCGCCGACGGTCGTCCGCACCCCGGCCGGTCCGGTCGACGACGTGGTCCCGGCCGCCAGACCGATCACCCTGACCGATCTGCTCACCTTCCGCGCCGGGTACGGCTTCCCGTCCGACTTCTCACTGCCGCAGATCCAGCTGCTCTTCAACGAGGCACAGCAGAAGTACGGCCTCGAACCGCAACGCGTCGCGCCGCCGGACGACTGGATGGCGGCGCTGTCCCGCATTCCGCTGCTGTACCAGCCGGGCGAGGCCTGGCTCTACAACACCTGCTCCGACATCCTCGGCGTGCTGATCGCCCGAGTCTCGGGCAGTCCGCTGCCCGAGTTCCTGGCGGAGCGGCTTTTCGAGCCCCTCGGCATGGTCGACACCGGATTCGAGGTGCCGGCCGCCAAGCTTCCCCGGTTCACCACCTTCTACCGCCCCTACCCGGCGGGCGGCCTCGAACCGGCCGACCCCCCGGACGGCCAGTGGAGCAGCCTGCCGGCCTTCCCGTCCGGCGCCGGCGGCCTCGTCTCGACCGCCGACGACTGGCTCGCCTTCGGCCACATGCTGCTCGCCGAAGGCGCGGTCGGCGGCCGTCAGCTGTTGTCGCCGGCATCCGTACGCCAGATGACCACCGACCAGCTCACCCAACCCCAACGCGAGGCCTCCGGCTTGTTCCTGGAGGGCCAAGGCTGGGGTTTCGGCGGCTCGGTCGACATCGCCGCCACCACCCCCGGCAACGTACCGGGACGCTACGGCTGGGTCGGCGGCTCCGGCACCGCAGCGCACATCATCCCGTCCACCGGCACGGTCACCATCCTGCTCAGCCAACTGGCCATGACCAGTCCCACCCCGCCCGCCCTGATGCGCGACTTCTGGCGGTACGACAGCGTCAGTTGACGGCCGAAGACGGCTCAAAGCCGACCTCCGGGGTTATCCGCGCCGGGCGATCGTGATGATCTCCCGGCTCGTACCGGTGACGGGACCGCGATCCCAGTCGCCGTACTGTGCCTCGATCTCGAAGCCGGCCTCGGAGAGGAACACATCGAGCGCCGGGACATCCAGGAAGCGCAGAGTCGCGCGGTCGACGCGGAGGACAGTGCCGTCGGGCTGGGCCGTGGTCCCGGTGAATGTGACGAGCTCGCCGACGACGGACTCGACCTCGTGCCAGACGCGCAACGCGCGACCTGCCGCGTCGGCCAGGTCGACGACATCGGCGGCGTTCGACGGATTCCACCCCTCCCAGGCGCGGGCCTGCGGATGGCGCGTCTCGAACACGAAGCGGCCGCCCGCGCGCAGGGTGGCGTGGATGGCCGCCAGCGACGCACGGACCTCGTCGTCGGTGAGAAGGCACTGGAACGCGTGCCCTGTCATCGTCGCCAGGTCGAATGCGGCCTCCCACCCCGCGCTCGCCGCCGTGCCCTCGGTCCACTCGATGTCGGATCGCCGTTGCGCCCGCGCCAGGGCGACCCGGTCCGGGTCGAGGCCGACGAGACGGCCGGGATGACCGCGCTCTCGCGCGAGATGCAGCATGCTCCCAGTGCCGCAGCCGACGTCCAGGACCGAGCCGGCGGCCATGACCAGCTCCGCGTAGAAGCGGTCGCCGGGGTGGTGATCAGGGTCCCAGGGGTTCAGCAGGTCGTAGAGCGCGGCGGCGTCGGCGTCTGAGAACACCGCGACAGTATCGACGCAGCGCCGGCCGCGACCAACCGGTTTACCGGGCGGCGCAGGTGCGCTTCCCGTGGTCGTCGGTGCGGCTGCCGCCCGTGAGGGTGACACGACAGGGCCGGACAGCCGTATCCGATCTCCGGGCTGATTGTCGGATTCGTCGCCTGGACCTCGGCCGCAGCCGCCCCCGACGCCGGAGCGGTCGCCCGACGAGGTCTCCGACATGCTCTCGACCCTGCGCAGCGCCCACATGCGTGGCGGGATCAGCGTCGAGAGGGAGAAGCGGGCCGAGGCCGGCAAGGAGGGCAAGAAGTGACCGTCGACATCAACAGCGAGTCGCAGACCTTCAACTGGCTGCTGGCCAGCTTCGTCCGTAAGACGGACGGCGTCCGCGACGCCGTCGCGGTCTCCTCCGACGGTCTGCTGGTGGCCATGTCGGACGGCCTGGGCAGAACCGACGCCGACCACCTCGCGGCGGTGGTGTCGGGCCTGGCGCGCAGTGCCTCGCGGCGGTACGAGTTCGACGGGGTCAAGCTCATCATGATCGAGATGGGCCGCGGCTTCCTGCTGGTCTCGGCGATCCGGGACGGCAGCTGCCTCGCGCTGGACTATTTCGAGGAGCGCGACGCGGCCTTCGTACTGGCCGTCAACTGCTCCGACGGAGCACGCCACTTCGAACTGGAGGAGGTGCGCGAAGCGCTGGGCCTGGACGATTCCGTGCTGATGGTGGCCTGTGACGCCCGCGACCGCACTTCCGTGCGGGACGTCCTTGCTGTGCTGATGGACCAGGTCGTACGCCGGCACGCGGCCGCCCGGTCGCGGGTGCGCGTGCGTTAGGGCCCTTCTCCGGCTCCCCGAGGCGTCGCGTGCCCCGGTAGCCGGGGACCCGCTCCTTCACCCCCCACCAGCGCCCAACCGCTGCTTGGCTGTGCGGCGCCCGAGGGGATCGTAGAGATAACGCCAGAGAGTGCCGTCCGGGACGGCGGTGGCCTGAAGTCGAGGTGGTGTGTGCTTCGGAACCGTTGGAGCTCGACGACTACGTCAAGGTGGCTTTGTTCACGAGAACCGACAGCGCCAGTGCACCCCGCCGTCGCAGAGCCGCCACCCGGGAAGTCGCGACCACCCCCCGAGTAGCTCTGCGTAGTGTCTCCGTGGCATCTGGCCAAGGAGACTGCGCAAAACCCGTTGGCGGACCACGGCGACCGCTGCTAGTTTTCCGGAGGCCGTGCGAGAGAACGAGGAGGTGGTACCCGTGAACACAGTTTCGACATGGGTGCTCCCCTCCGGGGTCACGGTCGGGCGATAGGTCGTCCGGGAGCGCCGTTCAAGCGCACTCCCGAAAGGCACGACCATGCATTTCACTTCCGAACAACGCCTCGACGACGGCGTCCTCGAACGCGAATTCACCCTCGGTGAGATCCCCGGCATCCTGTGGACACCCGCATCCGCATCCGCACCGGCGCCGCTGATCCTGCTCGGCCACCCTCCCCTCGGGCTGCGCACGATGTACCCCCGACTGGTGGCCCGGGCCCGGCACTCCGCGGCGGAGGGCTTCGCCACGGCCACCATCGAGCTCCCCGGAAGCGGCGACCGGCCCCGTTGGCCCGCCGCCGAGCAGGCCCGCGCTGACCTGCGCCGGGCGATGGAGGCCGGCGAGCCGGTCAGCGACCAGATCGTCGACGCCCTCATCCTCCCGTTGGTCGACAAGGCGGTCCCGGAATGGCAGGCCGCCCTGGACGCCCTCCTTTCGCTGCCCGAGATCGGCGGCCCGGTTGGGTACTCGGGAGGAGTGATCTCCATCGGCATCCGGCTGGCGGTGGTCGAGCCTCGCATCTCGGCCGCCGTTCTGTTCGCCGGGAGTTTCGTGCCTCGCGCCCTGTTCGAGGAGGCTCGGCAGGTCACCATTCCACTGCACGTCCTGCTGCAGTGGGACGACGAAGGGAACGACCGGCAGGCGGCCCTGGACCTGTTCGACGCCTTCAGCTCCAAGGAGAAGTCCCTGCACGCCAATCTCGGCGGGCACACCGGCGTCCCGCAGTTCGCGGGGGACGCCGCGGTCCAGTTCTTCACCCGACATCTGAAGTGAGGCCGGGCCGTCAGACCGGCAGCAGTCGGTAGCTGATGTCGGCCGGCATGCCGCTCATCGAGGACAGGTCCCGTCTTCCGCAGCTCTCTAACCGTGGGCCCCTGCTGAACTCTCTGCAGGGGCCCGTGCTGCCTGAAGTCATGACCTGTTCGATTTCTGCAGAGCTTCGAGTGCTGCCCAAACTCGTGTACAGGTGCTGTCGGTTCTCGTGAACAAAGCCATCAAGGCCATCGGCGACGAGAAGCTCGTCATCGACATGCTTGCAGGCTGCTACGTGGCGGGGGCGGTCAGCCGGGTGGTGGCGGTGAAGACGATGATCGCGGCTGTTGAGCCGGCTGCTGTGGCCAGTGTGTCTGCCGGGAGACGGGTGAAGTGCAGGCGGCTTCGGGCCAGGGGACGCCGCGGGGCGCTCGGGGCGTCCCGGGGATTACGGCCAGACCAGGCAGTACAGCTGGTGGCCGGACTCGTGGCAGCGCTGGGCGAAGTCCTGCCATTCGTGGAGCAAGTGGCCCTCCTGGGTCGCTGACCTGCGACTTTGTGTCGATCCTGCCGGGGACCTGCCAAAACTCCCTTCAGTAGTTGACGCTGGCCACCGGCGTTTTCGGCCCCCGTGTGCCCTGGATGTGCCCTGGTCCTGCTGGGCTCGATTCTGGCCCGGAGCGTGGCTCGGGCTGGTGCCTGTCGTCAGTGACTCTCCCCTGGTGATGCTCTCTTGATCTTGTGAGTGCGCCGGTCAGGCGATACCCAAGAGGTCGCCGAGCCGAACCCGACGACATTGCCGAACTGGTCGCATTCCTAGTCAGCGCCCGCGCCATCACCGGAGCCGCGCACAGCATCGCCGGCGGCACCATCTGCGTAGAGGTTGTCTGGTGGGGGGAGCGATCCGTGTGCGAGGAGGTTCGCGTACACGCATTCCAGTGCGGTGCTCAGTGGGTCTAGCAGTTCGCGCGGAATTCCACCGAAGAACAGCCGCTTGATCAGTTCGACATGACCGGGGGCGGCTCGTTCGAGGCTGACGCGGCCCTCGGCGGTCAGGCGGACTTCGGTGGCTCGCCGGTCGGAGTCGGCGGTCGCAAGTTCGACCAGTCCTCGGCTCGCCATCCGCTTTGCGTGGTGGGACAGCCGGCTTCTTTCCCAGCCGATCTGGGCGGCGAGGGCGGTGACGGTCAGGCTCGCGGATTCGCTTGCGCCGAGCGCGGTGAGCACGTCCCAGTCGGCGAGGGACATGCGGCTGTCGGCCTGTAGTTGTCGGTTCATCTCATAGACCAGCCGTAGCTGGACCTTGATGTAGGCCAGCCAAGCCCGTTGTTGCTCCTCGTCGAGCCAGCCTGTGAGGGGCTCGGGTGCGGGCCGCTTGCGGGGCATCACGTGCAGGCCTTCCTCGGTCCAGCCGTCATCGGCTCGTCTGCTCATTCTCACACCCTCGGCGTGGCGCCAGGAATATTGCGATCCACCTCAGGCTTATGCTTGACATGTCACGTAATCTACAACGGAGGACAACGATGAACCAGCTTGAAGGCAAGACGGCCCTCGTGACCGGCGGCACGTCCGGGATCGGGCTCGCGACGGCCCAGCGCTTCGCCGAGGAGGGCGCCCACGTGTTCGTCACCGGCCGCCGCCAAGCCGAGCTCGATCAGGCGATCACTTCGATCGGTCACGGCGCGGTCGGCGTCCGCGGCGACGTGTCCGACCTGACCGATCTCGATGAGATCTACGCGGAGATCGCTCAACGCGGTCGCGGCTTGGATGTGCTGTTCGCCAATGCCGGTGGTGGGTCGTTGGCGACGCTCGAAGAATTGGACGCCGCGCACTTCGACCAGACCTTCGCCATCAATGTCCGGGGCACGGTGTTCACCGTGCAAAAGGCTCTACCGCTGCTGAACGAGGGCGCCTCGGTCGTCTTGTCCGGCTCGACTGCCGCCACCAGCGGCACTCCCGCTTTCGGCGTCTACGCCGCGACCAAGGCCGCTATCCGATCGTTCGGACGGACGTGGGCGGTGGAGCTGGCCGGCCGAGGCGTTCGGGTCAACGTGATCGTGCCCGGCCCAACCGAGACCGCCGGCTTGCGCGGCCTGGCCGGCGACGCAGCCCAGGCCGACGGACTCATGGCTCAACTGGGTAGCGGAGTGCCGTTGGGGCGAGTCGCCCGCCCCGACGAGATCGCCAACGCCGTGCTGTTTCTGGCCTCCGACCAGAGCAGCTTCGTCACCGGCAGCGAACTCTTCGCCGACGGCGGCGAAGAACAGCAGTAGTCGTCGCGGGAGCGGGCACCCGTGCTCGCTCCGCACCACTCCTACGCAGTTCTGACAACGACCTTCCAGAAGGAGGACCTCATGTCAAAGGCAGTCCTGCTCACCGATTTCGGACCCCCGGAAGTACTCAAGCTCGGCGACATCAAGGTCGGCGACCCGAGCCCGACCCAAATCCGCCTGGCCGTTCGCTTCGCCGGTGTCGGGCCCACGGATCTGGCCATCAGGTCCGGGCACCTGCGCAATGTCTTCCCCGCGTCTGTGGGCGCGGTGCTCGGCTTCGAGGCCGCAGGGGTGGTCGATGCCGTTGGAAGCGCGGTCACCGATGTCTCGGCCGGTGACGAGGTCGCGGTCTTCCTGCCCGGGCTCGGTGGCTACGCCGAACTCGTGCTGGCCGACTACTGGGTGCGCAAGCCGCCATCGGTCGACTGGGACGCCGCGGCGGCATTGCCGGCTTCTGGTGAAGCCGCGGTGCGTGTGCTGAATCTGCTGCGCGTAGCACCGGGAGAGACCCTGCTGATGCTTGGCGGCACAGGTTCAGTTGGCACCATCGCCACCCAGCTCGCCGTCGCGCGCGGCGTCCGAGTTGTCGCTGCGGTCCGACCCGATGACTTCGCCGTCGCCGAGAACCTCGGTGCGATCCCAGTCGCATACGGCGAGCACCTGGCCGACGCAGTGCGCTCGGCCGTCGGACGAGTCGACGCGGTGATGGACGCAGCGCGCGCCAGCGACCTGGAAACAGCCGCTGAACTTGCCGGCGGTCCCCAACGCGTCATCACGCTCACCAATCCGAGTGCCGAGCAGCTCGGCGCCACTCTCTCCGGACCGATCCCGGCTGAGATCCCGGCGGCGCTGACCGAAGCGATGCAACAACTGGCCGACGGCAATCTGATACTGCGCGACCGAACCGTCAGGCCGCTCGCGGACGCCGCAGAGGTTCACGCGCAGCTGCAGGCCGGGACCCTTCGCAGCAAAGCCCTGCTCGCGGTCCCGTGACCGCTGGCCCCCTCGTCGCTGCCATCGCTACACGGTTGGCGACCGGCCTCCACTGCGCCCGCGCCAAGGTCGACGCGGGCGCAGTCTCAAAGCCGATTCATTTCGACACGTCCGTGCCCAAGAGGGTTGAGAATGGTCTTCCACTGGTCCTCAGACCAGTCGGGCGAAGCCGCGAGTTGTTCGGCGGCCCAGGCGTCTTTCTCTGCTTCAACACCGTGTCAGCCGAGTTGGGCCCTGGGCCGCCTTCATCGCCGCACCGCTCGCGTGCAGAAACCGGAGACAGGAGAGAACATCCCATGGCACACACTGCTCACCACGCCGTTGTGATCATTCCCCGGGCGCTTCCGCCGATGCCGTTCTCATCGGCTGCGACGCAGCGGCTGTCACGCCCCGCGAAGTCTTCAGGTTGCATTAAGGATGATGTCCTTCAATTCAATCAGAGTCTCGATTCGATGGCTAGCCTGCGAAAAGTCATGGGCTTTTGTAAAGTCGTTATAGACAATGACACAGTCAATACCGGCCGCCACGGCTGAGTTCAGCCCTCTGGACGAATCCTCTACAACCAGCGTCTCTTCTTTGGTGGCTCCGAGGCGCTTTAAGCCGGTCAGGTACGGTTCCGGGTGCGGCTTGGCGAGCTTGTAGTCTTCGCGAACAAGGACGAAATCCATGAATTGTCTAACCTGGCGCTTTTCATGGATAATTTCAAAATCCACACGTTTTGCAGTCGTCACGATGGCCATGCGGACGTATTTTGACAGTTCAGCAAGAGTTTCAACGACGCCTTCAATCTCAATGGATTCTGTTCTAAGATATTCCTGATAATAATCATTGCGAACCTCACGCTGCCTGCTGATGGTCTGTTCATCAATGCCTGCCGCCCTGGCTTGGGCCCAAGTGCCCAATCCATGGTTCATGTCCCGGAGGTATTGATCCTTGTCCAAAGTCAAACCAATGTCCGCCAGGGCGCGTTCTCCAGCTTTGTAATACCAGAATTCGGTATCCACCAGAACGCCATCATGATCGAAGAGTATGTACCTTTTCACTGAGCCCCTTCCAATCTGGTCGCTATGCCTGCCTCGTACTGCTCGGGTCGACCACCAACTGGCCCACGCAGCGGCTGCCAGACAGCGTCTGACCATGAGCATCCCAAGTCGGCGGTCTCAGCTGGTTGGGTGCGCCTATCCCTCGAGCCAGGTCATGAAGCGCGTGTGCACTTCGCCGCACCGGCCGTTGCCGGAGGCTTGGGCGCTGTTTGGGCTGAAGGTAGAGCCATACGGTCCGGAGGTGAGCGCGCAAGCTTCCCGGACGGGCTGCAGAGCGCAGTCCATGCCGATGTCGCCCGGCGTTGCCAAGGAGCTGAAGGCTCACATGGTCAAGTTCTCGCCTGCGGCGATCACCGTGCCCTGGGGCACGCCGGACGGCGAACCGCGCACGTACCGCATCCTGTTCACGGACGCGAAAGGCAAGGCGTACAACCGCAGCGTCTTCAACCAGGGTGACTGGAAACGAGCGCTCGTCGCGGCCGGGGTGATCCCGCCCCGCACCTGCGGCTCGCAGTACTTCGCAGCCGCACCCGACGACGGGATGCACGCACTCCGGCACGCGTACGCCTCCGTGCTGCTGGACGCAGGGGAGACGGTCAAGGCGCTCGCCGAATACCTCGGGCACTCCGACCCCGGCTTCACGCTGCGGACGTACACCCACCTCATGCCGGCATGCGCCGCCCGGACCCGGCGGGCCATCGACGAAGCCTGAAGGGGCTCTCCCGGACGGCCGATTGAGCGGCCTCTAAACGATCAACTCAAGACGCAAACCCGCAGGTCACGGCCACACCAGGCAATAAAGCTGGTGTCCGCTCTCGTGACACCTCTGCGCGAAATCCTGCCATTCGTGGAGCAAGTGGACCCCCTGGGCCGTTGACCTGCTGCTTTGTTTTGATCTGGTCGGTGACCAGCCAAAACTACCTTCAGTAGTTGACGCTGGTCACCGGCGTTTTCGGCCCTCGTGTGCCCTGGATGTGCCCTGGATCCTGCTGGGCTCGATTCTGGCCCGGAGCGTGGCTCGGGCTGGGGCCTGTCGTCAGTGACTCTCCCCTGGTGATGCTTTCTGCACGTCGAACTGAGCAAGTTGATCTCGCAGCCGGTCGGCTTCGGCCTCCGCCTGTTGGAGGCGACGCTGCAGGCTGGCGCGCGACGGCGATTTCGGCTCCGGCTTCCGCGCGACAAGCCAGCCGATGCGTTGGTAGGCAACGATGAACCGGGCCTGGGGACAGGTGTAGCACAGACGCTCGGGATCCGGACTGGGCCAGCCTTGCGCGAGCATTCGCCTTGTGTGCTCGCGCTCGCGCTCATCCCGCCAGTCCGGGTGTGATGCCCAGAATTCCTCGAACTCCTTGATCATCTCCTGCTGTCTCTTGGCGCAGGCCCGGCGGGGGCCGTCTGAGGGTTTCCAGTCAAGATCTGGGGCGACGGCGTCGGTGACGTGCCCACAGGAAAGCGTCACTGTCCAGAACGCAGAGGTATGCGGCTCGTCATGGCGGATCACGGCCCATGTCTGCGGGTCCACCCAGGCGGGTGGCTCGGCAGGATCCGCGGGGAAAGTCATTTCCCTGCGGGTTGGGGTGCCGTTAACGAACGTGTCACCAGCCGCCACAAGCACCCCGAATCTTGAGCATTCCGGCTTCTCGTCCTGGTCATGTCCGGAATGATGCGTGGGCATGAGTCGTGAGCCGGTGGGCATGGACGAGTTGGTCGAGCACTGGACGGTGCTCGACGATGAGCGGGACCTGGTGCTGGACAAGCGCGGCGGTCCGCAACGGCTCGGGTTCGCGTTGTTGTTGAAGTTCTACACACGCTACGGCCGGTTCCCGCGAGGCCGGGCGGAGTTCGCGGACGAGGCGGTGGAGTTCGTCGCCCGTCAGATCAAGGTGTCCGGTGCGGAGTTCAGCCTGTACGAATGGACGGGCCGCACGGTAGAGCGGCACCGCGGCCAGATACGTGCTCACCTGGGGTTTCGTGAGTGCTCGGTAGCGGACGCGGACAAGGCGACGGTGTGGCTTGCCGCGAACGTCGCGCACGCGGAACGCAACTCGGACCGGGTCCGCGATGAACTGTTGAAGGGGTTGCGGGAGGAGTCCATCGAGCCGCCCGCCCCGGACCGGGTGGCGCGGATGGTGCGCTCGGCGCTGCACAACGCGGAGGAGGCCTGGTTCCGCACAGTGTGGGACCGCGTCCCGCAGCCGGTCCGGGGCCGCGTGCTGGCGCTGGCCGGGGATGGCCTGGATGGGGCTGAACCGGTCGCGGCACCCGAGGACGAGGAGAGCGGGGACGACGAGTCGGTGCTGGCGCTGGTCAAGTCGATGCCGGGGAACGTGAGCCTGGAGTCGATGCTGCGGGAGATCCGCAAGCTGCAGGCGATCCGCGCAGTGGGCCTGCCCGCCGGGGTGTTCGCGGACACTGCGCCGAAGGTGCTGGCCACCTGGCGGCAGCAGGCGGTGGTGGAGTCGCCGTCCCACCTGCGTCGGCGGGCACCGCAGGCGCGGTTGACGCTGCTGGCCGCGCTGCTGGTGGAGCTGGAGCGGGAGGTCACCGACACGCTGGTGGACCTGCTGATCGCCACCGTGCACCGGATCGGCGCGCGGGCGGAGAAGAAGGTCACCGACCAGCTGATCAACGCGTTCAAGAAGGTCACCGGCAAGGAGAACATCCTCTTCCAGATCGCCGAGGCGTCCATCGCCCGCCCGGACGAGGAGGTCCGCCAAGTCGTCTTCCCCGCGGTCCGCGGCGGCGAGCAGACCCTTCGCGAACTGGTCCACGAGTTCAAGACGAAGGGGCCGGTGTACCGCAGGACGGTGCAGACCACACTGCGGGCCTCGTACACCAACCACTACCGGCGCGGGATGATCGAGCTGCTGGACGTGCTGGGGTTCCGCTCGAACAACGTGGCCCACCAGCCCGTCATCGACGCACTCGCGCTGATCAAGCGGCATGCGAAGGCGGGGAACACCACCTACTACCCGCTCGCAGAGCAGGTCCCCGAGCACCGGGGCTCGTCCGGGCAGTGGGCGGACCTGATCTTCAAGGAGGACACCCGGGGGCGGCGGCGGGTGGTGCGGATGGTGTTCGAGGTCGCGACCTTCCAGGTGCTGCGCGAGCAGCTGCGCTGCAAGGAGGTCTGGGTGGTCGGCTCGGGGCGCTGGCGCAACCCGGACGAGGATCTGCCGAAGGATTTCGCGGCCCGCCGCACCGAGCACTACGGCGAGCTGCGCAAGCCGCTGAACCCGCGGGATTTCGTGGACCAGCTGCGCGAGGAGATGACCGCGGAGCTCACGGCGCTCAACAACAGCATCGGCGAGTTGGACTGGGTGGAGATCAAGGAGCGCAAGGCGGGCGCGATCCGCTTCACCGCCCCCGAGGTCCAGGAAGAGCCGAAGAACCTGCGGAAGGTCAAGGCCGAGGTGGGCAGGCGCTGGCAGGCGGTCCCGCTGATCGACATCCTCAAGGAGTCGATCCTGCGGACGGGCTGCCTGCGCAACGTCGCCGCCCTGTCCGGGGGCGGGACGCTGAACGCGGAGGTGCTGGCCGAGCGCCTCATGCTGGCGATCTACGCCTACGGCACGAACACCGGGATCCGTCAGGTCATCGGCGCGGGCAGCGCCCACAGCGAGGAGGAGGTGCGCTACGCGCGCCGCCGCTACCTCACGCTGGAGGCGGCCCAGCTGATCGCCAACGAGATCGCCAACGCGACGTTCGCCGCGCGCGCGGTGGGCCTGTGGGGCCAGGGCTCCACTGCGGTGGCCTCGGACTCGACGCACTTCCGCAGCTGGGACCAGAACCTGTTCACCGAGTGGCACTCGCGCTACAGCGGGAGGGGGATCTTGGTGTACTGGCACGTGGACCGGGGTTCGGTGGTGGTGCACTGCCAGACGCTCAAGGCCTCCGCCTCCGAGGTGGCGGCGATGGTGGAGGGCGCGATCCGGCACGGCACCACGATGAGCCTGGAGGGCAACTACACCGACTCGCACGGCCAGTCGGAGATCGGGTTCGGCGTGACCAGGTTGCTGAACATCGAACTGCTGCCGCGGATCAAGCAGATCAACCACGTGCGCCTGTACCGGCCGGCGGCCGGGGAGGCGGGCGCCTACCCGAACCTGCACGCCGCCATGACCCGGCCGATCCGCTGGGAGGTGATCGAGAACAACTACGACCAGGCCATCAAGTACGCCGCCGCGATCCGCACCGGCACCGCCTCCACCGAGGCAATCCTGTCCCGCTTCACCCGCGCCGCCTCCCACCCCGCCTACCAGGCCATGCTGGAGATCGGCCGCGCCCAGCGCACCCGCTTCGTCGCCCGCTACCTGCGCGACCGCGACCTGCAGCGCGAGATCGAGGAGGGCCTGAACGTGGTGGAGGCCTGGAACCGCGCCAACGCGGTGATCTACTACGGCAAGGGCGGCGAGATCTCCACGAACAACCGCGAGGAGGTCGAGATGGCCGCCCTGTGCCTGCGGATCCTCCAGGCGTCCCTGGTGTACGTCAACACCCTGATGCTCCAGGACGTCCTCGCTGAATCTCAGTGGTCCGCCCTGCTCGGCACGGCCGACCGGCGCGGCCTTACCCCGCTGTTCTGGTCCCATGTCCGCCCCTACGGCGAGGTGCGCCTCGACCTGGGCACCCGGCTGGACATCGGCACCCGCGCACCGGCCGGGGAAGTCCGGTGACGCGGACACGGCCGGCGCCGCGAGGGCCGCTGGCGGTCCGTCACCTGCGGCCACGCACGGCGAGAATCACCTCGGCCACGGCCCTCAGGACCGTGGCGCGGTCCCGCGAGGCGGTGTCTTTCAGCGCGACAACGACGATCAGCACGGCCGCGGTGGCCGCGACCAGCATGCCGGCCACGGGCACCAGGGCCCAGGCGGTGACGTCCATGGCAGTCCCTCCCTCCGTGCCGCCGTCCGACGAACGGCACGAGGGCCATCCCACAACAGCGGCCCAGAGCGGCGAAGACCTGCCGGACCGACCGGACGACACCGACAAAAGGGCAGGTCAAACGCGTATCCGGTCCGGCCCTGAGCGGATCCGCCGGATCCGGGGCGCCGGGGAAGGACTGCGGTGAGCAAGAAGACGAACCTCAGCGCGGGACGGCAGGCGCTGCGCAAGGCACTGCGGGACCTGGCGGAGACGGCGCTTCCGGGCAGAAACCGCACAGTGGCGATCGACGAGGCAAACCGCCGGCTGGCGCAGGCCGGGCTGGCAAAGCTCGGGCCCACCACGGTGGGCAGCTGGTTCGAAGCGGGCAGCCCGGCAAAAGACTTCCGATCCCTGTGGGCCCTGGTCCAGATACTGCTGGAGTGGTCCGGACAGCCGTCACCAGACACCCTCGAAGGCCCCGCTCGCGGCCAGGCAACAGCCCGATGGAAGAGCACCGAGGAACTATGGAAAGCGCACTGGGAGCACGCCCAAGACACCCGGCCACGCACCGATCCACCAGCCAACGCGCCACTGGTAACCGCGTACCTGGCCGCAGTACGTGACGCCGCCAGACAACACCCCTATCCAGGCGTCCCGGGCACCCCGAATCCGCCGGCCCTTGCCGATGTCTACGTGCGCCAGCAGGCTCATGCCCCGGCAGCGGACAACCAGGACAGCCCGAGCCCGAGCAACGCCACGGCGCGCGGGAACCAAGCCGCCCCCGCGGTGCCCGCCACCGAGGTCTTCGAAGAAGACCGGGCCATGTGCGTACTGCTGGGCGGCCCCGGCGGCGGCAAGTCCACGCTGCTGCGCGCTCACCTGGCCAACTCCGCCGACAGCTGGCTGGGCGGCACGACCGGCACGACGATCCCGGTCATGGTGAGCGCAGCCGCCCTGACCGGCACGGACCCGCTGCCCACGGCCCTGGCCAAAACCGTCACCGGCGACCTGCGGCAGGTCGGGCTGCTCGACGAGCTACCAGTCGACTTCTTCCGCCGCCCGCCACGCGCCGGGGTGTCCTGGCTGGTGCTGGTCGACGGCCTCGACGAGATCCCCAATGCCAATACCCGCAGCGCTGTTGTGACGATGCTCGCCTGCGCTGCCGCGGCCGGGGCGGGACTGTACCGGTTCGTCGTAGCGACCCGCCCCCTGCCCGCAACAGAACTCGGCGCACTGGGCCGGGACGTGCCGAGCTACGAACTACAGCCCTTCTCCCACGATGATCTGCACACCTACGCCACGCACTGGTTCCAAGTCTTGGACGACCCCGGCCGCCATGCCAAGACATTCATGACCGGGCTCAAGCGCTCCCGCTTGGATGTCCTGGCCCGCACCCCGCTGATGGCCTTCATGCTGTGCCAGCTCTACGCGGCCGATCCCGCCCGTCCCCTGCCCGACGGCCGTACCGGGGCCTACCAGTCGTTCGTCGAGCTGGTCTACGAACAGAACACCCACAAGCGCGTCGCGGCGACCCATGACGAGGTGATCCGCCGTCTGAAAGACCGCCACCAGGTGCCCAGTGACAACCAGGCCGCCGAACAGGCCGCCGAACAGGTACGCGACCGCCTACTGGAGCTGATCAACCACCTCGCCTACGAGAGGATCGGCCGCAACACCGCCCCCGCCGTCGAGATACTGGCCTCACACCTGCACGTCAACCGTCCCGAGAAGGTGAGAGAGCAGCTCTGGAATTCCTTCCTGAGCGACCTCCTGCGGCCCACCGGCCTGCTGGTCCAGCACGCGGACGACTTCGACTTCCTCCACCAAACCCACCTGGAGTACCACGCGGCGCGTCACGCCACCCGCAATGAACAGGCACGCGCTCAACTGCTCCGAGAGATGTTTAGTAGTGGGGAAACACATCCCCGTCACCACTGGCGGGACCTGATGCTGAACTCGTCCTACCTGGGCTTCCTCCTCGACGGACTCCTCGTCCCGAAAGACCGCAACGCTACCGAGACCGCCCGGCGCATTGAAGAACTCGCTACACACAAGAGACACGAGGCATGCGATTTCCTAGCGGCGCAGGTTCGCATGAGGACCAACCTGCCAGACACTACCGCCAGCCAACTGGTCCGCCTCGCCGAAGACACCACCTTGCATGGTCGAGACCGCATGGTGGCGGCTAGAGGCCTGGCCGAGGTGGGGGGGCACCGGGAGGCCGGGGCCACTCTGCTGGCCCGCCTCGCTAACCACGTCACCCTGGACAGCAGCGACCGGGTGTCGGCGGCTGGGTACCTGGCTGAGGTGGAGGGCCACGGGGAGGCCGGTGCCACTCTGCTGGCCCGCCTCGCCGAAGACACCACCTTGCATGTTCAAGCCCGGGTGTCGGCGGCTGGGTACCTGGCCCGGATGGAGGGGCACCGGGAGGGCGGCGCCGCTCTGCTGGCCCGTTTCGCCGAAGACACCAGACTGGATGGTTACACCAGAGGGATGGCAGCTCGGGATATGGCCCAGATGGCGGGGCAGGAGGAGGATGCTGCCGCTCTGCTGGCCCGCCTCGCCGAAGACACCACACTGAGCGGTCACGAGCGCTTGAGGTTAACCGATCTGAACTGGATGCACGGGTACCGGGAAATCCGCGCCGCTCTGCTGGCCCGCCTCGCCGAAGACACCACACTGAGCGGTCACGAGCACTTGCACGCGGCTCGGGAGCTGGCCCAGATGGCGGGGCAGGAGGAGGGTGCTGCCGCTCTGCTGGCCCGCCTCGCCGAAGACACGCATGGCCGGGCCTCGGTGGCCGGCATCAGGCACCTGTCCGCCGCGGTGTCGGCGGCTGGGTACCTGGCCCGGATGGAGGGGCAGCGGGAGGGCGGCGCCGCTCTGCTGGCCCGCCTCGCCGAAGACACTACACTGAGCGGTCCCGAGCGCTTGCGAGCGGCTCGGGAGCTGGCCCAGATGGAGGGGCAGGAGGAGGATGCTGCCGTTCTGCTGGCCCGCCTCGCCGGAGACACCACACTGAGCGGCCCCTGCCGTGTGCGAGCGGCTGGGTACCTGGCCCAGGTGGAGGGGCACCGGGAGGGCGGCGCCGCTCTGCTGGCCCGCCTCGCCGAAGACACCACACTGGACAACGGCAACCGTGCTTGGGCAGCTCGGGATATGGCCGTGATGGAGGGGCACCGGGAGGGCGGCGCCGCCCTGCTGGCCCGCCTCGCCGAAGACACCACACTGGACAACGGCAACCGTGCTTGGGCAGCCCAGGCACTGGCCAGGCTTGAAGGGGCCCTGCCTGAGGGTGGTGTTCGTTAGGGGATCCGCCAACGAACAGGCGCGATCTTGAGCGGCGGGGGACCGCGACCTGCGAGATCGCCGTCTCATTTAGGGTGTCCGGTGATCTGTACGGTCAGCGGGGGCTATCCGTACACTCGGGGCCGTGAACGATTCCATCGGCTACGCTCGCTGCAGTCTCGACGAGCAGGACCTCACCGCCCAGCGTGGCATCCTGCTCGGCCTCGGCGTTGCGGAGGACCGCATCTACCTCGACCACGGACTCACCGGCACCAACCGCGACCGGCCCGGGCTCGACCAGGCGCTGGCCGCCGTACGTGCTGGCGACACTCTCGTTGTCTCCAAGCTCGACCGCCTCGCCCGCTCCGTGCCCGACGCCCGCGACATCGGTGACTCCCTCACTGCTCGCGGCGTCAAGCTGTCGCTGGGCGGCACCCTCTACGACCCGGTCGACCCGATGGGCAAGATGTTCTTCAACATCCTGGCCACCTTCGCCGAGTTCGAGGTCGACCTGCTGCGGATGCGCACTCGCGAGGGCATGGCCGTCGCCAGGGCGAAGGGGAAGCTGAAGGGCAAGCAGCCCAAGCTGACGGCCCGCCAGCAGGCCCACCTCGTCAAGGAGCACGCCTCCGGCGAGCACACCATCGCCGACCTCGCCGAGCTGTTCAGCGTCAGCCGCGCGACGGTGTACCGAGTCCTCGAGCGCGCCCACGACAACGTTTGAGATCAGCGCAGAGCGCGCTCACCAGAACATGGTCATTTGGGGCTGGTGACACGTTCGTTAACGGCACCCGAAGGCAATCGATCACACCCAGTCGTGTGCGCAGACTGTCGAACCAGGGTGCCTCTGCGGAGTCCCTGGCGCCGGAGGCACGGAGCACGGCGCCGACCGCCATGACGGTGCGCTCATCGTCATCGGTCTTCCGCCCATGCTGGACGCTTGGAATCGACGGCGAGGGCGTTCTGATGAGCGGTCACCCGCAGGAGCGACGGGCTGGCCACCCGAGGCGCGTAGCCGACTGCAGTGCCCTCGCACGATCAGCTCACGTTCGAGATTCGGGTTCGCCGGCTCCAATGGCACGAGCCGTCCCGAGGAATAATAGCGCTGCCAACAAGACGCCCAAGATCTTCAGCGGCCAAAGTTCGACCACGTAGCTGGAGTCATGGAGGCCCACCTTGTCCGCCGCATACCGCTCTGCGTAAAGGCCCAGACCAAGGCATGCCACCGCCCCGAGCGCGCCCCACCCGGGGTGCACCAAGCCCACAAGGCCGACGGCCATCGATAGCACCACAAAGAAGAAGAGCGGCCACGCCCAGCCGGGTCCCGGCGCCGTGCCCAGCACCACCTCCTTGCCGCCGTAGGACGCACGCAGCAGCGGCAGCCTGGCGATGAAGATGGCAAGCATGGTGAATGCGGGGACCAGGCACACCCCCTGATGGATAGATGTCAGCAACCTCGCAGAAAGCGTGCGCTGTTCGTCGGTCGGGGGCTTGGGCGGTGGCTGCGTGACTCTGGACCGTGTCGGCGGCAGGGTGGTGGTTGAGCGGTCGGGCGGCTCTTCCAACGTGGGCGGGTGGCCGCCCACGCCGCCCGCGAGCATGGCCTCCACGCGGGCTCTGGCCTGGTGGGCGGACGGCCGTTTGCCGGGATCCTTCTCCAGCAGATCCTGAATCAGCCCCGCCATCGCTCCCGCGCGCACGGCGGGCGGCGCGGGGGCGTACTGGATCTGCTCCGCGAGCTCGAACTGGTCGCGGCCGTTGAATGGGCGCCGCCGCTCGGTCAACTCGTACAGGATGACGCCCAGCGCCCACATGTCGAACGCCGGTGTCGCGGGGCGGCCCCGGATCTGCTCAGGCGATGCATAGGGCAGGGTGCCCGCGAAGGCCGTCGTGGTCGGGTCGGTGCCGGGCGGGGCGACCGACCTCAGCCGGGCGATGCCGAAGTCGGCGATCACGGCCCGGTCCCGTCGCATCTGTCGCGCCTCGGCCAGCATCATCTGCCAGCTAGCCGAGTCAATGTGGATCTCGGGCCCGTCCTCCGGACCCGCCAGGCTGACCGAGGGCTGGTCCATGAGGATGTTCTCCGGCTTCAGGTCCCGGTGCACCACCCGGCGCGCATGCGCATGCGCCAACGCTTCTAGCAGATCCAGTGCCACCCTCGCGAGCCCGTAGGCGGTGAGCCCCTCGTGCTCGTTCATCCCGCTGCGCAGCGAGTCGCCCTCCACGTACGCCATCACGATCACCGGCGCGCCCTGATGCCGGAAGATGTCGTGCACCTTGACGATGTTGGGGTGGTCCAGCCTCGCGGCCAGCCGCGCCTCCGACATCAGCAGGTCGAAGGCGCCCTCCTCCCCGCGCCTGGGGAGGACCTCCTTCAACGCGACCCAGCGGTCGAGGGCTTGGTCCTGTGCCTTCCACACGCGGCCCATGCCGCCCTCCCCGAGCAGCTCGTAGATCCGGTAGCGACCGTCTATCGTCTCCCCCGCGTGGATCACCATGCCTGGCATTGTGGCGGCGTGGCCTATTGCCCTGCAACTAGCCCCTGCCGCCGAGCAGTCGAGTGGAGTTTCACCCCTCGGCTCTCAGTAGGGTCAGGGGCTAATTAGCGCGGTGGCTTCCGCTTTTTCATTCCCCGACCCTACTGAGTCGGTGCGCCACCACGAGCAGGAAGAGAAGCACCTACTCACAGCAGGTGTGCCCGAGCGACCCGTCGTTCTGTGCTCATTCGCCTGGATGCCATTTGGGCGTGCCGGGTCCTTGAGCCTGGCGGTCCCTCTGCGGACCTCTCACGCGGCGGCATGTTGTTCCTCCTCAGCTTCGAACTCGACGTCTAGGTACGGGTCGAATGCGTCGGGCCGCAGGGTCAGTTCCGTGGTGGCGTAGGTGCCGAACCGCATGATGTGGTCGGTCAGGTACGGGCTGATCGCGGCCAGGTCCTCCCCGGTGATCTGCCAGCCCTCCGCCTGGAGCTCACGGACCACGTTCATCAGGTCCAAGGTCGTATGGAAGATCACGCAGTTGGCGAGTAGAGACGTCAGCTTCACCGCTTTCTCCCGCTCCACCGGGTCGTTCTCGGCGATCACTCCGCCGTTGCAGAACGCCAGCCAGTCGGTGAAGTTGTTGAAGGACTCGACCTTGCTGGTGGCCGCCGTCACCCGGCGGCGTAGCGACGGGTCCGAGATGAACCGCAGCAGCTGTACGGTCGCGACCGCCCGGCCCACCTCGCGGAAGGCCCGGTAGATCTGGTTGCGGTGGGAGTCGCTGCCCAAGCGCCGCAGCAGCAGCGGCGAGGCCAGGGTGCCCTCCCGGATCGCGATCGAGACACGCATGAGGTCGCGCCGCCAGTGCGTCTCGATCAGCCGCCAGTCGATGACGTTGCGGCCGCCCTGGTCGAACAGGACGTCGATGTGCCGATAGCGGGCGCTCGCCGTGGGCCGGTAGAAGGTGCGGTCCTTCCAGTTCCGTATCCTCGGCATCAGCTCAAACCCATCAAATGGGCGAGACAGAAGACCGGGAACGACTGCCCTTGCGTATCGGCGTGGATCGTGTCGGCTTCATCTCGGAGGCGTTCTTCAGCAGCCCGTCGATGATGTACACGGCCTCCCACACGCCACAGGGCACGAATCTGGAGAAGAGTGCGATGTATTGATCCGATATGTGGTGGTACGCAATGCCGCCGAATCCTCCGTACCGGATCGAAGTCTCGGTGAGCAGGTTGTCGATGAAGGTGTCCATCTGCGTGCCGTCGGCCGCCACGCTCGTCCCGTCGCCCCACGCCTTGACCAGGTCCAGGCGCATGAACGCGTTGACCACGTCGGTGATCGCCTCGTTGATAGCTCGGCCGCTTCGCGGGCTTCTTCAGCCGGTTCAGCCCGCTCTTGCGATCCAGCCCGCCCACCTCCAGCAGAGCTTGCACGCGGGCCCGGTCCTCCAGCGTCATCCGGGACCGGACGGTGGCGAAGATGTCCTCGTTCACCTCCCGGCGGACCCGGGCGGCCATCTCGTCCAGGGTGCGGAACGCCGGCAGCTCACACGTCGCCCGGACCAGTTCCTCCAGCGCAACGTTGATCAGGTCCGGCGGGTTGTTCTTCACCAGCGCCGCCCGCCGGATCGCCTCCTCGGCGATCTGACGGGCCCGCTCCTGGTCGTAGGAGATGCCCTGCCGCATGCGCACCAGCTTGCGGTGCAGCTTGGCGGTGTTGATCGACTCGTAGTACGGCCCGGTTCCCTCCGGCAGCTCCAGGGCGCCGCAAACGTGCTCGACCACCGTCTCGGGAACCTTGGCGGCCTTCGGGAAGTAGCCCAGCTTCTGGTAGCACTTCAGCGCCAGGACCAAGGCGAGCAGATGCTCATCGGAACGGGTCCGCTCCCGCACCCAGGCCGCTTCCTCGGACTTGGGGGTGAAGAAGACATGCATCTCCCGCGCCGACATCAGCCGCTTGAAGCGCGGATACGCGGTCCATTCTATCGAGGTCACGCCGCCGGTCCCCGCCCCTTGGTACGAAAACGATCGCTTCCGCGCGGGACCGTACCAGGGTGATCACCCGCCGATACGGGCGCCCCGGAGAACCCCGCTCAAAACCGCGCTGCTATCCCTTTCGGCCGTATCTCGGCTGACCCTCAACTACGGACACTTCACCTCGATGCGCGTGGAGGACGGCGGGGTCCGTGGGCTGTCGTTGCACCTTGCGCGGCTAGTACGCGACTGCCGGGCGGTCTTCGATGCCGATCTCGACCCCGAGCGTGTTCGGGGGGTTCGCGCGCCGTGCAGTAGTGGCCGGGAGCTCGGGCGTTGTCCGGGTGACGGTCTTCGACCCAGCGTTGGAACTTGGGCACATCGTGGCGCTGGCCCATCCCCAGGTGCTGGTGACCACCCGGCCGGCCGCCCATCTGCCGCTCCCGCCGCTGCGAGTGCGCTCTGCCGTCTACACCCGGGACACGCCGGCCGTGAAGAGCATCGGTCTGTTCGGCTCGCTGCGGCACCGACGCGACGCGCAGCGTGCCGGGTTCGATGACGCGCTGTTCGTGGACGGGCAGTCGGTCATCTCCGAGGGCGGCACCTGGAACATCGGCTTCATCAGGGGTGATCAGGTGGTCTGGCCGGATGCCGAGTACCTGGTCGGCACCACCATGGAGCTGCTTCAGCAAGTCCATGACTACACCTCTACTTCGGTGAAACTGGCCGATGTCGCTGACTTCGACGCGGCCTTCGCCACCAACGCCGCCATCGGAGTGCGGGCCATCAGCGGCATCGATGACCGCGCCCTTCCGGAGACCCATCCGGTGATCGAACTTCTGTGGAAGCAGTACACCGAATTGCTCGGCGACCTGCTCTAGTTGCTCATGGGCACGGAGTCGGAAGGCCAGGGGCTGATGGCTGAAGTGGCGGACGACCGGTGGCAACGGTAGAGAGGCGGACCGGTATTGAAGTACGGGCCACTGCGGCAGGCGAAGCGGATGAGTATCGAGGCAATTGCCGCTCACCTGGGGCGTGAGCGACCACATTGTCTCCTAGTGGGAGGCCCGAGGTGAAGCGATCCATCCCCGCCCGGTCAACCAGGCCGCCTTCTAGCGAGGGTCGGGAGCTGGCAATCCCAGTCGACGTGTCCCGACCGCGCGGTCGTCACCTACTAAGTCGCGAGGGCTGCGTTCGATAGGGCTTCGCCGGGTAGCCGCCGCGAACGCGCACGTGCTGGGTGGCGCGTGCCTTAAGCGGCAAGGGTTGCAATGCGTTCGCCTCGTGCCTCGGTGCCTTATCCCTGCGGACTTCCTGGGGGCGCTCGACGCCGCCTTGGGAGTGGATGCCCTGGTTGGTGAGATCCGCAGCGGTTACTCGCGCTGCAGCGCTGCCTAACGAGAGCTGTGGGCTGGCATGCTGGACTCCTCGCTTTTGAGAGGGGCTGGACGTATGCAGTGGGAGATCCACGGTGAGCGGCAGATCTACAGCAACCCTTGGGTCAACCTCTGGCTGGTAGATGTCCAGCAGCCCGACGGGCGGCGCTGGGAGCACCACGTGGTGCGGATGCGACATCTGGCCGTGACCGCAGTGGTGGATGACCAGAAGCGCGTGCTGATGATGTGGCGGCACCGGTTCATCACGGACACGTGGGCGTGGGAGTTGCCCATGGGCCTGATCGAGGCGGATGAGACGCCGGAGCAGGCGGCCTTGCGTGAGGTCGAGGAGGAGACGGGCTGGCGGGTCGAGGGGGCCAAGCCGTTGATCTATGGGCAGCCGGCCAACGGCATCACCGACTCCGAGCATTACGTCTATCGGGCTGACGCGGCCTCGTACGTGGGTCCGCCGACGGAGAAGAACGAGTCGGACCGGATCGAGTGGATCCCGCTCAAGGACATCCGAGGGATGATCGACCGCCGGGAGGTTGTCAGCAGCGGCTCCCTCATCGGGCTGCTCTATCTGCTGCTGGACGAGGCCACGGCCGGTTAGGAGAGGGCTTCGCGCATCTTGGCCTCGAAGGCGATCACCGAGGTCTCGCGGGCGTATGGCTGAAGCCGGGCGTGGAACTCGCGGACGTGACCTGTTACGCGGGGTGATTCGACGCTGGTCGCCAGCTCCAGGGCGAGACCGGCGGTGTCGCAGGCTTGGTCCAGGGCGCCCTGCTGGAGCTGGGTGGCGGCGAGCCAGAAGGCGTGGAAGGCTCGGCCGCGCTGCTGGGTAGCGTTCTCGCGGCGGAAGCCCTCGGCAATGAGTGGTTCTGCCTTGTGTGGTTCGCCGAGTTGGGCGAGGGCGATGCCTGTGTCGACGACAAGCTTGGTTTCGTCGAAGTAGCGCACCCATTGAGGCGCCGGGCCTTCGCCAGCTGCCCGTTCGAAGTTCTGGTGGGCTTTGTCGATGGCCTTGTAGCAAGCGGCGGCGTCGCGGAGCGACGCGAGGGCGAAGGCCTCGCGCATGTGCAGCATGGACATCACGAGCGCGGACGGGGCCGTGTCACGGGCGGTGTCCTGGGCGGCGCAGGCAAGGGCAGCGGCTTCGCCGGCGCCACCCTCGTAAGTGGCCAGCAGGCTCATGCAGGACAGGACGTTGGCGATGAACTGCCGGTCGCCGATGCCTTTCGCGAGGAGGAGCGACTGGGAGAAGTACGACCGAGCTGTGCTGTACCGGCGGGCGTCGAAGTAGGCCCACCCCGCGAGCCGTGCCAACTCGGCGGCCAGGGACTGCAGGCCGCGTTTGAGGTCGCCGGCGGTCGTGCTGATGATGAGCCGTTGGACATGGCGCAGCTGGCCGACTACGGCCGGGCGGAGGGCTGCTCCGCCGTGCTGGTCGTCGCGACGCCAGTAGTCCTCGATGGACGACTGGATCGCGGTCAGCATGGGGCGCGTGACGCGGTCTTCGTTGACGAGCGACAGGATGTCGTCGAGGCCCTTCATGCCGCCTCGGTCGCCTTCCTCCTCTTGCTCTGTTCGTACGACCGGGGAGGGCTCAGGCTCAGGCTCGGTGACCATAGCTCGGGATGGGATTTCCCAGGGGCGGTGAGCGAGTCCAAGCATTGCGCCCGGGATACGTAGTCCATCGGCAACGCGTTCGATGACGTCGATGCGGGCCAGCTTGCGCTGGCCGCTCATGATCTCGCCGACCCGGCTTGGTGTCATCCCGCACAGAGCTGCGATGCGCGAGGGATAGATCCCTGCTCGCCGCCGTACGAGCTGGAAGATCGCGGAGAAGTCCCGGATCCGGCAGGCGTGCACCATCTCTGGATCGCGCAGGAGCACAGTGGGCAGCTCGCACGGCCGTTCCGGGGCGGGCATCGTCGGATCCCTTCCCTCCGAGGGTTTCTGACACGGCGTTCAGTGACCTGGGCGTTCAAGAAGGTTACCCACGTTGGGTAATCACGTGGGCCTTATTCGTAGCCCTTCCCCCGAGCCAACCTGATCTTGCGCTCGCAGCGAGTCTTCGGACATACGCGGGCGGGGACCACTTGGACGCCTTCGCAGAGGCCGTCGGCTTCTCATGGAGGAAGCGGTGCGAATGACGATGTTGCAAGACGGTGCGGATGGTGGAAGGCCGCTCCGGTCCGACGAGCGTGTTCCTTCGTCAGCTGCCCGACGGCAGTGGCTGCGGCCCGGCAGTTCGTTGCGGGTGCCGTGGCGCGCTGGAACATCACGGAGCGGGTCGACGACATACAACTCTGCGTCAGCGAGATGAGCACCAACGCCGTCGTGCACGCGGCTTCTCAGTCGGGCTTCACCCTCCGCTTGCTCGCATGGGCCCAGTTCCTGCGTGTGGAGGTGGAAGACCACGGTGTCGGACTGCCGGTGCGGCGGGCAGCTCGGTTGGAGGGCACCTCTGGCCGGGGGCTGTTGCTGGTCGAGGCACTGTCCGATGGCTGGGGCGTCGTTGAGGGACAAGGCGGCAAGGCGGTGTGGTGCGACTTCAGGCTCAAGCAAGATGTCGACTGGAGCGTAGAGGCGGTCGCATGCTGACCACGCTCAACGACTCCGACGGCTACTGGTGCGAGTGTGCTGCCTTCACCGCTCAGCGTCCGATCCTGCTCGGGTGCCGGCAGACCAGGACACCAAGGCTGGCCCTCCGGTGGCTGCGTGGCCAGGCCCTACGTATCGCGGAGCAGCTTGATGCCTCAGCTGCCCTTCCGGTGCGGGAGTGGTGTGGCAGCGCAGTCGAGCACGAGACCGCGTTGCGGGTGCTCATCGCGGGTGATCTGTACGCCGTCACCACGTACGACGACGAAGCGCGCTACGTGCTGTCCGCCCGCCCCGTGCGAAGGGTGTCGTTCCTGGAGTGGTGGAGCGACGTCGATCCGGAGGTGCTCCAGGCGGCCTGAAGCAGCGCCCTCGTGTAGCGGGTCGAGATCGGCCCCATCAACTGCCGCTCTACCAACGACTTCCGGAACGTGAGCCCTCACGGACGGCCCTGAGCCCTGGCAAAGCGGGGGCTTCCTGGATCCGCCCCCACAGACGATGGAGAAGCCCCAGATGATCCAGCACCGTGCCTTGCGGGGCATCAGCAGCGCCATTCCGGTCCGTGTCTCGATGGACCGCACCTTACGCGTCAAGGTCATCGACGCCTGCGGCATGACCTGCACCTTCTGCCACAACGAAGGCACACCCGTCGCCGCCGACAACCACGAGCAGAACACTGGGGACTTCGGTGCCGCCGGCCGCTCCGGCCGCGTCTCGATCTACCTCGCCACGAACGGCGCGCGCTTCGTCGCTGCGCCGGTCTTCCCCGACGAATTGTTCCGCTCGGCACTCAGCCAGCTCCGTGAGGCGCTCGGCTTCGACGAAGTCCACCTGACTGGTGGCGAGCCGACCCTGCATCCGCGGCTGCCGCAAATCACCGACCTGGCCAGGGCCGCCGGGTACGAGGTCGGCATTACGTCCAACAGCGAGAACGGCGCCAGGATCCTGCCCTTCTGCGCGGAGGCCGGGCTGAACCGCGTCAACTTCTCCATCTTCGGCACCACCCCCGAAGAACTGGCCCAGGTACAGAACGAGAGGTTCAGGACCGGCTCGCGCGCGACACGGAAGATCGAGGCGCTAGAGGAGTCGATACGGGTCGCCATGGAGCTGGGGATGGGCGTACGGGCCAATGTCGTCATCCCCGATCGCAGCCACGTCCAGCGTGTCCATCGCCTGTTGGAGAAGTACTCCCCGCAGCTGTCCATACGTGTCCTGTCCTCGCTGGCCGACGGCGAGGAATCCCTCGATGCGATAGACCTGCTTCTGGGCCAACTCGGTGCCCAGCCGCAGGAAGTCCGCCTCATCGCTGGCACATCCGGCTTCCGGATCTCGTACCAGCTCCCGGACGGCCGGCCCCTGGTGGTGAAGCACATCCGCTCGCTGCGGCTGCCCGAGACCTGCGCCGGTTGCCGGTTCAACAACGCCACCGACTGCCAGGAGGGTTACTACGGCGTAAGGCTCTACCGAGACCCGAAGGGGACCTTCCACGTCGGTGTCTGCATTCAGCGGATGGACCTGTGCCTGCCAGTGGAAGAGTTCGTAGACAGCGACGTGTGCGGCGAGATCAGGAAGATGCGCGAGCAGGACTTCCACGACCTGAGCGCTTGAGACCGTTACAAGTAAGAGGAGAACCATGGCGCAGAACGAGTACGAGGCGAAGTTCCTGGCGGTCGACGCGGACGCGCTCCGCGACCAGTTGCGTACCGCACGCGCGGATCAGGTCTTCGCCAAGACACTCTTCACCCGACTGATCTTCGAGAACGACGCAGTCCAGGGCGAACAGTGGCTGCGCCTGCGGGACGAAGGCGGCAAGACCACCCTCACGCTGAAGCAGGTCACCGACGCCACGCACATCAACGGGACCACCGAGATCGAGATCGAGGTCAACGACCTGGAGACCACCGCCGAACTGCTCAAGGCCCTGGGCCTGCGGCAGGTGCGTTACCAGCAGAACTACCGCGAGAAGTGGCAGCTCGACGGCGTCGCATACGACTTCGACACCTGGCCGGACCTGCCGACCTTCCTGGAAATCGAGGGCTCCTCGGAGCAGGCGGTACGAAGCGCGGTGGCCGCGCTCGGCCTGGACTATGACGAGGCTCGTTTCGGCAGCATCGACCTGATCTACAAGAGCGAACTCGGCCGCGACATCCTCGCCGAGCCCACACTGCTGTTCGCATAGACGGGATGGCCGTTCTGGGCCAGACAGAGGAGCAAGGGCCGCTGGGGTCATCCACCCGATAAAGGTGGATGACCCCAGCGGCCCTTTGCGTCAGCGCGCACGTCGGCTCGGGCCCGGGGGAATGGCCCGCGCCTTGGTCGATGGGGGCTGCGTAGTGGCTGGCGCGGGCTCGGTATGTGTAGTGCTGCGGCTGCGGGCGGCCTTGGCGCGAGTGTCGGGGGCGGGGTCGTGGCCGAGGAGTTTGAGGCGCCAGATCATGACCTGGGCGGGGGACTTGGCGGTGTCGAGTTCTTGGAGTTCGGCGGCCTTCTTCAGGAGCGGGGTGGGCTTGTGGCCGGAGTCCTCGGCGTCGGAGAGCGCGGTGGTCAGGGCGGGCCAGGTGGGGTCGGCGAGGATGCGGGCGGCTTGGTCGGGGACGGCCTGGCGCAGGGCGGTCTCGTAGCGGTGGGTGATCTCGGGCGGGGGAGTGCGGCGGGTGAGGTCGGCGAGCGGGCGGCTGGCGGCGTGATCGTGGGCGGCCTGCAGGTGGATCAGGGCCTGGTGGGTGGCGGAGGTCTGCTGCTCGTGGAGGCGGGCGTTGTGCCAGTTGGCGGCGGCGATAGCCACAAGGACGAGGCTGGAGATCAGGATCGCGATGCCTTCGCCGTCGCCTGGGCCTGTGGTGCGGAAGAGTTGCTTGGCGGCGTGGCGTAGGTGGCCGGCGTGCTCGTGGTCAGCGCGGATCTTTGAGCGCGTGGCGTGCTCGAAGACCTTTGCTGCGGCGCGTAGTTCGGTCTTGGTGGGCCCGGTGGTGATGGCTGCGGTGGCATCGATGAGTTCGCCGAAGGCGGCGAGCTGGGCCTGGGCTGCGGCGTCGTCTCCGGCGTTGAGGATGGCGGAAACGCCGTCGACGGTCTCGGTGGCGGTGTGCCACGGGTTGGCTGGGCGGGTCGTCGACGCGGTCGGCCGGTCGGGGGACTCCTGGGCGGCGAGGCGCTCGCGGATGCGGTTGATGGACAGGTCGGGGGCGAGTTTGACGCCGCTGTACCAGACCGGTTCGCCCTGGTTGTTGACGTCGCCGGGCTGGGCGACGGCGTATCCGATGATGTCGCCGGTCTCGGGGCCGATCCGGGTCTTCACCTGGATGCCGAGAGCGGTGAGGACCGAGAAGAACTCGGCCTCGTCCCGGGCGGCGGAGGCGAGGGTGCGGACGTGGCCGCGCAGCCACTCTCGTGCGGTTTCCGGTCGGCCTCGACGGAGGGCCTTGGCCTGCTCGGCGCTGGTAGGGGTGGGGGCGGCGGTGTAGTCGCCCTGCTTGAGCTGGCGCAGGCCGAGTTGCTTTTCGATGCGGCGGCATTCGGCCTGGGCGCGCATGCCGTCGCGTTTGTTGCGGGGCCGGCGGCCGTCCTCGCGGACGGTTGTGGCGACGATGTGGATGTGATCGTCAGCGTGGCTGACGGCGATCCAGCGGCAGGCCATCTCGTCGCCGTCCGGGGCGATGCCGGCGGCGTGCACGACGCGGCGGGCGACCTCGCCCCATTCGACGTCGGAGAGGTAGCGGTCGCCGGGTGCGGTGCGGACAGGGCAGTGCCAGACGTGCTGGGGCGGCATGGTGCCGGTTTCGCGGGCGCGGAGTTTGACGGGCTGGTCGAGGTAGGCGGCGAGTTCGGTGAGGGTGGTGTCGGGGTCGCGGCCGGGATCGGGCAGGCCGGTCATGGCCCAGGCGCCGACGATGTGCGGGTCGAAGTGTTCGTCGCGGCGGCCGGGTCCGTAGAGGTAGGCGAGCAGGCCGCGGGTGTGGGCTCCGGTGGAGACGTCGGGGATCACTTGGGCTGCTCCTGGAGCTGCTGGGCGATGTAGGCGCGGACGTCGGTGATGAGTTGCTCGACTTCGTCGAGGACGGCGTCGGCGTGGTCGGCGGTCAGGCCGGAGTTGCAGGTGCGGGCGACCTGGTTGAGGTTGGTGCCGATGCGGTTGACGGCTCGGATCATCAGGGCCAGGGCTTCGACCACGCTGCGGGTGGCGCGGTCGTGCGGGTTGACCGCGCTGGCGTTGCCGTACGCCACGGACATCGAGGCGTCGGCGATGAACCCGCACACACCGAGGTTCCACTCCTTGGCCTTCTGTTCCAGGACGGGGATGTCGGACGGCGTGTAGCGGGAGCTCTTGATCTTGCTGCGGGTCTCGCCGACGCGCTTGCGGTAGCGGCGGGGCTTGAGTGGGACGCTGCCTGGGTTCGCGATGTGCAGGGGCGCCCGGTCCAGGACCGGGCCGTTGGGGACGAACTCCTCGGCCGGAGGGATCATTTCAGCGATCGGCGAGGTGGCGTCGGTGTCGCGTTCGGCAGCGGGGACGGGCGCGTGGTCTTCCTGGGCGCGGCTGCCTTCGGCCGCACCCTCCTGGTCCGGCGCCCCCTGGCGCTGGGCCTCCTCCGCCACCCCTGGGGCGGAGGCAAGCGCGATCGAAATGCCATTGGTATTTCGATCGCCCCAGCTTGCTCCACGGCTGATGGCCCGGCTGATCCTGCCGCGCATGCCCTTCCTGGACTGGGAATCGGGCTCGGTGTGGGCGTCGGCTATGTCCGGGGTGGGGTGCTGGTCGTTCACGGTAGCGCTCCTGAACTGGGGTGTGCGGGTGCGAGGCGAGGAGTCTCGGGGTCTGGGCATGCCGGGGGCTGACTCGTCCCACTCGTTGCATGCCTGGTCAGCACAGGTACGGGTGGTGGTGCAGGGACGGGTGGACTCGTCCCGGGCAAGTGACCCGTCCCCGCGCTGAGCTGCGCGGGGACGGGTGGGACGGGTGGATGCGGGTCAGCCGCCGTTCGGCGCGGGTGCGGTGGACTCGGGGCAGTAGCGGGTCCAGGCATCCAGGAACTGGTTGCGGGCGAAGCCTTTGCGCTGGTTGCCGTCGCCGAAGCGAATGTTGGCCGAGCCGATGCCGTAGTCCTTGAGCAGGAGTTGCAGGCCGCGCGGGGTCAGGCCGTTCGTGCCGTACTCCGTCCACGGGCCCTCGGGCGCCCTGGACAGGAGCATCAGCAGGTGCTCGGTGGGCAGCGCCACCGGGTCGCCGACCTCGGCGAAGGCTGCCCGGATGTCGGCCAGGATGCGGGTCTTGATCCCGCCTTCCTCGTCCTGGCCGGCCTCGTGCGCGGTCATCACCTTGCAGGCGGTGCGGGCCAGGTGCGGCCAGTCGCCTCCGGCGAGGTCGGCGACGATCACCAGGGGTTCCCAGGTGTCCGCCGCGCGGTCGTCGACCGGCATTGGCGGCGCCATACGGGCGGCGGCCTCCAGCAGCGGGGTCAGCCAGGCCGCGATGCGGTCGCGCAGGGAGTGGAGGGGCGGGGTGTCCCAGCGCGAGCGGAAGGGCCGGACTTCCTCGCCCGGTGCCCGGCGCCGCATCCGGACGACCACCGCCCGGTCCATGATCGTGTCCGGGAGATCGCCGATCCCGGCCAGCGCCGCCATCGCGAAGGTCGGAAACTTCGTCGGCTTGTGCTCCGGCCCCGACACCCGGGTGGTGGGCCGGTTGCGCTGGTGACCGGCGTTGAGCAGGCCGCGCATCTCCTCGTTCTTCTCCGCCGCCTTCGCCGAGCCGAAGATGGTGTCCACCTCGTCCACCAGAAGGGTCGGTGGCTTCTCCGTGATCGACCGGAAGATCGCCGCCGGGGTGGAGTTGACCGTGATGAAGGGGTCGTGGACGGTGTCGTGCAGCACATCCAGCAGTCGGGACTTGCCGCACCGCTTCGCCGGACCGACCACCGCCAGGCGTGGTGCGTGCTGCCACGCGGGCTGGAGGTGGGTGGCGGCTATCCACAGCGTGGTCGCGACCTCCGCCTCTCGGCTGGGCAGGATCACGTACCGGGTCAGCGCCGCCCGCAGCTCGGTCAGCAACTCAGCACCTTCGGGTATCGCGGTGTCCGCCGACTCCGGATGATCGGGCGGACCGACTGGGTCACCGGAAGTGACCGGATCACTGACCGGCGACTGACCGGGACTTCCGGTCACCCGGTCGGTAGTTGCGGTCAGCCCAGCGGGAGTGACCGAATTAGCCGAGGACTCGGCAATCGCGCGGTCCGGCTGACCGGCCGGGATGACCGTGGTGGTCGGTGCGCTCCCGTCGGAGTGACCGGGCGCGGTTGGTGTCGGGGGGACGCGGTGGTCAGTGACCGCGAGAGGCGCGTCCGTGGTGACTGGCTGCGCGTTGCTGGCGTGGTCGCCGGACCGGTGTGCGCTGGGCTGGCCGGGGACGGCCACGGGTGGCCAGGTCGACTTCGGGGATGCGGTTCCGGTGGGCGGGGTCGTACGCTGCATGTGTACCTCCTCGACCGGGGGCGCCGGGCTGGCAGGCCCGACACCCCCGTGGTTGATCGTTAGTCGCGGTTCATCAGGGGAGTTCGCTTGGCCCTCGGCGTTGGCGCGCCGGGGGCTGTTCTTCGTTTCGGGGGAGGGCTCAAGCAGCCCGGTCTGCGGTCTGGGCGTCCAGCCACACGTCCACCTCCTGCCAGCGGTAGCGGAGGTGACGGCCGACCTTGGTGGCCTTCGGGCCGATGCCTCGGTGATTCCAGGAGTAGAGGGTCCCGATGGGTATCCCGAGATACGCCGACAATTCCTCGGGGGTGGCGAGGGACCGGCGGTTCGTGTCGGCTGATATACGGGCGGTGGGCGGCATGGTTGCTCCACTTCGGATTCGTGGATGGGCGGGCACGGCCAACATAGCCACGCGGGGTCCGAACCATCCAGCGGCATTGTGGAGACAAATTCCGGCCGCACCAAACGAGAGTTTCCGGCTGCCCTTGACCTTGATGCCAGTGGCCCTGCGTTCGTTGGGGCCGCAGGCCTGTCTGGGGTGCGCAGCCTAGGAAGTGTCAGCTCAACGAGTGGCCGGCGTCGTACACATGGGCCTTGAGAGCGCTTCGGTCTGTGATGAGCGGCGGAACATATCACGAAAATCCGGCCGCGTTTTCTGGGTTCTTGCCGTTGATGTGAAGGCTGCTTCTATCGGAAAAATAAAGCTTGCCCAAACCGCGATTCCCAAGCAAACCTACAGGGCACTTCCAACCGCCCGCCGAAAAGCGGGACGACCGAAAGAGGCCCTTTCGCGTGGCTGATGTCTACGACCGCTGGCACAAGTCCCACCCCAAGCCTGGTGAGGAGCAGTGCACCGAGCACAAGAGCAGGACCCGGCTGATGGTTCCGACGACGGACCACGGCATCGGCAAGCGGTGGCAGGTGCGCTACCGCGACCTCAACGGCGCGCAACGCAAGGAGAATTACGAGAACAAGGCGGCGGCCGACGCGCGGGCAGCCGAGGTCGAGAACGAGCTACGGGGCGGCACGTACGTCGACCCCCTGGCCGGCAGGGTGACGCTGGCGCGGTACGCCCAGCAGTGGCTCTCAGCGGTCACGGCAGGGCCCACGACGGTCCAGCGGTACGAGGGCGTCATCCGCAACCACATCGAGCCGCACCTCGGCCGACGCGAGCTTCGGACGCTCAACAAGCCGTCATTGATCCAGGCGTGGGTCAAGCAGCTCCAGACGGCAGGGCTGGGGGCGTCGACCATCAACGGGATCAACGACATCCTGGTCAGCATCCTGGACGCGGCCGTGGAGGACGGGCTCGTCTCCCGGAACGCCTGCCGCTCCAGCGCGGTCAAGCTGCCAACGCAGACCAAGAAGAAGATCGTGCCGTGGTCGCTGGAGCGCATCCACGCGGTCATCGCCGGCCTGCCCAAGCGCTTCCAGGGCGGCGGCAAGTTGGGTTTCGGCTGTGGCCTGCGGCAAGGCGAGCTTTTCGGCTTCGCCGAGGACGACATCGACTTCGCCGGGTTGGAGATCCACGTCAACCGGCAGATACGGATCGTGAAGAACAAGCTGGTCTTCGCCCTGCCCAAGGGCAACCGGATCCGGTCCGTGCCGATGTCACCCGGCGTCGCCAAGGAGCTGAAGGTCCACATCAAGGAGTTCCCGCCCGTGGCGATCACCCTGCCCTGGGCGACGCCGGACGGAGAGCCGCGTACGTACCGGCTTCTGTTCACCGACGCCAAGGGCAAGGCGTACAACCGCAGCGTCTTCAACCAGGGTGACTGGAAACGAGCACTCGTCGCGGCCGGGGTGATCCCGCCCCGTACCTCGGGCTCGCAGTACTTCGCTGCCGCGCCCGACGACGGGATGCACGCGCTTCGGCACGCGTACGCCTCCGTGCTGCTGGACGCGGGGGAGACGGTCAAGGCGCTCGCCGAATACCTCGGGCACTCCGACCCCGGCTTCACGCTGCGGACGTACACCCACCTCATGCCCGCAAGCGCCGCCCGAACCCGGCGGGCCATCGATCAAGCCCTTGCCCTGACGGGTGCGGAAGGCACTTCCCAGGCCATGTGCCCTCAATGTGCCCTGGCGGCCTGAACAGGCCAGCTCAGAGGGCCGCTTGAACGGCCCCTAAACGATCAACTCAACCCGCGAACCCGCAGGTCACGGCCACACCAGGCAGTACAGCTGGTGGCCGCTCTCGTGGCAGCGCTGGGCGAAGTCCTGCCATTCGTGGAGCATCTGGTAGATGACGAAGGCGTCGCGGGGGCCGCGGCGGTCGGGGACGGTGGACCAGATGAAGGCGGCGGCGCCGAGGGATTCCTCGTCGGCTTTGCGGAGGGGTTCGACGACGGATATGGGGAGCTTGACGACGGCGTAGTCGGGGTGGAGGACGACGAGTTCGAGGGGAGGGACCTTGGCGGGGGGTATGCCCTCGATGCCGGTGAGGACCATGGCGGCCATGGTTTCCGGCTTGACCTTGGTGTACAGACCCTGGCCCAGCTCGTCGCCGCCGAGTTCCTCGGGGCGCATGGAGATGGGTACGCGGGCCGCGGTGGCTCCGTCCGGCGCACCGAAGTACTTGTAGGTCACCCCCACTCGGCCACCCCTGCTCCCACTCTCTGCGGTTTGTTCGCGATCGGCTGATGACCGGCGGCGGCGTCCGGTGGGGCGGGCAGGTTCGGGCTCGTGGTCATCGCCCGCACCATCGCCCAGCTCGCCACCGCGCTGCATTTCACTACCCGACCATCCGCAGGCCCAACCGCGCAACCCGATCATCGTCTCAGATGCACGGTCGAGACCTGACCGCGCAACGCCCGCCACGCTCAGCATTTGAGAGCATGTGCTTGTGAGCTATCCGTACGCATACGAAGCACCAGTTTCTCAGACCCTGTTCGACCGAGCTTCGGCGGTGACCCCAGGTGGCGTGAACTCGCCGGTCCGGGCCTTCCGGGCGGTGGGCGGTACGCCCCGGTTCATGGTGTCCGGAAAGGGTCCGTACCTGACGGACGCCGACGGCCGCGAATATGTTGATCTTGTGTGCTCGTGGGGGCCGATGATCCTCGGCCACGCGCACCCCGAAGTGATCGGCGCGGTGCAGGCGGCGGTCGCGCGCGGTACGTCCTTCGGCACGCCCGGTGAGGGCGAGGTCGAGCTGGCCGAGGAGATCGTGGCCAGGGTCGCGCCGGTGGAACAGGTGCGGCTGGTGTCGTCGGGGACCGAGGCGACGATGTCGGCGATCCGGCTGGCGCGCGGCTTCACGGGCCGGGCGAAGGTGGTCAAGTTCGCGGGTTGCTACCACGGTCATGTGGACGCGCTGCTGGCGGCGGCGGGTTCCGGCGTTGCCACTTTCGGGTTGCCGGACACGCCTGGGGTGACGGGCGCACAGGCGGGCGACACCATCGTGCTGCCGTACAACGACCTGGATGCCGTACGGGCCGCGTTCGCCGCCCACCCCGGCGAGATCGCGTGCGTGATCACGGAGGCGTCGCCGGGGAACATGGGCGTCGTACCGCCGCTGCCCGGGTTCAACCAGGGGCTGGCGGACCTGTGCCGGGCGGACGGCGCGCTCTACATCTCCGACGAGGTCATGACCGGCTTCCGGGTCTCCAAGGCCGGCTGGTACGGGATCGACGGGGTGCGCCCGGACCTCATGACGTTCGGCAAGGTGATGGGCGGCGGCTTCCCGGCCGCGGCCTTCGGCGGCCGGGGCGACGTGATGGGGCGCCTCGCGCCCGCCGGGCCGGTCTACCAGGCGGGCACGCTGTCCGGTAACCCGGTGGCAACGGCCGCGGGCCTTGCGCAGCTGCGGCTGCTCGACGACGCGGTGTACGAGACCGTGGACCGGGTCGCGGCCGAGGTGTCGGGGCTGGTCAGCGAGGCGCTGAGCAAGGAGGGTGTGGCGCACCGGCTGCAGACCGCGGGGAACATGTTCTCCGTGTTCTTCACGGACGAGGCGGTGACCGACTACGACCTGGCCAGGAAGCAGGAGGCCTTCCGCTTCAAGGGCTTCTTCCACACGATGCTCGCGCAGGGCGTCTATCTGCCACCCTCCGCCTTCGAGTCCTGGTTCGTGTCGTCCGCGCACGACGCCGCCGCCATCGAGCGGATTGCCGCAGCGCTTCCCGCCGCTGCCCGAGCTGCGGCGGAGGCCGCGGCATGAACGACAGCAAGGACATCACCGTCGTCCACCTGATGCGCCACGGCGAGGTCGAGAACCCGACCGGCGTGCTGTACGGGCGGCTGCCCGGCTACCACCTGTCCGACCTGGGCCGGAAGATGGCCGACCGGGTCGCCGAGCATCTGGTCGGCCGCGACATCACGCACGTCGTGGCGTCGCCGCTGGAGCGGGCGCAGGAGACGGCGGCGCCCATCGCGGCGAAGCTGGGCCTGGACATCGCGACCGACGACCGGCTGATCGAGGCGGAGAACGTCTTCCAGGGCAAGACCTTCGGCGTCGGCGACGGCGCGCTGAAGAACCCGGGCAACTGGAAGCACCTGGTCAACCCCTTCAAGCCGAGCTGGGGCGAGCCGTACGTCGACCAGGTCGTACGGATGATGGCGGCGCTCGGCGCGGCCCGGGACGCGGCGCGCGGGCACGAGGCGGTGGCCGTGAGCCACCAGCTGCCGATCTGGATCGTACGGAGCTTCGCCGAGCGGCGGCGGCTGTGGCACGACCCGCGCAAGCGGCAGTGCACGCTGGCCTCGCTGACCTCGTTCACGTACGAGGGCGACAAGATCGTGGCCATCGGCTACAGCGAGCCGGCCCGCGATCTGGTGCCGGCGCATCTGCTGGCCGGGGCGAAGCCGGTCAAGGGCGGTTCGAAGGGCTTCGGGGCGTAGGCAGGGCGGGTGGGCGGGGTGTAGGCGGGGCGTAAACGGGGGGTGCGCCGTACGCGTGAATCCTGCCCTCGGGGTATGAACAGCCGTGTTCGTCATGGCATCTGGCTAGTTGTCCTTATTGTCAGATGTCGAGCGCGGACGGGGTGCGTGCGTATGACTCAGATCAGCCGACGGGGGATGGTGGGGCTGGCGGCAGGGGCCGCCGGGGTGGCGGGCGCGGCGACCTTCGGCCTGACCAGGGGCTCCGAGCCGGATCCGGAGGCGCATCCCGCCCCCGCTCCACGCAGGCCGCACAAGCAGGACAAGCCGCGCAGCCCGCAGGAGCCCCCGGTACGGCTGATCGGCGACGGTTCGACCGCCGACACCGGCGAGCAGCCGCACCAGCCGCCCCGGCCGGAGCCGATGGAGCCGGGGCAGAAGCCGCCGCAGTTCGTGATCTTCTCCTGGGATGGGGCGGGGGAGCTGGACACCGGGCTGTTCGCGCGCTTCCGCAAGGTCGCCGCCGACCATGGCGCGAAGATGACCTTCTTCCTGTCGGGGATCTATCTCCTCCCCGAGTCGAAGCGGCACTTCTACCGCCCGCCCCGCAACCCCGTCGGCGCCTCCGCCATCGGCTACCTCACCGACGCCCACGTCCGGGCCACCCTCGACCAGGTGCGGCTGGCCTGGCTGGAGGGCCACGAGATCGGCACGCACTTCAACGGCCACTTCTGCACCGGCACCGGCTCGGTCGGCCGCTGGTCGTCCCGCGAGTGGCACAGCGAGATCGAGCAGGCGATCGCCTTCGTCGAGAGCTGGCGTACGAACACCGGCTTCCGCGACCTCGACCCGCTGCCCTTCGACTACCGCAAGGAGCTGATCGGCGCCCGCACCCCCTGCCTGCTCGGCCAGCAGAGCCTGCTCCCGGTCGCCTCCCGCCTGGGCTGGCGGTACGACGCCAGCTCGCCCGGCGGCATGCAGAGGTGGCCGTCCAGGACGCACGGACTGTGGGACCTGCCGTTGCAGGCGATGCCCTTCCCCGGCCGCGGCTTCGAGGTGCTGTCGATGGACTACAACATGCTGGCCAACCAGTCCGTCCGCGCCACCCACAGCGACCCGCGCAACTACCCGGGGTGGGAGCGGCAGGCGCGCGAGGCGTACCTCGCCGGCTTCCGGCGGGCGTACGAGACGAACCGGGCGCCGCTGTTCATCGGCAACCACTTCGAGGAGTGGAACGGCGGGATCTACATGAACGCCGTCGAGGACGCGCTCAAGCGCATCGCGGACCACGAGGATGTCCGTCTGGTGTCCTTCCGGCACTTCGTGGACTGGCTGGACGCCCAGGATCCGGCGGTGCTGGCGAGGCTGCGGACGCTGGCTCCGGGGGAGGCGCCGGCGGCGGGGTGGCAGGAGTTCCTGGCGGAGGCGGGTCCGGAGGCGGGTCCCGGGGCGGCTCCGCAGAAACGTTTCGCGTACGAGGACGGCAAGGCGCGAGGTGCCCGTTTCGTCCGGTAAAGGATGGGGAGGCGACCCGCATGTCGAACTCACGGAGCACACTCCAGAGCCGGACCGTCGCCTTCCTCGTCGCCCCCGAGGGCGTCGAGCAGATCGAGCTGACCAGCCCCTGGCAGGCCGTGCAGGAGGCAGGCGGCATACCCAGGCTCATCTCGCTCAGGGCGGGCCGGATCCAGGCCTTCAACCACCTCGACAAGGCCGACACCTTCGCGGTCGACGCCGTCGTCCGGGACGTGAGCGCCCGGGACTTCGACGCCCTCGTCCTCCCCGGCGGAGTCGCCAACCCCGACTTCCTGCGCATGGACCGGCAGGCCGTGTCCTTCGCCGCGGACTTCTTCGGCCAGGGCAAGCCGGTCGCCGCGATCTGCCACGCGCCCTGGACGCTGGTCGAGGCCGACGTCGTACGGGGCCGCACCCTCACCTCCTGGCCCAGCCTGCGCACCGACATCCGCAACGCGGGCGGCACATGGGTCGACGAGGAGGTCAAGATCTGCGATGCCGGGCCGAACGTGCTCGTGACCAGCCGTAAGCCGGACGACCTCAAGGCCTTCGAGGACGCCTTCGTCAACGTGTTCGCGAAGGCGGACGCGAGCTGATCACGCCACAGCCCACGCGGTGATCGCCTCATCGATCACCCCGCCCTTACTTGGGGCATTTGCCGCTTTCGGCAAAGGTGTCGGGGGTGCGTAAGATCGCGCGGCACCCCATGCGAAACTTTTCACATGAGTACTGCGCGCGCCCCTCGACGCCGTTCGCTCCGCAGGGCCTCGGCACTTGCCGGGGCCGCGGCATTCGCGCTGCTGGCGCTGACCGCCTGCACGTCGGGCTCCGGCTCGTCCTCGTCCGGCAGCGGCACCAACTTCGTCACCGGCACCGGCGAGATCAGCACGGTGAAGCAGGGGCACCGCGAGGCGGCCCCGGCGCTGAGCGGGAAGACCGTGGACGGCGCCGAGCTCAGCGTGTCCGACTACAAGGGCAAGATCGTCGTCCTCAACATCTGGGGTTCGTGGTGCTCGCCCTGCCGGGCCGAGGCCCCGAACCTGGTGGCCGTCGCCAACGCCACCAAGTCCAAGGGCGTCCAGTTCGTCGGGATCAACACCCGTGACCTGCAGACCGCGCAGGCCGTGGCCTTCGAGAAGCGGTACGACGTCACCTACCCCAGCCTGTACGACCCCACCGGCAAGCTGATCCTGCGCTTCCCCAAGGGCAGCCTCAACCCGCAGGCCATTCCCACCACGATCATCCTCGACCGGCAGGGCAGGATCGCGGTGCGCGCTCTCAAGGCACTCACCGAGAGCGAGCTGAGCAAGACCCTCGACCCGCTGATCGCGGAGAAGTGACGTGACCCCACTCGTCACCCTGGCCGCGGCCGGCGACGTCAACAAGACCGTGCTCAACGGAGCACTGCTGGCCGCCGTGCCGATCGCGCTGCTCGGTGGCCTGGTCTCCTTCTTCTCGCCCTGCGTCCTGCCGCTCGTGCCGGGCTACCTCTCGTACGTGACCGGGGTGACCGGCACGGACCTGGCCGAGGCCAAGCGGGGCCGGATGGTCGCCGGCGCCTCGCTGTTCGTCCTCGGCTTCACGGCGGTCTTCGTCTCCGGGGGCGCGCTGTTCGGCAACTTCGGCTGGACGCTGCAGACGCACAAGGACGTCATCACCAAGGTCCTGGGCGCGCTGACCATCGTCATGGGCCTGGCCTTCATGGGCTTCGTCGGCGGGCTCACCCAGCGCGAGTTCCGCTTCCACAGGCGGCCCGCGATGGGCCTGGCCGGCGCGCCGCTGCTCGGCGCGCTGTTCGGGATCGGGTGGACGCCCTGCATCGGCCCGACGCTCGGCGCCGTACAGACCCTGGCCTTCAACCAGGCCAGCGCCGCGCGCGGCGCACTGCTCACCGTGTTCTACTGCCTCGGCCTCGGCGTGCCGTTCATCCTCGCCGCGGTCGCCTTCCGCCGTGCGCTGGGCGCTTTCGGCTGGGTCAAGCGCCACTATGTATGGGTCATGCGGGTCGGCGGCGGCATGCTGGTCGCGGTCGGCGTGCTGCTCGTCACCGGCGTGTGGGACCACATCGTCTACCAGATGCAGATCTGGTCTTCCGGCTTCACCCCAGGGATCTGATCCATGAGCACCACCGAAACCGACGAGAGCGAGCTCGGCACCGCCGGCGCGCAGCTGTCCACCGCCCCCCAGGAGGACCTGGGCACGGTCGTGCCCGGCTCCTTCGGCGGCGTACGAGCACCGGGCCTCGGCGGCGGGCTGGCCTGGACCGGCCGCGAGGGCTGGGGCTGGGTGCGCTGGATGTGGCGGCAGCTGACCTCGATGCGGGTCGCGCTGATCCTGCTCTTCCTGCTGTCCCTCGCCGCGATCCCCGGCTCACTGATCCCGCAGACCAACACGAACGCGGTCAAGGCGCAGGACTTCCAGGACGCGCACACCACCGTCTCGCCCGTCTACGAGAAGCTCGGCCTCTTCCACGTCTACAGCTCGCCCTGGTTCTCGGCGATCTACATCCTGCTCTTCATCTCGCTCGCGGGCTGCATCGTCCCGCGCAGCTGGCAGTTCGTCGGCCAGCTCCGCGCCAAGCCCCCGGCCGCGCCCCGCAACCTGACCCGGCTGCCCGCGTACGCGACCTGGCGCACCACCGCGGAGCCCGAGCAGGTGCTGGACGGCGCGCAGAAGCTGCTGCGCAAGCGGCGTTTCCGTACGGCGGTGGGGGGTTCGTCGGTCGCTTCGGAGAAGGGCTTCCTGCGCGAGGCGGGCAACCTGATCTTCCACATCGCGCTCTTCGGACTGCTGATCTCCTTCGCGGTCGGGCAGTTGTGGAAGAGCGACGGCAGCAAGCTGATCGTCGAGGGCGACGGGTTCACCAACACCGTCACCTCGTACGACGACTTCACCCCCGGGACCTTCTACGGCGCCGACGACCTGAACCCGTTCGGGTTCACGCTGGACAGCTTCACCGCCACGTACGCCACCAGCGGCCCGGACATCGGCACCGCCCGGACCTTCCGCGCCAACATCCACTACTGGAACGGCGCGGACGGCAAGGAGCAGAAGTCCTCGATCGAGGTCAACAAGCCGCTGGAGATCGGCGGTTCGAAGATCTACCTCAACGGGCACGGATACGCACCGGTCGTCACCGTCAAGGACGGCACGGGCACGGTCGTCTACAAGGGCGCCGTGGCCTTCCTGCCGACGGACACGGACCTCAACTCGACCGGCGTCATCAAGGTGCCCGACGCCCGGGACAAGAGCGGGAAGACCGACCAGCTCGGCTTCAGCGGCTCCTTCCTGCCGACCGCGGTGGTGAGCCAGACGAGGGGCTGGTACTCCTCCTTCCCCGCGCTCGCCAACCCGGCGCTCATCCTCAACGCCTACCACGGTGACCTGGGGGTGGACTCCGGACTGCCGCAGAACGTGTACCAGCTCGACACCAAGAACATGAAGCAGTTCAAGGACGCGAAGGGCAACATCGTCAGCAAGGTGATGCAGGTCGGCGACACCATGACGCTGCCGGACGGCGCCGGGTCGATCACCTTCAACGGCATCAAGACCTTCGCCCAGTTCCAGATCACCCACCAGCCGGCCACCGGCTGGGCGCTCGGCAGCGTCGTCTCCATGATCGCGGGCCTCATCGGCTCGCTGTTCATCCAGCGCCGCCGCGTCTGGGTGCGCGCGGTGCGCGGCGCGGACGGTGTCACCGTCGTCGAGCTGGCCGGTCTGGGCCGCAGCGAGTCCGCGAAGATCGCCGACGAGCTGGGCACCGTCGTGGACGGCCTGCTGCCCGTGGCGCCCCAGGCGTCGGAAGACCCGCCGGAAGACCCACAAGACTCCACAGAAGAGCCCACGGAAGACCCCTCCGCAAAAACCCGGTCCGAGGACGAAGGAGCCCGCGCGTGATCACCGCTGCCGCGGCTGTCAACGAGAACGTCGCCCACATCAGCAACTACCTGATCTACTCCGCGATGGCCGTCTACACGCTGGCGTTCCTCGCGCACATCGCGGAGTGGACCTTCGGCAGCCGCAGCAAGGTCGCCGTCCAGTCGGCCGCCCTGGTCTCCGGGCAGTCCGCGAAGCCCGCCGTCACCGTCAGCTCCCAGGGCGGCACCACCGTCCTCGACCGCCCGAAGGTCGTCACCCGCACCACCGCCAGTGACCGGGGCATCCCCGACGGCCCCGGCGCGGCCGGTGAGGACGAGCAGGGCGACCTGTACGGCCGGATCGCCATCTCCCTCACCGCCCTGGCCTGGGTGCTGCACGTCGGCGGCGTCGTGGCCCGCGCCATCTCCGTCGAGCGTGCCCCCTGGGGCAACATGTACGAGTTCTCGACGACCTTCGGCGCCACGGCGGTCACCGCGTACCTCGCACTGCTGCTCCTGAAGAAGAAGGTCCGCTGGATCGGCCTCTTCCTCGTCACCGCCGTCCTGCTGGACCTGGGCCTGGCCGTCTCCGTCCTCTACACCGCCAGCGACCAGCTCGTCCCGGCCCTGCACTCCTACTGGCTGTGGATCCACGTCTCCTGCGCGATCATCTCGGGCGCGGTCTTCTTCCTCGGCGCCACCGCGACCTTCCTCTACCTCTTCCGCGACAACTACGAAGTGGGTCTGACGCAGGGCAAGCCCAACAAGGGCACCTGGGCCGGCATCATGAACCGCCTGCCCGCCGCCGCGTCCCTCGACAAGTTCGCGTACCGCGTCAACGCGGCGGTCTTCCCGCTCTGGACCTTCACCATCATCGCGGGCGCGATCTGGGCCGAGGCCGCCTGGGGCCGCTACTGGGGCTGGGACCCCAAGGAGACCTGGTCGTTCATCACCTGGGTCGTCTACGCGTGCTACCTCCACGCCCGCGCCACCGCCGGCTGGAAGGGCCGCAAGGCCGCCTACCTGGCCCTTCTCGCCTTCGCGTGCTTCATCTTCAACTACTACGGCGTGAACATCTTCATCACCGGCAAGCACTCGTACGCGGGCGTCTGACGGCGGCAGCGTACGAACGTGGGGCCGCCTCCCGGCACCGGGAGGCGGCCCCACGTCGCCGCAAGGGTGATCAACTCACGCTGATCGAGTCCAGCTTGGCGCGCAGATAGGTGTGCGAGTCGACGGGCTCGTACGCCACCCGGCCGGTCGGCGCGGGCAGCGACTCGACGAGGGTGCGGGTGTCGCACTCGTAGAAGTAGACCAGCGACATCAGCTCCTCGGCCGGCGCGTCGACGGGCGGGGGGAGGACGCGGTGGCGGCCGGAGCGCCAGCGGTCGCCGGTCCAGCGGGCCATGAGGTCGCCGATGTTGATGGTGAAGGCCTCGGGGTCGTGGGGGGCGTCCTCCCAGCCGCCCTCGTCGGTGAAGACCTGGAGGCCGCCCTTGCCGTGCTGACGGTCCAGGACGGTGACGGTGCCGAAGTCGGTGTGCGGGCCGATCCGGAACTGGCCGGGCTCGGGCTCGCCGACGACGTCCGTGCCGGGGTACCAGTTGATGTTGAAGCCCCAGGTGGGGTGGGCGGTGTGGCGGGTGAAGAAGTCCAGCGGCTCGCCCAGCGCGGCCGCCAGCAGCTCCAGCAACTGGTCGGAGAGGGCACGCATGCGGGCCAGGTACTCGGTCACCAGGGCGTGCAGCTCGGGGGCCTCGGCGGGCCAGACGTTGGGCAGGAACCACTCCGCGTCGGTCTCCGGGTCGCCGATCGGGTCCTCGGAGGCGAAGGACCAGGACTCCTTGAGGTCGGGCGGCGTCTCGGTGCCCTCGGCGTAGCCGTTGGCCTCGGCGCCGGGGCCGAGCCAGCCACGGCCGCCCACCTTGACGGCGTACGGCTCCTTGGCGGCGGCCGGGAGGCGGAAGAAGGCCCGGGCGGCGTCCCGGATCCCGGTGCGGAGGGCGGGGTCGACGCCGTGGCCGGTGACGAGCAGGAAGCCGGCGGTCTGCAGGGCCTCGTCGACGGTGGTGGCGATGGCCTTACGGGCGCCGGGGTCGCCGGACAGCCAGGGGCCCAGGTCGACGGTGGGGATCCGGGGGGAGGTCGTGGTCATTCTCCGATGTCCTCGTTCCAGAGTTCGGGCCGGGCCTTGATGAAGTCGGTCATGAGCGCGACGCACTCGGGGTCGTCCAGCAGCACGATCTCCACGCCGTGCTCCGCCAGCCAGCCATGCCCGCCGTGGAAGGTCCGCGCCTCGCCGATCACCACCCGCGAGATGCCGAACTGGCGCACCAGGCCGCTGCAGTACCAGCACGGAGACAGCGTCGTCACCATCGTCGTACCCCGGTACGTGCGCTGCCGACCCGCCGCGCGGAAGGCGTCGGTCTCGCCGTGCGAGGACGGGTCGCCGTCCTGGACCCGCCGGTTGTGGCCGCGGCCGAGGACCGTACGCCCGTCCGGGCCGTACAGGGCGGCCCCGATCGGGATCCCGCCCTCGGCGAGCCCGGCCCGGGCCTCCTCGACGGCCGTCGCCAGCATCGCCTGCGGGTCGGATCCCATGTCATCGAGCGTCATGACCACCACTCTCTCCGGCCGGAAACACCCCGGCAACGTGCGGAAAGTACTCTCCGGACAGCCTGACTCAGGACGAAGTGTCAGTGCCCAGGGAGGATCGCATGCCCGCTCTCACCCTCCGCGAGATCCTGGCCCTCGACACCGTCGCCGAGGCCGCGCCGCACGTACTGGCCGGCGAGCGGTCGCTCGACCGCCCGGTCCGCTGGGTCCACTCCAGCGAGGTCTACGAGGCGGTCTCCTTCCTCGACGGCGGCGAACTGCTGCTCACCAACGGCTTCGGCCTGGTCGGCGCCGACGCCGAGACCCGGCGGCGTTACGTACGCGAGCTGGCCGCACGGGGGGTCGCCGGGGTCGCCGTCGAGGTCGGGCGGTCGCTGCCGGACATGCCGCCGGAGGTCGTCGAGGAGAGCGAGCGCTGCGGACTGCCGCTGGTCGCCCTGCGCCGCGTGGTGCCCTTCGTACGGATCACGGAGGCCGCCAACACGGCGATCGTGACCGAGGGCATCGCCGCCCGCGCCACCGGGCACCGTACGCCCTCCGCCGTGCCCGGCGACCGCGCGGCGCACGTCGTCGCGCTGCTCGCCGACCTCGCCGAGGGCCGGGCCCTCAACCAGCCCGAGGTCTCGGCCCGTTCCGCCCTCGCCGGCTTCCGGCCCGGGCGCGGCCGGCGGCTCGTCGGGGTGTCGGCGCACGGGCCGGCCTCCGGCGCCGTCGACGCGGCCGCCCGCGCCCTGGGGGCCTGCGTCCTGAGTGCGGCGTTCCCCGGTGACACCCTGGCGCTCTACGCGCTTCCGGGGACCGTACGCGACCCCGTACGCGCCCTGCAGGACGCGCTGCGCGCCGGTCCGGCCGCCGCCTCCGACGGTCTGATCGCCGCCGTCGGGCACGCGGTCCCGGCCGACGCGGCCTGGATGGGCTGGAGCGAGACTCTGCGCGCCGCTCGCACCGCCCTCGAACTCGCCCTCACCGTCCCCGCCGCCGAGCCGTCCCGCCCCGGCCCCGTCATCACCTCCTCGCGCGCCCTCGCCCTCGAACGCGAGCTGACCCGCGGCGGCATCGAGCCCAACCGCGACCGCCTCGCCCGGCTGGTCGGCCACACCCTCTCCCCGCTCCTGGAGTGGGAGTCCGCGCACGCCAGCGACCTCGTCCGCACCCTGGAGGTCCACCTGCGGCACGGCTGCAGCCCCACCCGTACGGCAGCCCTGCTGCACGTCGGCCGCCAGTCCCTTTACCAGCGCCTCGAACGCATCGAGCTGCTTCTCGGCGTCCCGGTGACCGACCCCGAGCTGCACTCCGAACTGCTCGTCGCCGCCTGCGCGCACCGCATCCTGCGCGGCGCGGGGGCGGCATCCCGCGTCGTGGCGGCGTAATCCTCCGACAACCTCCGGAACCACCCCGAATGTCAGCGGCGTTGTCTACCGTGGACGGAGCATGACCGAAGGGGGATTCGGTGGCGTACGAACCTGTCGTGGGCGACCCGGACGACGCGGGCGGCCCCGCGAGCCGACGGACGCGGGAGTGGGCGGCCCTCAGGCCCGGCGACCGGGTGAAGGCCGCAGCGGGGCTGATGCTCGCCTGGGTGGGCCTGCTGTGGCTGGTGGAGGCGCTGGACGTCCTGTCGGGCCATGCGCTGGACACCTTCGGCATCGTGCCCCGCCAGATCGGCGAGCTGCGCGACATCATCCCGGCAGCTTTCATCCACTTCGGCTTCGACCATGTCGCCGCCAACAGCGTGCCGTTGTTCGTGCTGGGCTTCCTCGCGGCGCTGCGCGACCTGAGGCGCTTCGTGGGTGTGGTCCTCGTGATCGTCGTGACCAGCGGCCTGGGGGTGTGGCTGGTCGCCCCCGCCCACACCAACACGGCGGGTGCCTCCGGCGTCGTCTTCGGTCTCTTCGGCTATCTGCTGGTCCGGGGCTTCGTCGACCGCCGCCTGCTGGACATAGCCGTCGGCCTGGGCATCGCCGTCGTCTACGGCTCCATCCTCTGGGGCGTGCTGCCGACCGCCCAGGGCGTGTCCTGGCAGGGGCACTTGTTCGGCCTGCTGGGGGGCGTGGCATCGGCCTTCCTGTTCCGTGACGTACGATCCGGGATCATTCGCTGACCGATCGAAGGGTGGTCGGCACGCCTCGGGGGAACCTATGACCAGTTTCGAAAAGCGTGACGACGCGGCGGCGGAAGCGACGGATGCCGCCGAGACCGTCGACGCCGTGCCGCCCGCGCCATCCGTGCCCCCGCAGCCGGGTGCCCAGGGAGCCGGGCCGCAGCCGCCGTGTCCGGGCGTGCCGGGCCAACCGCCGTACGGGGGGTGGCAGGGACAGCCGGGGTATCCGGGCCGGCCGCCGTATCCGGGGCAGCCGGGGCCGGGGTGGCAGCCGTATCCGCCGCAGAGGTCGCCCACGAGCGTCGCGATGTGGGCGCACCTGAGCGCGGTGCTCACGCTCACCGTGGGCGGCACCGTGTGCTGCATCGGCCCGCTGCTGTGCTGGATCGCGCCCGTGGTGATCCGCAACGAGTCGCAGAACCGGCACGACCCCTTCATCCGCCATCACGCGACCCAGGCACTCAACCACGCCATCACCCAGGCGATCGCGATGGTGCTGGCGGTCCTGCTCTACATCGGCGTGATCGCGTCGTCCGCGTTCGCGGACTCCTCGCAGTCCGGGTGGGTGGCCCCGGTCGTCGTGGGCAGCCTGCTCCTGGCGCTCATCGGGTACGGCATCGCCGGGTTCGTCTTCGCCATCATCGGCACGACGAAGGCCAACGGCGGCCAGTGGTGGTCGTATCCGAAGATGTTCGCGATCCCGTTCGTGAAGCCGTAGAAGCGGTCGACGCGGCCTCCGCTACACGCTGAGGCCGCGCACCGCGAGGTCCAGCAGCGCGCAGCCGAACAGGGCGATCCCGATGAAGCCGTTGACGCTGAAGAAGGCCCGGTTGAGGCGGCTGAGGTCGTGCGGGCGGACGATGGTGTGCTCGTAGAGGAAGGCGCCGACGACGATCACCAGGCCGAGCCAGAAGAAGGCTCCGGCGCCGGTGGCGAGGGCGTACCAGACGAAGAGCCCGGTGGTGAGGGCGTGGCAGACGCGGGCGCCCCGGATCGCGGCCGGGATGCCGAAGCGGGCCGGCACCGACATGACGCCGATCTCGCGGTCCGTCTCGACGTCCTGGCAGGCGTAGATGAGGTCGAAGCCGCCGATCCAGACGCCGACGGCGAGGCCGAGGATCACCGCGTCCCACGACCATTCCCCGGTGATGGCGAGCCAGGCGCCGATCGGGCCCATCGCCTGGGCGAGGCCGAGGATGGCCTGCGGGAAGTTCGTGAAGCGCTTGCCGTACGGATAGAGCACCATCGGGAAGACCGCGATGGGGGCGAGCGCCAGGCACAGCGGATTGAGCAGGGCGGCCGCGCCGAGGAACACCACCAGGGCGACCAGCGCCCCCGTCCAGGCGGACTTCACCGTGACCGCGCCGGTGACCAGTTCGCGGTGAGCGGTGCGCGGATTACGGGCGTCGATCTCGCGGTCGATGATCCGGTTGGCGGCCATCGCGAAGGTCCGCAGGCCGACCATGGCGATGGTGACCAGGAGCAACCGCCCCCAGTGGACGTTCCGGTCGAGCTGGAACATCGCGGTGAGGGAGGCGATGTACGCGAAGGGCAGCGCGAAGACCGAGTGCTCGATCATCACCAGGCGCAGGAAGGCCTTGGTGCGGCCCGGCTGCGGGATCGCGGCAGAGGCGGTGCTCACAGGCCGTACTCCTTCCAGCGGCGGTCGACCTTCGTGGCCGTCTCGGGGTCCGGCAGGACCATGTCCGGCCAGCCCCCGTCCCGCGTGTAGCCCTCTTCGGGTAGCTTCCTGGTCGCGTCGATCCCTGCCTTGCCGCCCCAGAACTGCTGGTACGAGGCGTGGTCGAGGTGGTCGACCGGGCCCTCGACGACGGTCAGGTCACGGCCGTAGTCGGTGTTGCCGAGCGCCCGCCAGGCGACCTCGTGCAGGTCGTGCACATCGCAGTCGGCGTCGACCACGATGATCAGCTTGGTCAGCGACATCATGTGCGCGCCCCAGACGGCGTGCATGACCTTCTGGGCGTGCTTGGGGTACTTCTTGTCGATCGAGACGATCGCGCAGTTGTGGAAGCCGCCCGCCTCGGGCAGGTGGTAGTCCACGATGTCCGGCACGATGACCTTCAGCAGCGGCAGGAAGAAGCGCTCGGTGGCCCGGCCCAGTGGCCCGTCCTCCATCGGCGGCCGGCCGACCACCGTGGACTGCAGCAGCGGACGCCTGCGCATCGTCACGCAGTCGATGGTCAGGGCCGGGAAGGGCTCCTGCGGCGTGTAGAAACCGGTGTGGTCGCCGAACGGCCCCTCGGGGAGCATCTTTCCCGGCTCCAGCCAGCCCTCGACGACGACCTCGGCCTGCGCGGGGACCTGGAGCGGGACGGTCCTGCAGTCCACCAACTCCACCCGCTTGCCCTGGATGAAGCCCGCGAAGAGGTACTCGTCGATGTCGCCGGGCAGCGGCGCCGTGGCCGCGTACGTCACCGCCGGCGGGCAACCGAAGGCGATCGCGACGGGCAGCCGCTCACCGCGCCGTTCGGCGGCCTTGTAGTGGTTGCGGCTGTCCTTGTGGATCTGCCAGTGCATGCCGATGGTGCGGCGGTCGTGCCGCTGCAGCCGGTACAGGCCCAGGTTGCGGATGCCGGAGTCCGGGTCCTTGGTGTGCGTCAGGCCCAGGTTGAAGAAGGACCCGCCGTCCTGGGGCCAGGTGAACAGGGCCGGCAACTGCTCCAGGTCCACGTCGTCGCCGGTGAGGACGACCTCCTGGACGGGCGCGTCCTTGACCTTCTTCGGCGGCACATGCGTCATCCCGGCCAGCTTGCCGAAGGCCTCGCGGACGCCGACGAAGCCGTGCGGCAGCTCCGGCTTCAGCAGGCCGCCGATCCGGTCGCTGATTTCGGCGTACGACGTGAGGCCGAGCGCCTTCAGCAGGCGGCGGTCGGTGCCGTAGACGTTCATGGCCAGCGGCATCGAGGACCCGGTGACGTTCTCGAAGAGCAGCGCCGGGCCGCCTGCCTTGTTCACGCGGTCGACGATCTCGCCGACCTCCAGATAGGGGTCGACCTCGGCCTTGATGCGCTTGAGGTCGCCGTCCTTCTCCAGAGCTCTGAGGAACGAGCGAAGATCGTCGTAAGCCATGCGTTCCAGTATCCGGTACGCACTACTCTGGACCCGTCACCGGGCCCCTCGTGCGGCCCTTCGCCGTGTTCTGGGGGACCCTGCCGCGATGTCCGGTTATCTGCCGTACCTGTTGGTGCTGGCGCTGTGGATCTACGCCTTCATCGACTGTCTGAACACCCCGGAGCAGGAGGTGCGCGGGCTGCCCAAGGTGGTCTGGGTCCTCATCATTCTCCTCTTCGGTGAGGTGCTGGTCGGTCCCATCGCCTGGCTGGTGGCGGGCAAGCACCGTGGGGTCCCGGCGGGCGGCAGCACGCCGTCGGAGTGGCACCGCAACCACCGCACCGAGGCTGCTGAGACGGGGCCGTGGATCGCGCCGGACGACAACCCGGAGTTCCTCAGGTCGCTGCGCGAGGAGCGCAAGAGGGACGAGTCGCTCCTCAAGGACTGGGAGGCCGACCTGCGGCGCCGCGAGGACGAGCTGCGGCGGCGGGAGCAGGGCGGCCCCGGGCCCGAGGACGACCCCAGGGCCTGAGGCAGCCGGAGGCATACATCCTGTACGCCTCCGGGGCGGGCGGTGCGGACATCGCGCCCGTTGGGCCGGGCGGCCGGGGCCCGGATAGTTGAGGTGCATGACGACCGCTCCCACCAGCGCCGCAGCGCCTCCCGACAGCCCCGCGTACGGCGACAAGGTGATCGCCGTCGAACCGGCGGGCGCCGAACCGATACCGCTCGCCGAACGGCACGGCAGCCCCGTCCAGCTCCTGTGGACCTGGGCCTCGCCCAACATCGAGTTCGCCACCGTCTTCATCGGCGTGCTCCCCGTCATCGCCTTCGGGCTGACCTTCTGGCAGACCGCCGTCGCCCTGGTCCTCGGCACAGCGGTGGGCGCGGTCTTCCAGGGCATCCTCAGCCTGGAGGGGCCGCGCTTCGGGGTCCCGCAGATGGTCGCCGGGCGGCTCGCCTTCGGCTACCGGGGCAACGCGCTGCCGTCCGGGATCAACGCGGCCGTGGCGGGCATCGGCTGGTTCGCCGTCAACAGCGTCAGCGCGGCCTTCGCGCTGAACACGCTGACCGGACTGCATCCGCTGCCGAGCCTGTTCCTGGTCGTGGCCGCGCAGATCGTGGTCGGCTTCATCGGGCACAACTTCGTGCACGCCTTCGAGCGTTACGCCTTCCCGGTCCTCGGGGTCATCTTCGTACTGGCCGCGATCTGGACCTTCGGCAAGGCCGATCTGTCCGCCCCCGCCGCCTACCACGGCGGCACCGCCGGCTTCCTGCTCGCCTTCAGCACGGCCTTCGGCTACGCGGCCGGCTGGAACTCGTACGCCTCCGACTACACCCGCTACCTGCCCCAGGCCACGGCGAAGTGGAAGACGGCGCTGTACCCGGCCCTCGGGCTCTTCGTCTCCGTCACCTTCATCGCCCTCATCGGTGCGGCCTCGGCCACCATCGCCTCGCCGAAGAACGCCACGCCCACGGCAGCGTTCACCGGTCACCTGCCGGGCTGGCTGGGCAATCTGACGCTGCTCGCGATCATCATCGGCGCGATCTCGGCCAACGCCCTCAACGTCTACTCGTCGGCGATCTCCTTCGCCGCCATGGGCATCCGGCTGCCCGCCCGGCTCGGCCGCAGCACCCTCGTCGTCGTCTTCGGCGTGCTGGGCCTGCTCTTCGCCTGGAGCGGCCTGTCCGACGCCGGTTCGTCGTACGAGGCGTTCCTGCTGATCATCTCCTACTGGGTCGCCCCCTGGCTCGGTGTGGTCTTCGTCGAGCAGTGGCTGTCGCGCAGGGCGCCGCACGACGGGCTGGCCGCCCGGCTCACCGACTCCTCGTATGCCAACTGGGCCGGTCCGGTGGCGCTGGTGGTGGGGATGGCGGTCTCGATCTCGCTCTTCTCCAACCAGACGAAGTACGTGGGGTGGGCCGCCAAGCACTGGTCGGGCATCGGCGACATCACCTGCGTGGTCGGCTTCGTCGTGAGCGCCGCGCTGTACGCCGCGCTCCGTCCGGTGTTCCGGGCGCGCACCTGACGGCCTGATGCTCTGACCGACCCAGAGGCTGCGCGGCGAGCGGGATAGGCTCGCAGGCATGGACGACAGCAAGCCGCGCAAGCCCTGGGTCGTCGGCGTGTCCGGGGCTTCCGGGACGCCGTACGCGGCGGCTGTGCTCCGCGGGCTGCTGCAGGCGGGCGAGGCGGTGGACCTGGTGGTCAGCCGGGCCGCGCGGCTCACCGTCCTGGACGAGACGGGGGCCCCCTTCCGCGACGCGCACTGGCGGGAGGACCTGGCCCGGTGGCTGGCCCGCGGCGCCGACGGGACGGCCGAACGCTTCGCGGGCGCCGACCTGGCCGACGTACGGTACTGGGCCGCCGGGGATTTGGCGGCGGGGCCCAGTTCGGGGTCGTACGGCGTGAAGGGGATGCTGATCGTCCCGGCGAGCACGGCGTGTGTGGCGGGGGTCGCGCTCGGGCTGTCCAAGGACCTGCTGCAGCGTGCGGCGAGCGTGACGCTCAAGGAGCGGCGCCCCCTGGTGGTGGCGGTGCGCGAAACCCCGCTGAGCGGGCAGACCCTCCGGCACCTGGTCACCCTGGACGAGGCGGGCGCCGTGGTGCTGCCTGCCTCGCCCGCTTTCTACGCCGGTGCGACCGGTATCCAGGACCTGGTGGACTTCGTCGCGGGGCGGGTCCTGGACGCGGCAAGGGTGCCGCACAAGCTCTACCGCAGGTGGGAAGGCGAGCTCGGTGGAGCCAGAGCCGAGTAGATGCGCAGGGCGCACCGCCACTTATGCCTTAGATTCTTGTCCAGACAGCGCAGTCACGGCACGAATGAAGGGGTCCATTCTGATGGACGCGGTGGACAGGCAGCTCATCCAGGCGCTACGTGAGAACGGCCGCGCTTCTTACGCCGAGCTGGGCCGGTTGGTAGGCCTGTCGGGCCCCAGCGTCACCGACCGGATCAACCGCCTGGAGCAGGCCGGCGTCATCACCGGCTACCGGGCCACAGTCGCGCCCACGGCGCTCGGCCTCGGCGTCACCGCCCTGGTCGGCCTGCAGCTCAGCGACGCCGCCGACCACGAGGACGTGGCCATGCGGCTGCGCGACCTGGACGAGATCGAGGACTGCTGGTTCATCGCCGGCGAGGATTCGTACATGCTCAAGGTCCGGGTCCCGGACGTGGACGGCCTGGAGCGCACCATCCGCCGGCTGTCGGGAACCAAGGGCGTGGCCAGGACCCGTACGACGATCGTGCTCAGCACGAAGTGGGAGAACCGGGTCGGCTCACTGCCCGACGAGTGAGGGCGCCTGGGGGTCGTGCCCCCAGGAATACGCAGTGGCGTAGGCTCGATCGGGTCGAATCGGACTGGCGGACTGACTGGAGGACGCGGCATGGACGCTGGGCTCAAGCGTGAGCTGGAGGACAAGGTTCACTCGGGCGAGCGGCTCACCCGGGAGGACGGCATCGCCCTCTACGAGTCCGACGACCTGGCGTGGCTCGGGGGCCTCGCGCACCACGTGCGGGAGAAGAAGAACGGCGACGTCGTCCACTTCAACGTCAACCGGCATCTGAACATGACGAACGTGTGCACCGCGTCGTGCGCCTACTGCTCCTTCCAGCGCAAGCCGGGCGAGAAGGACGCGTACACGATGCGCATCGAGGAGGCCGTCCGCCTCGCCACGGCGATGGAGGGCGAGAACCTCACCGAGCTGCACATCGTCAACGGCCTCCACCCGACGCTGCCCTGGCGCTACTACCCGCGCTCGCTGAAGGCCCTCAAGGAAGCGCTGCCCTCCGTCTCGCTGAAGGCCTTCACCGCCACCGAGATCCACCACTTCGAGACCATCTCCGGGCTCTCCGCCTCCGAGATCCTCGACGAGCTGATCGACGCCGGCCTGGAGTCCCTGACCGGCGGTGGCGCCGAGATCTTCGACTGGGAGGTCCGGCAGCACATCGTCGACCACCGCACCCACTGGGAAGACTGGTCGCGCATCCACCGCCTGGCCCACGAGAAGGGTCTCAAGACCCCCTGCACCATGCTCTACGGCCACATCGAGGAGCCCCGGCACCGCGTGGACCACGTCCTGCGCCTGCGTGAGCTCCAGGACGAGACCGGCGGCTTCCAGGTCTTCATCCCGCTGCGCTACCAGCACGACTTCGTCGACCTCAAGGACGGCAAGGTCCGCAACACCCTCCAGGCCCGCACCACCATGGCCTCCGGCGCGGACGCGCTCAAGACCTTCGCCGTCTCGCGGCTGCTCTTCGACAACGTGCCCCACGTGAAGGTCTTCTGGGTCATGCACGGCGTCCAGACCGCCCAACTCGCCCTCCAGCACGGCGCCGACGACATGGACGGCTCCGTCGTCGAGTACAAGATCACCCACGACGCCGACAACTACGGCACGCCGAACAAGCTGACGCGGGACGACTTGCTGGACCTCATCCGGGATGCGGGCTTCCGACCGGTGGAGCGCAACACGCGCTACGAGATCATCCGCGAGTACCCGGGCCCCGACGCCGGCCGCCGCGAAGCGCCGCAGCCCATGCGCCTCTGACTTTCCGGCGCGTTCTCAGGTTCGGCTGGATCGTGCCGAAGCCGCCCCGGGAAAGGCAGGCGCAGCGCCCCCACGCGCAACACGCCTGCCCTCCCGGGGCGGCTCCGTCGTATCCCCTGGCCGTGCCTCCTATTGCCGTACCGCGTTCAGGTGGTGGCGGGTGCGGGCGGTGGAGGTGACCTCTTCGAGGAAGGCGGCGGCGCGGTCGGAGGTGCCGGGGACGAGCCAGGACTGGATGGCGTCGTGGACGACGATCTGGACGCCGGTGCCCTCGAGGACGGTCGGGAGGGTGTGGACGACGGTCGAGGGGAAGCTGACGACCGTACGGGCCACGGGCCCGGAGCGCAGGGCGAGTTCGAGGGGAAGCTCGGGTGAGATGATCTCGACGCCGGCGACCTCGGCGATGCGGGCGAGCTTGGCGGGGTCCTCGCGGCGGTGGGCCAGGTAGCGGTCGATGCCGTACTCGTGGGCGAGGGTGGTGACCTCGGCGATGTAGCGGTTGACGGAGACCAGGCCGGTCTCGGCCAGCGAGGTGCCGACCAGGTCGACGCCCGGCAGTATCCGGGGCGGCCCGTAGCGGCGGCGGGTCCAGCTGTAGCCGTTGACGGAGGCGACGCCGCCGGGGGGCAGCCGCAGATCCGTGGCGAGGGAGGAGAAGACCTCCAGCCGCCTGCCGTGGCCGGGGGTGAGCCGGCGCCCGGCGCGGACGGCGGCGGCCGGGGCGGACTTGCCGTCACGGTGCCACCGTACGAGGGGTTGTCCGGCGAGCAGTTGGGTGGACAGCTCCAGGGTCGCCGTACCGTCGTCGACGAGCACCACGTCCTGGGCGCGGGTCAGCGGCAGCAGGTGCTGGATGAGGCCGGAGAAGGGGTCGCCGATCACCAGCCGGCCGGCCCCGGCCAGCTTCGGCGCCATGGCGGCGACGCAGCGGGCCAGGGCGACCGGGTTACGGCGGATGTCGTGCACGCTCACGCCGACGCCCTCGGCACGAGCCACCGACACCATGGCGTCCAGTTGGCGCCGGGTGGTGTCGTCGAGGGGGAGAAGGACCGCGGCGTCGAGCCGGCCAGGGTCAACAGCGCCACGGCGCTCTCCCAGCGCCCACTCCAGCAGGTTGAGCAGCTGGGCGGGGCTCTCCACCAACGCGAGCGTGCGGCTCATCAGGCGGAGGCCAGTTCGGCCTCGGCGGCCTCCTGCTCGGCGATGACGCCGGGCACGCGGCGGAGCTTCTTCATGGGGCCGAGTTCGCCGTCGTAGACCTTCTTGACGCCGTCGCCGAGGGCCTGCTCGATGATGCGGATGTCGCGGACGAGGCGGTCCAGGCCCTGGGGTTCCACCGAAGCGGCCTGGTCGGAGCCCCAGTTGGCGCGGTCCAGGGTGATGTGGCGCTCGATGAAGACCGCGCCGAGGGCGACGGCCGCGAGGGTGGTCTGCAGGCCGATCTCGTGGCCGGAGTAGCCGATCGGGACGTTCGGGAACTCGTTCTGCAGGGTGTTGACCATGCGGAGGTTGAGCTCTTCGTTCTTCGCCGGGTAGGTCGAGGTGGCGTGGCAGAGGATGATGTTGTCGCTGCCGAGCACCTCCACCGCGTGGCGGATCTGCTTCATGGTCGACATGCCGGTGGAGAGGATGACGGTCTTGCCGGTGGCGCGCAGGGCGCGCAGCAGTTCGTCGTCGGTGAGGGAGGCGGAGGCGACCTTGTGGACGCGGATGTTGTCGAACTTCTCCAGGAAGGCGACGGCCTCGACGTCCCACGGGGACGCGAACCAGTCGATGCCCTTCTTGGTGCAGTACTCGTCGATGGCGCGGTAGCCGGCCTCGTCGAACTCCACCTTGTGGCGGTAGTCGATGTAGGTCATGCGGCCCCAGGGGGTGTCGCGTTCGATGTCCCACTGGTCGCGCGGGGTGCAGATCTCCGGCGTGCGCTTCTGGAACTTCACCGCATCGGCGCCGGCCTCGACGGCCGCGTCGATCAGGGCGAAGGCGTCCTCCAGGCTGCCGTTGTGGTTGATGCCGATCTCGCCGGTGACGTAGACGGGGTGGCCGGGGCCGACCAGGCGGTCGCCGATCCGGCGGACCTTGATAGGGGAGGAGGTCATCGCTTGTACAGTTCCTTTCCGAGAAGCCAGGCGGCTATCTCCCGGACAGCTCCGTGTCCGCCGTTTTTGGTCGTGGTAGTCCTGGCGGCGGCACGGGCTTCTGGTTGGGCGTCGGCGACCGCTACCGGCCAGCCGACGATGTTGAAACAGGGCAGGTCGTTTACGTCGTTTCCGGCGTAGAGCACCCTTTGGGGATCAACCCCCTGCTCGTCGCACCACTTTTTGAGTGCGAGGTCTTTGCGGTCGATGCCGTGCAGCACGGGAATGGAGAGCTTCCGTGCGCGGGCGGCGACGACCGGGTTGGTCTCGGTGGACAGGATCAGGATCTTCAGGCCCGCGCGGCGCAGTGCCGCGATACCGAGGCCGTCGCCGCGGTGCACGGCCACCGTCTCCCGGCCGGCCTGGTCGATCCAGACGCGGTCGTCGGTCTGCGTACCGTCGAAGTCCAGCACGACGGCGTCGACGTCGTCGCGGGTGGGCAGGGACCCCGGAGCGTCGGCGTCCAGCAGCGGGGCGAGGGCGCGGGCCCGGTCGAGGTCGCCGGGCTCGTCGATCTCCAGAACGCGGTCCGGGTCGGTGCGTACGACGGTGGTGCGGCCGAAGAAGCGGTGCCCGGCGGTACGGAAGCCGTCGGCCCGCATGGCGTAGGCGGTGCCGGTCTCCAGGAACTCCTGCGGGCGGTCCTGGCGGCGTGGGCGGGAGGCCTTGTCGTGGTTGACGCCGAAGGCGCCGTCCTCGTCCGTGCGCCAGAGGAAGCCGTGGGTGGGCGCGGCGGTGAGTGCCGAGTCTGCGCCCTCCTCCACGACGGCGGCGGCGACGCCCTGGACTTCCTCGTGGGTGATGAAGGGGCTGGTGCACTGCACGAGCAGGACCACGTCCACCACGGCCTGGTGCCGGGCCTCGTAGTCGTCCATCGCGTGCAGTACGGCCGCCTCGCTGGTCGCGGTGTCGCCGGCGATCGCGGCGGGCCGCAGCACGACCTCGGCGCCGGCGCCACGGGCGGCCTCGGCGATCGACGGGTCGTCCGTGGAGACGACGACGTCGGTGATCAGGCGGGCCTCACGGCAGGCCCGTACGGCCCGCGCGACCAGCGGGACGCCGCCGACCGGGGCGAGGTTCTTGCCGGGGACGCCCTTGGAGCCACCCCGGGCGGGGATGACCGCCAGGACGCGCGGCTGCTGACCGGTGCTCATATCTGCCCCCAGCGGCGGATCATGGGGGCTACCCGCTGGTGGCCGACCCGGTAGAGGCCCTTGGCGCTGCTGCGTACCGCTTTTCGCAGCGGGCGGCTGATGACCCCGGCGAAGCCGCTGCCGTCCCCGAGCGGGACGGGGAGCGGGCGGCCCTTCTCGTCCAGGCCGTGCCGGGCCAGGAGCTCGGGGAGGTAGAAGCTGCTGCGCTGCGGGGTGTGGAAGGTGCGCAGCACCGGCAGCGGGCCGTTCTCGCGCAGCACGGCGATCCGGGCGCGGGCGGCGGCGTACGGGTTGCTCTTGCCGACGCCCTGGGAGGCCACCCACTGCGCGTCGGGGACGGGCACGACCCCGTTGTCCAGGTCGTCCCAGGAGGCGAGGCAGCCCGAGTTCACGAAGTAGTGGTTGCCGTGGGCCTCGCGGACGCCGAAGTCGGTGAGGATCGCGGTCGGGATGCCCCGGTGCAGGGACTCCAGGGCGGCCGTGGAGCTGACCGTGACCAGCAGGTCGGTGTGGTCCAGGACCTCGCCCATGTTGCCGTACACCAGCTGGAGGTTCGGCGGCGCCGTCTCCTCCAGCTCCTCGATGAGAACCTGGTACGGGTGCGCCTCGACGTGCGTGGTGTGCTCGCCCGGCAGGCTGCGCAGCTTGAACAGCACCAGGCGCTCGGGGTGGCGGCGGGCGTGCGCGGCGGCACGCTCCAGCAGGCGTATTCGGGCGTTGCGGCCCTTGGGTACGGACGGCTGGACCGCGAAGCAGAGGGTGAAGGGCCGGTCGGCGCTGTAGACCGCGGGAGGGTCGTACGGGTCGCCGCCGAGGAAGGGCAGGGCGGCCTCGACAACCGTGTCCGGGTCGATGTCGACCCCCCGGAAGGCGGTCCGGAAGCGGTCGGCGTCGAAGGCGCTGTTGGCGATCACGATGTCGATGCCGGCCCGGGTGAGCAGGCCGTCGATCAACTTCTCGTAGACAACTCCGACATATCCGGTCACGGTGATCGGCCGGTGCGGACGCCCGTCCCAGTTCTGTCCGAGGCTGTGGGCCAGGGCCAGCGTCGTGCCGCCCGCGGTGGCGAAGACCAGGATGTCGGCGGCGGCCAGCTCCTCGTCGTCCATCAGTTCGGCGGCGATCACCTCGCGCTGGGTGTCCGGCTGGATTCCGACCTCGGCCAGCTGACGCTCGGTCGGCGTCGAACGGGCACGCAGGAAGTACGCGTCGAGCCTGTGCTCGGGGGCGATTTGGCGAGCGACCGAGGCACCCCACTTCCAGCGGGTGTCCGAGTCGGCCAGCACGACGACGCGCTTCGGGGTTGTTGTCACGTGTGTGGCCCTTCCGGGCGGGCGGTGCGACGCCCGGTGATGATGTGATTGTGGGGGTACTCCCGTTACGGGAGTGAGCTGAAGCTACGGACCGGGCATGAGGCAGGCCTGAGGACTGCCTTAGTCCCGGATGAGGAGCATCTGAGTGTTCGCCTCACGGGCGAACAGACCTCCTCGGTGTTGACGCATGGTCGACCAACAAGGTGACGCTTAGGGAAACCAGGTCTATACGGACCGTGTCATGGGTCTGTGACCTGCGGCGTCGTGATTGTTGGGTTGGTCACTCCCAGGGTCGGTGGTCAGCCCAACTACCCTTGCCGGGCGGGCATATGGGGACCCAGGAGGCATTCCGCGGCGGCGGCCGCACGCCGGCCGCGTCTACGCTCGTTACTTATGGCGACGCTCACCTATGAACTCGACCCCGAGCCCACCCCGGCGCTCCTGGATCAGCTGACCGACCTCTGGGCCGAGGTATCCAACGCCGGCGGCGCGGTCGGCTTCGCCGACCTCCCGGTGCCCCGTGAGGTCGTACGGCCCGAGGTGGAGCGCTACGCCATGACCCTCGCGGAGGGCCGCACCCGGCTGCTGGGCGGCTTCGACGAGGACGGACGGCTGGTCGCCACCGCCTTCTTCGGCTTCAACACCCACCGCCTCCAGGGCCACTGGTGCTGGCTCTACACCGTCATGGTCCACCCCTCCCTCCAGGGCGGCGGCCACGGCAGCGCCCTGCTCGCCGAGGCCGAGCGGCACGCCCGCGCCCTGGGCCTCGAAGCGCTCCGGCTCACCTGCCGGGGCGGCATGGGCCTGGAGGACTTCTACGGGCGCTGCGGCTACAAGGAGGTCGGCCGCGTGCCGGGCGGCCTGCGGGTCTCCGCCGACGACTACCGCGACGACATCATGATGTGGCTCCCCCTGACCTGACCGTCGGGGCGCCATGCTTCACTGGACGGGCACAATCCACGAAACCGAAAGAGGGAATCCGTCGTGAGCTGGAAGCCGAGTCCCATGCTCCGCTACACGCTGCTCCGCCTCGGCCTCTTCGTCGGCTGCTTCGCCGTCATCTGGGGCCTCGTCTACGTACGGGTCCTCCCCGCGGGCCTCGGCAACTCCAACCTGCTCTGGGTCATGCTCCTCGCCCTCGTCATCAGCGCCCCGCTCAGCTTCGTCCTGCTGCGCGGCACCCGTGAGGCCGCCTCGGTGCACGTCTCCCAGCGCGTCGAGCGGGCCAGGCGCAACTTCGAGTCCACCGCCTCCCACGAGGACGCGGCGGACGACGCAGCGCGGGCCGCGCAGAGCTGACCCGGCCACCGCACCTGCTCAGCCGGGGCCGACGGTCCCCGTGACGTGCAGCCGGTCCCGGCCGCGCAGCTCGAAGGCCCCGCCCTCGGCGGCGTACGTCACCGTGGCCGGCAGCAGCACCGGTGCCCTGAACTCCGCCCGGGCGGTGACGGGCCGGTCCGTCGGCGGCGCGGCCGCGGCGACGCAGCGGGCGAACGTCCACATCCCGTGCGCGATCGGCCGGGAGAAGCCGAAGGGCCTGGCCGTCCACGGGTAGAGGTGGATGGGGTTGTAGTCGCCCGAGACCGCGGCGTGCCGACGGCCCAGGCCGGCCGGCAGCCGCCACTCCTCCACATGTCCCGCCCCGGCCGGGGGATCGACCGGCGGGGCCTCGGACGGCGCCGTACGGTCGGTGCGGTGGCGCGAGAGGTACGTACTGCGGTCGTACCAGACGAGCGTGCCGTCCAGACGGGCCTCCGTGACCACGACCGCTTCGGTGCCCCGGTGGTGGGGACGCAACTCCTCGGCGTAGACCGTCAGTTCGGGGCGGTCGTGGACGCTCAGCGGCCAGTGCTGGGTGATCTCGATCGACGTATGCACCAGCCCGAGCAGGGGCAGCGGAAAGCTCCGCGCCGCCATGAGCTTCGCCGCCAGCGGGAAGCCCAGAATGTGCGGGTATGTGAGCGGCACCGGTTCCGTCGTCCCGAAGCCGCACACCCGCGCGTACGCGGCCACCCGGCCGGCGTCGATCCGTACGTCCGTCTGCCTCAGCCGCGTGTCCGGCAGCATGGCTCCGGCCGAGGGGTGCTTGCCGATGCCGGTGAGAACGCCGCCGGCCAGGGTGAGAAGCAGGGGCACGTCAGCCTCCGTGTGAGGGGTCGGGGGCGTCGGGGATGTCAGGGGGGCACCGATCGCGTCAACCGGTGTCACGTCAGGGGCCCAGGAGGCTCTGGCCGCGGACCCTCACGACCCGCCCTGTGACGCCGCCCGACCCGGGTCGGCGAGCCAGGCGACCGTCTCGGCCACGTCGACGGGCAGGCCGCACCGATCGCCCATTGGCCTTCTCCTTACTCGGGAGTAGATTTACGCGAGAGTAGGTTACCGGAGGTAAGTGCACGTCCGCCAAGGAGACTCCCGATGAGCCCCACGAGCAACAGCCCCCGCCGAGTCGCGATCCTCGCCGGGAACCGGATCCCCTTCGCCCGCGCCGACGGCCCCTACGCCACCGCCTCCAACCAGGACCTGCTGGGCGCGCTCGCCACCGGCCACCCCTTCGCAGCCACCGGCGCCCGCAGCACGGCGACCCTCGCCAAGCTGCTCGCCGAATCCGCGAAGCAGGGTGGCGGCCCGTCCCGCGGCCTCATCTCCGTCTGCGCCGCCGGGGGCCAGGGGGTCACCGCGATCCTCGAACGCCCCTGAGCCTGCCGCCGCCCGTCGCCGTACGTACTGCCAAGCCCTCACCCTCGCCCATGGAGCCGCCATGTCAGCCGCCACTGCCCTCGCTCCGCCCGCCCTCGTCGAGCCCGAAAAGCTGGTCACCAACGGCCGTGTCGTCCAGGTGTCCGTCCCCCCGCTCGTGACGCCGGCCGTGCACGGCAGCCTCGCCGACATCCCGTTCGGCAACGCCGCCGAGGCCCCGGACGAGCCGGTCCTCAGCCGCAAGGACGGGCAGGGCACCTGGCAGGACGTCACGGCCGCCGTCTTCCGGGACGAGGTGCTGGCGGTGGCGAAGGGCCTGGTGGCGGTGGGCCTGCGGCCCGGCGACCGGTTCGCGATCATGGCGCGTACGTCCTACGAGTGGACGCTGCTGGACTTCGCGGCCTGGGCGGCGGGCCTGATCACCGTGCCGATCTACCCGACCTCCTCCGCATCCCAGACCGCGTGGATCCTTGCCGACTCGGGCGCGGTGGCCTGCGCGGTGGAGACCGTCGACCAGTCCCGCCTGATCACCGGTGTACGCGACAGGATCCCCGGCCTCCAGCACCTCTGGCAGATCGACGCGGGCGCCGTCGGCCAGCTCCTCGCCACCGGCCGCGGCATCCCCGACGAGGAGATCCTGGCCCGCCGCAGCATGCTCACCCCCGGCACCGTCGCCACCCTCATCTACACCTCGGGCACCACCGGCCGCCCCAAGGGCTGCATCCTCACCCACGGCAACTTCTTCGCCGAGGTCGACAACGCGATCGAGCTCCTCCACCCCGTCTTCAAAGCGAGGACCGACGAGCCCGCCGCCACCCTCCTCTTTCTCCCGCTCTCCCATGTCTTCGGCCGTATGGTCGCCATCGGCTGTCTCCGCGCCCGCGTCCGCCTCGGCCACGCCCCCAGCATCGCCACCGACGACCTGCTCGCCGACCTCGCCGGCTTCCGGCCGACCTTCCTGCTGGCGATCCCGTACGTCCTGGAGAAGGTCTACAACACCGGCCGCGCCACCGCCGAGAAGATGGGCCGCGCCTCCTCCTTCGACCGCGCCGCCCGCATCGCCCAGGCCTACGGCGAGACGCTCGCCGCCGGGCGCGGCCCCTCCCTGAAGCTCAAAGCCGCGCACAAGCTGTACGATCCGCTGGTCTACCGCCGCATCCGGGCCGCCCTCGGCGGACGCGTCCGGTACGTCATCTGCGGCGGCTCACCGCTCGGCCGCCGCCTCACCGCCTTCTACGCGGGCGCCGGCATCCAGGTCTTCGAGGGCTACGGCCTGACGGAGACCACCGCCGCCGCCACCGTCACCCCGCCCCTGGCACCCCGCCTCGGCACCGTCGGCTGGCCGCTGCCCGGCTCGGCGGTCCGGATCGCCGAGGACGGCGAGGTGCTGCTCAGCGGCGGCCAGGTCTTCAACGGCTACTGGAACACCTCCGTCGGCGCCGAACGCGCCCTCCGGCACGGCTGGTTCGCGACCGGTGACATCGGCGAACTGGACGCCGACGGCTACCTCACCATCACCGGCCGCAAGAAGGAGATCATCATCACCGCGGGCGGCAAGAACGTCGCCCCCGCGCCCCTGGAGGACCGGCTCCGCGCCCACCCCCTGGTCGCCCAGTGCATGGTCGTCGGCGAGGGCCGCCCCTACGTCACCGCGCTCGTCACCCTCGACCCCGACGGTCTCGCCCACTGGCAGCACATGCGCCACAAGGACGGCCGCAAGCGCGCCGAGGCCGCCCTGGACCCCGAGCTGCTGGCCGACATCCAGCGCGCGGTCGACGACACCAATTCGACGGTCTCCCGCCCCGAGTCCATCCGCCGCTTCGCGGTGCTCCCCATGGAGTTCACCGAGGACTCCGGGCACCTCACCCCCTCCATGAAGCTGAAGCGGCAGGCCGTCCTCACCGACTTCGCCCAGGAGATCGAGGCGCTCTACGCCCCGCGCTGAGCGCAAAAGAGAGCAGGAGCCCCGCACCGAGGTGCGGGGCTCCTTGGGTACTGCTAGCAGGCCGCGATCAGACCGGCGTGACGTTCTCCGCCTGAGGACCCTTCGGGCCCTGAGTGACATCGAAGTTCACCTGCTGGTTCTCCTCGAGGGAGCGGAAGCCAGAGGCATTGATCGCGGAGTAGTGAACGAAGACATCCGGGCCGCCGCCGTCCTGGGCGATGAAGCCGAAGCCCTTTTCAGCGTTGAACCACTTGACGGTTCCGGTAGCCATAAGCCCTCCTTGGGCCAAAGGGTTGCCCTGCTCCAGAACCTGCTACTGCGAAGTCTGAAAACTACAAAAGCCTGCGGGTTACATGCTCCGCAGGCTCTGTACTGCAAGGGAAACCAAACTGCAACTTGCGATGACAGTAGCACGCAGGATCAGCGCCGGGGAAGACCAACAAGATCGGATTTCTGAGCGGGTGTCGCGGCAGTAACGATCACTTCGCGCGGGGGTTGCGAGGCGGTGTCGCGAGGCCCCCGCCGCAAGATCCACGAGTGCCGGGACTAGCCTCCTGATGTGGATAAATCTGCGCCTTATGCCGCCGGCCGACCCACCCGCCCCCGAGTCGGGCACATCCAGTTCCTGAACTGCGTCCCCCTTTATTGGGGCCTCGCCCGGACGGGTGCCCTGCTCGACCTGGAGTTGACCAAGGACACCCCGGAGAAGCTCAGCGCCCAGCTGGTCCGGGGCGACCTGGACATCGGGCCGATCACCCTCATGGAATACCTCAAGCACTCCGACGAGCTGATCGCCCTCCCCGACATCGCCGTCGGCTGCGACGGTCCCGTCATGTCCTGCGTGATCGTCAGCCAGGTCCCCCTCGACCGGCTCGACGGCGCCCGGGTCGCCCTCGGTTCCACCAGCCGTACGTCCGTACGCCTCGCCGAGCTGCTGCTCGCCGACCGCTACGGCGTCGCCCCGGAGTACTACACCTGCCCGCCCGACCTCGGCCTGATGATGCGTGAGGCCCAGGCAGCCGTCCTGATCGGCGACGCGGCACTGCGCGCCTACCTGCACGACGGGCCGCAGCTCGGCCTGGAGGTCCACGACCTCGGCCTGATGTGGAAGGAGTGGACAGGGCTGCCCTTCGTCTTCGCCGTCTGGGCCGCCCGCCGCGACTTCCTGGCCCGCGAGCCGGAGACCGTGGCCCAGGTCCACCAGGCCTTCCTGGCCTCGCGAGACCTCTCGCTGGAGGAGGTCCCCAAGGTCGCCGAGCAGGCCGCCCGCTGGGAGACCTTCGACTCCGACACCCTCCAGCGCTACTTCACCACCCTCGACTTCTCCCTCGGCGCCGAGCAGCTCACCGGTATCGCCGAATTCGCCCGACGCGTCGGCTTCCCGCCGGAGGCGAGGGTAGAACTGCTGTAATGCAGCCACTGGAAGCGAACGACCCGGCCATCATCGGCACCTATCGGTTACTGGGGCGGCTCGGCGCGGGCGGCATGGGCCGGGTGTACCTGGGCCGCAGCCCCGGCGGGCGGACCGTGGCGGTCAAGGTCGTACGCTCCGAACTCGCCGACGACGCCGAGTTCCGTACGAGGTTCCGGCGCGAGGTCGACGCGGCCCGAAGAGTCGGCGGCGCCTGGAGCGCCCCCGTGCTCGACGCCGACACCGAGTCGCCGGTGCCCTGGATCGCCACCGGGTACGTGGCCGGCCCCGCGCTGTCCGACGCGGTGGCCGGGTTCGGACCCCTGCCGGAGGCCGGGGCGCGGGCACTGGGCGCCGGGCTGGCCGAGACGCTGGCCCATGTGCACGGCCTCGGGCTGATCCACCGCGACCTCAAGCCCGCCAACGTACTCCTCGCCCTCGACGGGCCCCGCCTGATCGACTTCGGCATCGCCCGCGCCATGGACGCCACGGCGGCAAGCGCCACCGGCACCGGGGTCGTGGTCGGTTCGCCCGGCTACATGTCCCCCGAGCAGGTCCTCGCCCGGCCGATCGGGCCGCCGTCCGACGTCTTCGCGCTGGGCGCGGTGCTGGCGTACGCGACCACCGGACGCGGGCCCTTCCGGGGGGACAGCGCGGCCGTGCTCCTCTACAAGGTCGCCCACGAGGAACCCGAGCTGGACGGCATGCCCGCCGGCCTGCGCGAGGTCGCCGAGGCCTGCCTCGCGAAGGACCCGGCGGCACGGCCGAGCCCCGCCGAGGTCGCGCGCCGGCTCGCGCCGGGTGGCGCCTCCGCACTCGTACGGCAGGGCTGGCTGCCGCCCGCCCTCACCGGGCAACTGGCCGCCCGGGCGGTCGAACTGCTCAACCTGGAGGCCGCGGCGCCGCAGGACGCGGCACCGGCCGGCTTCGGGCCGGCGCCCAGCGACTACGTACCGCTGGTGCGGGGTCCGGAGCCGGAGCCGGAGCCGGAGCCGGAGAAGCCCGGGCGGAGGCGGACCGCCGTCGCGGCGGCCGTGCTGGTGACGCTGGCGGTGGCCGCGGGGCTCGCGGTCTGGCTGCTGCCGCACGAGGGCAAGGGCAGTGGCCCGGTGGCGGCGACCGGGTCGGCCACGGCCACGGCAACGGCAACGGGCACGGCAACGGGCACGGGCACGGGCACGCCGGCATCCGTACCGGCCGCCTTCGTCGGCCGCTGGAAGGGCGACACGACGACCTCGAACCTCGGGGCGCCCGGCACCTTGGACATCACCATCAAGGACGGCCGGGTCGGGGCGGTCGTCGGCCGTGACCACAGCGTTCTGGACTTTCTGGGCACCACCTACGACTGCAGCGGCGACTGGAAGCTCTCCAAGGTCACGGCCAAGGAGATCGTCCTCGACACCAGCGGCGGCACCAATCCGCACCCCGGAATCTGCTCCGACGGCTCCAACAACGAACGCTTCATCCTCAATTCCGACGGCACCCTGCACTACAAATCCGGCGACAGCCTGGCCGGCAAGCCCGAAGGCGACCTCACCAAGTCGGGCGGCTGACCCCCTGGCGTAGGCTGAGCAGGTCCGTCAAACCCTCCGGAAGGGATGCCCGGTGCCCGAGACCGCCGATCTTCAGTCCGTTCTCGACCGTGCTGCAGCGGGCGGCCGCATCACCCCGGAGGAGGCCCTCGGCCTCTACCGGTCCGCGCCCCTCCACGCACTCGGCTCGGCCGCCGACGCCGTTCGCCGCCGCCGCTACGCCGGCACCGAGCACATCGCGACGTACATCATCGAGCGGAACATCAACTACACGAACGTGTGCGTCACCGCGTGCAAGTTCTGCGCCTTCTACGCCGCCCCGAAGGACACCGACAAGGGCTGGACCCGCGACCTCGACGACATCCTGCGCCGCTGCGCCGAGACCGTCGAACTCGGCGGCACCCAGATCATGTTCCAGGGCGGCCACCACCCGGACTACGGCGTCGAGTACTACGAGAAGCACTTCAGCGCCATCAAGCAGGCCTACCCGCAGCTGGTCATCCACTCCCTCGGCGCGTCCGAGGTCGAGCACATGGCCCGTATCTCGGGGGTCACCGTCGAGGAGGCCATCAGCCGCATCCACGCGGCCGGCCTGGACTCCTTCGCGGGCGCTGGCGCCGAGTTGCTGCCGGAGCGGCCCCGCAAGGCGATCGCCCCGCTGAAGGAGAGCGGCGAACGCTGGCTGGAGATCATGGAGACCGCGCACGGGCTGGGTGTGGAGTCCACCTCCACCATGCTCATGGGCACCGGCGAGACCAACGCCGAGCGCATCGAGCACCTGCGCATGATCCGCGACGTCCAGGACCGTACGGGCGGCTTCCGCGCCTTCATCCCGTACACCTACCAGCCCGAGAACAACCACCTGAAGGGCCAGACGCAGGCCACGATCTTCGAGTACCTGCGCCTGATCGCGGTCGCCCGGCTCTTCCTCGACAACGTCGCCCACATCCAGGGCTCCTGGCTCACCGTCGGCAAGGAGGCCGGCCAGCTGTCGCTGCACTACGGCGCCGACGACCTCGGCTCGGTGATGCTGGAGGAGAACGTGGTCTCCTCGGCCGGCGCCAAGCACCGCTCCAACCGCATGGAGCTGATCCACCTCATCCGGACCGCCGGCCGCGTCCCGGCGCAGCGTGCGACCACCTACGAGCACCTCGTCGTCCACGACGACCCGGCGAACGACCCGGTCAACGACCACGTCGTCTCCCACCTCTCCTCCACCGCCATCGCGGGCGGCACCGCCCACCCCGAGCTGAAGCTCATCGACGCGTCCTGATGCTCACGCTGCACGCCGCGCCACTGGTCCTGCCGGTCGGCGCGGCGCCCGTCCCGGACGGCGCGGTCGCGGTCGAGGGGGACCGCATCGCGGCCATCGGCCCGTACGAGCAGCTGGCGTCGGCGTATCCGGGCGCCCGGGTCCGGCGCTGGCCGGGGGTGATCACGCCGGGGCTGCGGCAATGGCACGGCACCTGGCTGCTGACACGTACGTATCACCCGGACCCGCGTGAGGCGGCGGAACTGGGCGAGGAGCCGATCGACGGCGAGGGCCTGGCCGCGCTGGAGATGACCGACGCCCGCTGGGGCTCGAGCGCCCGCCGGGGGCTTCAGCGGATGCTGCGCTACGGGACCACGGCGGTGGCGGCCGGGCCCATCAGCAATCCGGCGGTGCGGGCCGCGGTGGCCCGATCCGGACTGACCGTCGTCTCCGCGCTGCAGGCGCCGGGCATCATTCCCGAGGTCTCCCTCGACCCCTTCGTCAACGCCCACGACCTGGCGGGCGCCGTCGCGGCGCCGCTGGCCGTCGGCGCGCGTGCCGACCTCGCTGCCTTCGACGTGCCGGACGAGGCCGCGCTGACGGCGAAGGGCGCGGCGAGTTGCGTGGCCACGGTCCTCGCCGGACGGCTGGTGCACCGGCGGGCGTAGAACCGCTCGCGGGTCAGGCCGCTCGCGGGTCAGGCCGCTCGCGGGTCAGGGCCCGGTCACGATGCAGGAGTAAGCGACGACGCCGTTCTCGTTGGGCGTGGGGAGCGGGGAGGGCGTCGGGCACCGCTCCCAGGTGGCGCGCCCCGGCTCGTCCGCCGCTTCGGAGGAGGTGTTGAGCCACTGCGTCAGGGCCGCCCCCAGCACGACGAGAAGCAGCCAGCCGCCGACCAGATACCGCTTCGCTCGTAAGGACACGCCCAGATGGTATTGGGCACCGACACGACCCCTGCGGCGGGGGCCCGGGCGGGCGGGGTCCAGAATGGGGGCGTGACCCGAGCATCCCTGGACAAGCAGCCGCACGAAGTCGCCGCGATGTTCGACGACGTCGCGGCCAACTACGACCTGACCAACGACGTGCTGTCGCTCGGCCAGGACCGCCGCTGGCGCAAGGCGGTGGCCCAGGCCCTGGACGTACGCCCGGGGGAGCGCGTCCTGGACCTCGGGGCGGGCACCGGGACGTCGTCCCTGCCGTTCGCCGCCGCCGGGGCGAAGGTCGTGCCGTGCGACTTCTCCCTCGGGATGCTGCGGGAGGGCAAGAAGCGCAACCCCTTCCTCCCGCTGACCGCCGGTGACGCGACCCGGCTGCCCTTCGCGGACGGGGTCTTCGACGCCGTCACCATCTCCTTCGCGCTGCGCAACGTCCACGACACGGACGCCGCGCTCCGCGAGATGTTCCGGGTCGCCAAGCCGGGCGGCCGGGTCGTCATCTGCGAGTTCAGCCACCCCACCTGGGCGCCCTTCCGCACCGTCTACACGGAATACCTCATGCGTGCCCTGCCGCCGGTCGCGACCGCGGTCAGCAGCAGCCCGGACGCGTACGTCTATCTCGCCGAGTCCATCCGCGCCTGGCCCGATCAGCCCGCGCTCGCCGCGAAGCTGCAGAAGGCCGGCTGGGCGAAGGTCGCCTGGCGCAATCTGACCGGCGGCATCGTCGCCCTGCACCGCGCCACCAAGCCGTAGTCCGCGTCCGACTTCGACTCTCCGCAGTCCGACTCTTACGAAACGGGAGATCCCGACCGTGACAGAAGCCGTCGCTTCCGAACGCAGCGCCGATGTGATCGTCGTAGGGGCCGGTCCCGCCGGTTCGACCACGGCGTACTACCTGGCCAAGGCCGGGCTTGACGTCCTGCTCCTGGAGAAGACCACCTTCCCGCGCGAGAAGGTCTGCGGCGACGGGCTGACCCCGCGCGCGACCAAGCAACTGGTCGGCATGGGCATCGACATCTCCGAAGAGGCGGGCTGGCTGCGCAACAAGGGCCTGCGCATCATCGCCGGCGGCGTCCGCCTCCAGCTCGACTGGCCGGAACTCGCCTCCTTCCCGGACTACGGACTCGTACGCAAGCGCGAGGACTTCGACGAAGTCCTGGCCCGCCAGGCCGAGAAGGCCGGCGCCCGCCTCTATGAGCGCTGCAATGTCGGCGCCCCGATCCGCGACGAGCGGACCGGCAAGATCACCGGCGTCGAGGCGAAGCTCGGCGAGGAGAAGACCCCCGTCACCTTCCACGCCCCTCTGGTGGTGGCCGCCGACGGCAACTCCACCCGGCTGTCGCTCGCCATGGGCCTGCACCGGCGTGAGGACCGCCCGATGGGCGTCGCCGTACGGACGTACTTCACGTCGCCGCGCCACGACGACGACTACCTGGAGTCCTGGCTGGAGCTGTGGGACAAGCGCGGCCCCGAGGACCGGCTGCTGCCCGGCTACGGCTGGATCTTCGGCATGGGCGACGGCACGTCGAACGTCGGGCTCGGCATCCTCAACTCGTCCTCCGCCTTCAAGGAACTGGACTGGCGCGAGGTCCTCAAGTCCTGGTGCGCGTCCATGCCCGAGGACTGGGGCTACACCGACGACAACCAGATCGGCCCCATCCGGGGCGCGGCGCTGCCGATGGCCTTCAACCGCCAGCCGCACTACACCAGGGGCCTGCTGCTTGTGGGTGACGCCGGCGGCCTCGTCAACCCGTTCAACGGCGAGGGCATCGCCTACGCGATGGAATCCGGCCACATCGCCGCGGACGTGATCGTGCAGGCCCACGCCCGCCAGACGCCCGGGCAGCGCGAACTCGCCCTCCAGGCCTACCCGCGCATCCTCAAGGACACCTACGGCGGCTACTACACGCTCGGCCGTGCCTTCGTGAAGATGATCGGGAACCCCAAGGTCATGAAGATCGCGACCCAGCGCGGCCTGACCCACCCCATGCTGATGAAGTTCACGCTCAAGCTGCTCGCCAACCTCACCGACCCGGTCGGTGGCGACGCGATGGACCGCGTGATCAACGGACTGACAAAGGTCGCTCCGCGTTCGTGAGATGAGACATGGCGCGGTCGCAGAGCTTTGCGCTGCGGCCGTCGTCCGTCGAGGTGACGGTGAAGAAGAGCCGTGCGTCGTGGCCTACGACGAACACCAGGGGCGTGCCGGACAGGCTCGTGTGGGCGGCCGGGTAGAGGGCGTCGAGGCGCAGTGGTCCGTAGTCGGCCGGGACCGACGACGGGCGCATGTTGCTGATGGAGACGTCGAAGAGGCTCTGCCGGCGCTCGCTGCGCAGCAGCAGTGAACTGACGGCCGCGCGGGGGAGGAACGGGAGCAGACGCAGGACCCGGACCAGCGGGACGAGTTCTTCGGGGCGCAGGCGGTGGTGGAGGTCGGCTCTGACACTTCGGGCCACCTCCCAGAAGTCGTCGGGGCTGTTTCCGTCGACCTCCGTCAGGAGGGTGGCCGCGTAGAGGCCGACGGCCTCGCCGGGGGACGGGTCCAGCAGCCGTCGCAGGTCCGCCGGTACGGCGATGGCGGCCGGGGCCGCCGGGTGGCCGAGGTCGGCGAGGGCTCGGGCGAAGGCGGTGCTCAGCGCGGCCTGGAGCGTGGCGCCCTCGGCCCGGCAGCGGGCGAGGAGAGCCGAGGTGGCGGCAGCGTCGAGGGACCAGATGGCGTGGCGGAGCGGGCCGCCCCCCGGGTGCGGCGGGCGGCTCTTGCCGCGCAGGTCGCGGGCCATCCTGCGCAGGTCGGCCGGATCGACGCGGCGGCCGGGGAGCAGGTCGTCGGCGGGAGCCGCCAGGACGGGGGACATGTCGGCCGCCGGGTCGGCGAGGAGGCGCAGCAGATCCCGCAGGACGACGCACATCGACAGGCCGTCGGCGACGAGGTGGTGGTAGACCCCCACCAGGTCGAAGGAGTCGCCGGCGTCGACCATGACGAAGCGGGCCAGCGGCCCGGTGCCGGCGTCGAAGGGGCGCTGCAACTCCTCCTCGACGATCTCGGCGGTACGGCCGAAGTGGTCCGGGGCGGTCACCCTGACCACCCGCAGATCCGGGTCCGGCACCCCGTCCGTGGTGAGCCGGGCCTGCCAGGGACCGGCGTCGGCGATGCGCGCGGCGAGCAGGGGGTGCCGACGGCGGACGGCGGACAGGGCCGCGCGCAGCAGATTGGGCGTGGTCCGGCCGTGGATGCGGCCGGTGAGCGCGATGGTGACGGGCAGCACCTCGCCGGCCGCCCACACGAAGCGCTCGGTCGGTGACAGTCGGCGGCGCATGCTGTTGCTCCTCTACGCAGTGAGGGCTGCCCGCAGTCCATCGGGCAGGGTGATCTCCGGGGTGAACGGCAGCCGGCCCGGCGCGGTGGTCCAGGCGGGGTGCAGTGCCTCGGCGACCTTGTCCGGGTTGAGGACGGACCCCCGGCCGAACACCCGTGCCGCCGCCACCGCCACGCCCCCCGGGATGTGGACCACCCGGGGCGCCCGCCGCCCCAGCACCGCGGCGACCGCTGCACCGATGTCGGCCCAGAGGTGCTCGGTGCCGTCGCTGACGTGGTAAATCGCGCCGGGAGCACCGGAGTCGGCGGCGGTGAGCAGGGCGCGGCACAGGTCGTCCACGTGGATCAGCGAGTAGTGGCGCGGCCCGGGCCGGCCGATGGCGGGCAGCAGCCCGGTGCGCACCGCCGTCACCAGGCGGGGGAGGAACTCGTGGTCCCCGGGGCCGTAGACGATCGGCGGCCGGACGATCACGCCGGGCACGCGGTGGGCGACCTCGCGCAGTGCGTGTTCGCCGCCGAGCTTGCTGCAGCCGTACGCGGAGACCGGCGCGGGCTCCTCCTCCTCGCGGCGCTGCCGACCGGGGCCGGCGGCGGCGAGGGAGGAGCAGTGGACCAGACGCGGCGGTTCCGGCAGGGCGGCGAGGGCGGCGCAGAGCCGTCGGGTGCCTTCGGCGTTGACCCGGTCGTAAAGGTGTCGGCTCGGCGCCTTGGTGACCCCGGCGAGGTGGATGACCCGGTCGGCACCCTGGACGGCGGCGAGCAGCCCGGCGCCGCTGGCGAGGTCGCCGTAGGCGGTCCGCACGCCGGGGAGGGCCGGGCCGGCGCGTACCAGAGCGGTGACGTCGTGGCCGCCGTCGGCGAGGTGGCGCAGCATTCTTCGGCCGATGAAGCCGGTCGCGCCGGTGACGAGATACCTCATGGGGTGCACCTCATGAGGAAGCGCGCTCGTAGAGGCGGTGGGTGCGGAAGAGGATGCCGCCGACGGCTTTGGCGTAGCGGTTGGCGTCGCGGTTGTCCTCCAGGATCCAGGAGAGCTCGCTCTCGGTGTAGCCGAGGCGGAAGGCCGCGCGCTGGGTCTGGAGATACAGGGCGGCGGCCAGGCCGCGGTTGCGGTGCTCCTTCCTGATGCCGGAGGTGATGGCGCGGGTGCGGTTGATATGGCAGGCGGCCCGGCTGATGCGGATCAGCCCGATGGGCAGGCCGCAGGTGGTGAGCCGGCCGCGGGCGGCGCGGAGGGCCTGGTTGGTGTCGGGCAGCCAGAGGGTGAAGGCGACGGGCTCGTCGTGGACCTCGGCGATCTGGAGCAGCTCGGGCTTCAGGATGGGCTTCAACTGCTGGACCGAGTGGTCGAATTCGGCGTCGGTCATGGGGACGGCGGCGTAGTTCTCGGCCCAGGCGTCGTTGTAGATGGCCTTGACGGCCGCCAGGTCGGCGTCGAAGTGCGCCATGTCGAGCGGCCGGATCCGGACGCCGGGGGCGGCCAGGGCGCGTTCGGCGACGCGGCGGATGACGGCCGGGGGCTCGCCGTCGGAGGGCATGGGGATCCGCCAGGAGACCAGGTCCTTGGCCTTGGTGAAGCCGCAGCCTTCGAGCAGCGCCGGATAGTACGGCGGGTTGTACGGCATCATCATCGTCGGCGGGCCGTCGAAGCCGTCCACCAGCACTCCGCACTCGTCGTTCGTGGAGAAGCTGAGCGGGCCGAGCATCCGGCTCAGGCCCCGCTCGGACAGCCAGCCGGCCGCGGCGTCGAGGAGCGCGGCGGCGGCCGCGGCGTCGTCGGCGCACTCGAAGAGCCCGAAGTGGCCGCACGTGGGGTCGTGGCGCTCCTTGAAGCGGGGGTCGACGACGGCGGCGATCCGGCCGACGACCGCGCCGCCGCGCCGGGCCAGGAAGAGCTGGACCGTACCCACCTGGTGGAAGGGGTTCCGGCCTGGGTCGAGGAAGGCGCGCTGCTCCCGCTCCAACGGGGCGACCCAGTGCGGGTCGTCACGGTGGAGCGCGTACGGGAGGCGGACGAAGGCGGTGGTGTCGGCGCGGCCCCGGACGGTGGTGACGGTGACGGGCGCGATGGTGAGGGCCGCACCGGTGACGGGCGTGCCGGTGATCGCGGTCATCGGGCACCCACCGTTTCCCGTTCCCGCAGGCCGAGTCGGTGACCGGCGGCGGCGAAGGCGTCGAGGATGCGGGCGATGTGGTCGTCGGTGTGGGTGGCCTGCAGGGACAGCCGGATCAGCGCCCGGCCCATCGGCACGGCGGGGGCGACCACGGCATGGGTGAACACGCCCTCGTCCAGCACCTCCTTCCACATCCGCCCGCACAACTCGGCGTCACCGATGTGCACGGGGACGATCGGGGTGACGGACTCGCCCGCGCCCCCGGTGTCGAAGCCCAGCGCCCGCAGGCCGGCCTCCAGTCGCCTCGCCAGCTCGAACACCCGCGTACGGCGTTCGGGTTCGCGCTCGATGATGTCCAGCGCGGCGAGCGCGGCGGCGACCGTGGCCGGCGGCATCGAGGCGGTGAAGATGACCGGCCTGGCGCTGTAGCGCAGGTAGCCGATGATGTCGGCCGGGCCGGCGAGCACGCCGCCGACCGAGCCGAAGCACTTCGACAGGGTGCCGGTGTACAGGTCCACGGCATCCGGCAGCCCGAAGTGCTCGGCCACGCCCCGGCCGTGGGCGCCGAGCAGCCCGATGTCGTGAGCGCCGTCGACCACCAGCCGGGCGCCGTGGAGCCGGGCGAGCGCGGTGAGTTCGGGCAGCCGGCACAGGTCGCCCTCCATGGAGAACAGCCCGTCCGTGACGATGACTTTCGCGGCGCCGGGGTCGGCCGCGGTGAGCTGCCGCTCCAGATCGGTCATGTCGGAGTGCCGGTACAGCCGCTTCTCGGCGGCGCCGAGCCGGATGGCGTCCACCATCGAGGCGTGGTTTGCCATGTCGCTGAAGACGAGGTCGCCCCTGCCGAACAGCGGGGTGAGCGCCAGGTTCGCCTGGAAGCCGGTCGTGGTCACGATTGCCGCCTCGCGGCCGAGGAACGCGGCGAGCCTGGCCTCCAGCTCCTCGTGCAGCGGCAGCGTCCCGCACACCAGACGGCTCCCGGAGCACGAGGTGCCGTACCGGTCCAGCGCCCTGGCGGCGGCCGCCCGCACTCTCGGGTCGCCCGACAGCCCGAGGTAGTCGTTGCAGGCGGTCATGACCACCCGTACGCCGTCGACCAGGACCTCCCCGTCCCCGGCGGCCGCCATGGGGCGGTAGAACGGCCGTGGACCGGCCTCCGTCATGGCCCGGGCGAACGGCGGCAGGTGTTTGGCGAAGATGTCCGCCATGGTTTCTCTCCTCAGATCCTCAGAGCGCGATGGGGAGGCGGGTGATGTCGGCCATGCTCGGCCCGGGCTGCCGTACCGGTGGCGCGGCGAGCCGGGCGCCCGGAAGTTCGCGGGCGAAGCCCCGCACGAAAGCGGTGGCCTGGGCACGGGCGAGCAGGGCGCCCAGGCAGTAGTGCAGCCCTGAGCCGTAGGCCAGCAGCCGTTGCGGGGGACGGCCGGGATCGAAGGTGTGCGGGTCCGCGAAGAGCTCCGGGTCGCGGTGCGCGGCCCCGATGAGGGCGTGGACGATCTGGCCCTCGGGCAGCGGCCGCCCGGCGATTTCCGTGTCGGCACCGGCGACCCGGGTCACCACCCGGCCCGGTGGATCCCAGCGCAGCATCTCGTCGACGAGCCGGTCGGCGAAGTCCGGCTCGCGGCAGATCCTCGCCGCGAGGTCCGGGAGGGTCGCCAGGGCCTGCGCCAGGCCGGCCAGCAGTGCGGCGGTGGTGGGCACCCCCGCCGAGAACAGCGTCAGCAGCAGATAGCGCGCCCCCTCCGGATCCTCGGCCGCCCAGCGGGACAGCAGGTCGCCGGTGGGCCGGAGCCGGCGGTCGGCCAGGATCCGGTCGTAGCAGGCCAGTTGGGCCTCGGCGGCCTGGTCGGCCCGGCGTACGACACTTGGCGGGCTGGCAAGCTCCTCGACGCGGACCATGGCCAGGCTCTCGGCGGTCAGCCATGCCTGGTCGACCTCCGCGGGCAGCCCGAGCAGCCCGGCGAGCACGGCGGTCGGCAGCGGACGGCAGACCGCTTCCACGATGTCGGCGGAGCCCTCCCGGCGGACCCGGGTCGCGAACTCGCGCACGTACTGGTCGGCCAGCGGCTCCACGACGGACGCCGCCAGGTCCGCCACCACCCGGGGGGTGAGCGCCGCCGCCAGCGGGCGGCGCCGCGCGGTGTGCTCGGGCGGATCCTGCTGCAGGGGCGTCTCGCAGAGCCCTGCCGTGCTCGGGCTGTCGCGCCAGCCCGGCCGGTGCCGGTCGCGCCAGGAGGCGCTGAGCGTGCGCCAGTTCCGGTCGGCGAGCACCTGTCGGCAGTCGTCGTAACCGGTGACGAGCAGGGCGCGCCAAGGGGTGGACACCAACGGTCCCGCGGCGCGCAGCTCGTCGTAGACGACGGCCAGATCCCGCGGGTCCGAGGCATGGCGCCACCGTCGTACGAGGCCGGCGGAGGCGCGGGCGTCCAGAGTCGGGGCACTCGGGATACTCAGCAAAAGCTTCTGACTCATCTGTCGTCGGAACGGGCTTCGGCCTGAAGTCGGATATGGAAGCCTGCTCCGCCGACCACGCTCCGAGCCAGTCGAAAGCGCCCTTTTCACCTGTCCGTGGACTAAGTTCGCTTTCCGCCGCGCAAGCCAGTACGGTCTCCGACCGCGCGCGCGTATCCGGTCCCCGGTGACGCGCCGCCGGTCAGACCGGCCGGCCGGCCGCCACCGCGCTCGCCCCCAGCCGCGCCCGGACGCGGTCCGGGTACCGGGCCGTGAAGACCGCGGGTATCGCGAAGCCGGCGACCTGGACGGCGATCGATACGACGGTGCCGAGGTGGGCGGCGGTCACGACCGCGGCGGCGGTCGCCGTGAGGGTGAAGGACCCGGCCCAGAAGGCGGTGAGCATGCGGTTGATGCGCAGGAAGACCGGGTTGTCCCACACCTCGCGCGGGGCCTGTCGGCGGGCTATGCCGGTGGTGAATGGACGACCGAACGCCAGGGTGGCCCAGGCGGTGACGGCCAGCCAGGCCAGGGAGAGCGCGCCCGAGTAGTGCCGAAGTCCGCTGTCGGGGAGGGCGAAGGCCACGGCGGCAAGAGCGGTGAAGTACCCCACCGTGCAGGCCTCGAGTATCAGGGCGTCGGCAGGGACCCCGGCCCTGCGGGCCTTCACCAGCAGCCATGCACCGAGAGCGAGTCCGGTCAGTGCGCCCCACTGCCAGCCGATCGTGGACACGGCCGCGAACGCGATCCACGGGATGAAGCCGCGCAGGTAGTTCATGGGATTCCCCCACCGAGTTCCTTGGAGTTCCTTCTCTGACATGTCGAAAGTAGAAGGTCCAGGGTTGACATGTCAAGAGTGGAAGGTAAAGTCATCTGTATGAGCCTCCGACACGCACTTCTGGGACTGCTCGCCGACCGCCAGGCCAGCGGGTACGACCTGATGAAACTCTTCGAGACCTCACTCGCGAACGTCTGGCCCGCCACGCAGAGCCAGGTCTACGGCGAGCTGGGCAAGCTCACGGACGCCGGCCTCCTCGAGGTCGCGGCCGAGGGCCCGCGCGGGCGCAAGGAGTACACCCTGACCGAGGCAGGGCTGGCCGAGCTGAAGCACTGGCTCATAGAGACCGAGCCGACCCGGGTCAGGCGGAGCGACGCGCTGCTACGGGTGTTCTTCCTGGGCGTCCTCACGCCGCTGGAAGCCGTGACCTTCCTGGAGACCGAGGCGGCCCGCGCCGCTGAACAGCACGAGGCGCTCCAGCAGCTCGACGCCGCGGTCGACTGGGGCGACGACCCGCTCTCCGTCAACGGCCGCCTCGCGCTGGAGTACGGGCTGCGCTTCAGCACGATGCGGGAGGAGTGGGCGCGCTGGGCCGCCGAACGCATACCGAGACCCGAGGGCGCTCGGAAGCCCGAAGAGGCCCAGCAGCCCGAAGAGACCGAGCTGTCCGAAGATGCCCTACGGCCCGAGGAGGCCCAGCAGCCCGAGGAGCCTCAGAAGCGGAGCACCGCTGCGATGTGATCGTGTGCCGAGAGCGCGCCGTCGGGGAGGAAGGCCACCTCGCCGCCGGTGTCCAGCGTGGCCTCGATGATCTCGTCGACGATGTCCTCGCGGACGGCGAGCCCGACGGCGGCCTCGGAGTCGGCGGGCAGCAGGTGGCTGTCCGTGACGACGACGGTCCGCTGGAAGCCCTCCTCGACCGCGAGCAGGTCGATGCGGCCCTCGCGCACGGTCTGCCAGACCTCGTCCAGACCGGCGGCGAAGACCTTGCGGCCTTGCGCGTTCTCGATCCGCTGGGCCACCCGGTCGATCTCGTGCTCGGCCTCGGCCGCGAGCACCGGCCGCAGCTCCTGCTCGAGCGCGTGGGCGGGGCCGTTGGCGAGGCCGCCGCTGTGGAGGCGCCCGGCCGCCGACTTGGCCGTCGTGCCGACATCGTCGAGGAGGCTCAGCTCCTGCGGCAGGCCGACCAGGTAGAAGGGCCGGGGGTTCTCGGCGAGCAGCGCGTGCAGGGCCACGTCGACCTGACGGAAGTAGCGCCGGGCCTCTTCACCCCGCAGCGGGTCGAAGCGGTCACCGACCCGCTCCTGGTGCTCGGGGTCGGGCTGGGGGATCTCGGGTTCCATCGGGAAGCCGCCGGTCTCGGCCTTGCGCAGCTCGTCGTAGCTGCCGCTCCACAGCGTCGTGAGGTTGAGCGACACCGCCAGCACCCAGTACGGGTGCGCCTGCTCGCGGGCCGCGACCAGATTGCGGGTCTCGAAGGTGTCGCTGAGGACGACCCGTTCGGGCACGGTGCGCGGCAGGTCCCAGACGTGGTTCTCGCCGCGCGCCGCGAAGAGCACCAGCCCTTCCAGGGTGCGGCGGAGATCGACCTCGGTGACGGCCCGGTCCAGTTGGGCCGCGACCTCGAAGCGGGCCTCCCGGGACACCGCGGGATCGGCTTCGAGGCGGCGCTTGGCCTCGCCGACGAGATTGCGCAGCCGGACCGGATCCTCCGAGTTCAGCCGCTGGCGGCGATGGACCGGCAGGGCCACGGTGACAGCGGGATAAGGCCGCCGTGCCCGCAGCTCCGCGAGTGTGCCCGATGTCAGGTCAGTGATGTGCATCAGCGCCTCCCGACGGTGGCTCTTCCCCCAAGCATCACGCACCTGCCCCGGGCCCGCGCGGTGAATGGGGGAGGGGCCGCCGACTTTTCCCAAAGCCGGCGGCCCCGCACAAAACGTCAGGCGACGCGTACCGCCGAGGTGGGCATGTAGTAGGCCATCTTCTGGATGACGACGCCCTTGCTGGGGTTCGCGGCGTCCAGGTATTCGCCGTTACCGACGTATACGGCGACGTGGTAGGCCGAGCCGCGTCCGCCCCAGAAGAGCAGGTCGCCGACCTGGACGTTGGAGACGGAGACCGCGGTGCCGACGGTGGACTGCTCGGCGGCGGTGCGTGGCAGGTCGACGCCGATGGTCGCGAAGGCGGCCTTGGTGAGGCCGGAGCAGTCGTAGGAGGACGGGCCCGAGGCGCCGTAGACGTACGACTTGCCGACCTGGGCCTGGAGGAAGCCGATCACAGCGGCGATGCTGCCGGTCGCCGACGAGGACGTGGAGGTGAGCGAGGTGCGCGCGGAGGAACGGGAGGCGGCGGCGGTGTCGCGCGCCTTGGCGGCGGCCTTTGCGGCGGCGGCCTTGCGGTCGGCGGTGAGCTTGGCCTTCTCGGCCTGCTTGAGGGCCGCTTGGTACGCGTCGTCCTTCTCAGCCTGGACCTGGAGGTCGAGCGCGGTCTGGTCCAGCGCGTCGACGGCCTGTGCGGCCGTGGTGGCCGTCGACAGGGGGATCACCGGGATGCTGCCCGTGGTGGCCGGGTCGTTCGTCGTAGCGGTGTCGGCGTTCGCCGGAGCCGACATTCCGGTCAGAGCAAGCGTGCCGATGACGCCGCCGGCGATTCCTGCGCGGCGCACCCAGTTGGTGTTGGGCGCGGTCTGCGAGGCATGTCGCCGACGGCGTATATGCGAGGTCGTATCGGTCTGAGAAGAAGACATGGAGTCTTGGGTATCAGGCCTGAGCGGTTCCGCTCAACAAAAGTGCGATGCGCCACAGTTGAGGGCGCTGTACCGCTATCATCCGTTTTTCGATCTTACTTATAACCGGCATTCGCGACATCAAGTCCATTTGTTCGTGCGCGCGTTCACGCGCTTCCGGGCGCGTCAGCACGGGGGTTGCCGACTCACCCGCACGGGCGGCCGGGCTCTACCACGTCGCGCCGTCCATCTCCAATTTGCCTGCGTCGCAAGGTTCTTGATAATGCAACAACCGCTGCGACCAGGGGTAACGTGGTGAAATATGACTTCTGGTGATCATTTGAGTGTGACGAGTGAGAAGATCACCGCTCATCCGACTTCATGATCATTCACCGGGTGGTGTAGATCACAAAGGTGAGAGTGAACCCCGTGTCGCAGATCACAGACCGGGAGACGTAGGATGCAGGCGGTTCGGGCTTGTGAACTGCCTCACATGGACGCGATCTTCGTGACGCGGCTCACACACCCGGGCACGGTCCGTCATCAGTCATCGTCGACTGGAAGGAGCGGGGACGGTGAACGCCTACGCGCCCATCCTCGTGCTGGGCGGCCTCGCGGCCGGCTTCGCGATCTTCTCCGTGCTCATGGCCTCGCTGATCGGCCCAAAGCGGTACAACCGGGCCAAACTTGAGGCGTACGAGTGCGGTATCGAGCCCACTCCGCATCCGGCCGGTGGTGGCCGCTTCCCGATCAAGTACTACCTCACGGCGATGCTCTTCATCGTCTTCGACATCGAGATCGTCTTCCTCTATCCCTGGGCCGTCACCTTCGACTCCCTGGGGATCTTCGGGCTCGTGGAGATGCTCCTCTTCGTGCTCACCGTCTTCGTCGCCTACGCCTATGTCTGGCGTCGCGGCGGCCTGGAATGGGACTGAAGGGGCGGGAGTAACACAGCATGGGTATTGAAGAGAAACTGCCGAGCGGATTCCTGCTGACGTCCGTCGAGACGGCCGCCGGCTGGGTGCGGAAGGCGTCGGTCTTCCCGGCCACCTTCGGCCTGGCCTGCTGCGCCATCGAGATGATGACCACCGGGGCCGGGCGCTACGACCTGGCCCGCTTCGGCATGGAGGTCTTCCGCGGCTCACCGCGGCAGGCGGATCTGATGATCGTCGCCGGCCGGGTCAGCCAGAAGATGGCCCCCGTCCTGCGCCAGGTCTACGACCAGATGCCGAACCCCAAGTGGGTCATCTCCATGGGCGTCTGCGCATCGAGCGGCGGCATGTTCAACAACTACGCCATTGTGCAGGGAGTTGACCATGTTGTCCCGGTTGACATCTATCTGCCCGGATGTCCGCCACGGCCCGAGATGCTGCTGGACGCGATCCTCAAGCTCCACGAGAAGATCCGCCACGAGAAGCTCGGCGTGAACCGCGAGCAGGCGGCCCGCGAGGCGGAGGAAGCGGCTCTCAAGGCACTCCCCACGATCGAGATGAAGGGGCTGCTGCGGTGACCGACTCCCCGAACACCCCCAACCCGGACCGCGACGTCCAGGCCCAGAACCTCCCCGGCCAGCGCGCCGACCACGGCGAGGCCATCCGCGTCCAGCGCGGCATGTTCGGCGCCCGCAACGGCGGCGACACCTCCGGCTACGGAGGCCTCGTACGGACCGTAAGGCTGCCCGGGGCCACCAGCCGCCCGTACGGAGGCTGGTTCGACGAGGTCGCCGACGAGCTGGAAGGCGCGCTGGAGGAGCAGGACCTCCTCCCGGAGAACGCGATCGAGAAGACCGTCGTCGACCGCGACGAGCTCACCTTCCACATCGCCCGCGAGCACCTGCCCCTCGTGGCCGGCACCCTCCGCGACGACCCCGCCCTGCGCTTCGAGCTCTGTACGGGCGTGAGCGCCGTCCACTACCCGGAGGACAAGGGCCGCGAGCTGCACGCCGTCTACCACCTGCGGTCGATCACCCACAACCGGCTGATCCGCCTGGAGGTGTCGGCGCCCGACGCGGATCCGCACATCCCGTCGATCGTCGGGACCTACCCGACCAACGACTGGCACGAGCGCGAGGTCTACGACTTCTTCGGCCTGGTCTTCGACGGTCACCCGGCGCTCACCCGGATCATGATGCCGGACGACTGGCAGGGCCATCCGCAGCGCAAGGACTATCCCCTCGGCGGCATCCCCGTCGAGTACAAGGGCGCCCAGATCCCGGCTCCGGACCAGCGGAGGTCGTACTCGTGACCACCCACCACGCACCCCAGCAGGCCGAAGAGCGCGAGACCACCGAAGGCCGGGTCTTCACCGTCACCGGCGGCGACTGGGACGAGCTCTCCGAGACTGTCGGCAAGGCCGACGACGAGCGCATCGTCGTCAACATGGGCCCCCAGCACCCGTCCACCCACGGCGTGCTCCGGCTCATCCTCGAAATCGACGGCGAGACGGTGACCGAGGCCCGCTGCGGTATCGGCTATCTCCACACCGGTATCGAGAAGAACATGGAGTTCCGGACCTGGACCCAGGGGTCCACCTTCGTGACCCGCATGGACTACCTCACGCCATTCTTCAACGAGACGGCGTACTGCCTGGCGGTCGAGAAGCTGCTCGGCATCACCACCGAGATCCCGGACCGGGCCACCGTCATCCGCGTGATGCTGATGGAGCTGAATCGCATCTCCTCCCACCTGGTGGCCATCGCCACCGGCGGCATGGAGCTCGGCGCCACCACGATCATGATCTACGGATTCCGGGACCGCGAGCTGATCCTGGACGCCTTTGAGCTGATCACCGGCCTGCGCATGAACCACGCGTACGTCCGGCCCGGCGGCCTCTCCCAGGACCTCCCGCCGGGCGCCGTCGACCAGATCCGCGAGCTGGTGAAGAAGTTCCGTAAGAACCTCCCCGAGTACGACAAGCTCGCCACCGGCAACCCGATCTTCAAGGCCCGTATGCAGGACGTCGGCTACCTGGACCTGGCCGGCTGCATGTCGCTCGGCGCCACCGGGCCCATCCTCCGCGCCGCCGGCCTCCCGCACGACCTGCGCAAGTCGCAGCCGTACTGCGGTTACGAGAACTACGACTTCGACATCCCGACCGCCGACACCTGCGACTCCTACGGCCGCTTCCTCATCCGCCTGGAGGAGATGCGGCAGAGCCTGCGGATCGTCGAGCAGTGCCTGGACCGGCTCCAGCCCGGCCCGGTCATGGTCGCCGACAAGAAGATCGCCTGGCCCGCGCAGCTCGCGCTCGGCCCGGACGGACTCGGTAACTCGCTGGACCACATCAAGAACATCATGGGCACCTCCATGGAGGCCCTGATCCACCACTTCAAGCTGGTGACCGAGGGCTTCCGGGTCCCGGCCGGACAGGCGTACGTCGCCGTGGAGTCGTCCAAGGGCGAACTCGGCGTCCACGCGGTCAGCGACGGCGGGACCAGGCCCTTCCGGGTGCACTTCCGGGATCCGTCGTTCAGCAATCTGCAGAGCATGGCGGCGATGTGCGAGGGCGGCCAGGTCGCTGACGTCATCGTCGCCGTCGCGTCCATCGACCCCGTGATGGGAGGCGTCGACCGGTGACAGACGTGAGCCTGGGCATCCCGCAGATGCCCGCGCCGGATTATCCGGCCGACGTACGGCAGCGGCTCGAAGCCGACGCCCGCGAGATCATCGCGCGCTATCCGAGCAGCCGAAGCGCCCTGCTGCCCCTGCTGCACCTCGTGCAGGCCGAGGAGGGCTATGTCACCCGCACCGGCGTGCGCTTCTGCGCCGAGCTGCTGGAGCTGACGACGGCCGAGGTCACGGCGGTCTCGACCTTCTACACCATGTACCGCCGCAAGCCGAGCGGCGACTACCAGGTCGGGGTCTGCACCAACACGCTGTGCGCCGTCATGGGCGGCGACCAGATCTTCGACGAGCTCAAGCAGCACCTCTCCGTCGGCAACGGCGAGACCACGGAGGACGGCAAGGTCACGCTGGAGCACATCGAGTGCAACGCGGCCTGCGACTTCGCGCCCGTGGTGATGGTCAACTGGGAGTTCTTCGACAACCAGACCCCGGAGTCCGCCAAGCGGCTCGTCGACGACCTCCTGGCAGGCCGCACCGTCGAACCGACCCGGGGCGCTCCACTGTGCACATACAAGGAGACGTCCAGGATCCTCGCCGGGTTCCCCGACGAGCGCCCCGGCGCCGTCGAGGCCACCGGCGGAGCCGGCCACGCCTCGCTCGCCGGACTGCGGCTGGCCCGCGGTGAATCGCTGCCGGGTGCCGGGGCGGCCGTACCGCGCCAGCCCTCGCCGCCGCCGCAGGACGAGACGCCGCCGGCCCACCCCAGCTCGCACGATGCCCCGCTGAAGTCCGCGGTCTCCGACCCGGACCACCCGGCCGGGCCGGTCACGGAAGAGGACGGGGAGGACAAGTGACCATGGTGGACTCGGAAGAGAAGCTGCTCTCACCCGTTCTGTCGGCGTTCTGGGACGACCCGCAGTCCTGGACCCTGAAGACCTACCGCCGTCACGAGGGTTACGAAGGGCTGAAGAAGGCCCTCGCGATGCCGCCCGACGACGTCATCGCCTTCGTGAAGGACGCCGGGCTGCGCGGCCGTGGCGGCGCCGGCTTCCCGACCGGCATGAAGTGGCAGTTCATCCCGCAGGGTGACGGCAAGCCGCACTACCTCGTGGTCAACGCGGACGAATCCGAGCCGGGCACCTGCAAGGACATCCCGCTGCTGTTCGCCAACCCGCACGCGCTGATCGAGGGCATCGTCATCGCCTGCCACGCGATCCGCTCCAACCACGCCTTCATCTATCTGCGCGGCGAGGCCGTCCCGGTCCTGCGCCGCCTGCACGAGGCCGTCCGTGAGGCGTACGCGGCCGGTTATCTCGGCACCAACATCCAGGGCTCCGGCTTCGACCTGGAGCTGACCGTCCACGCCGGCGCGGGCGCGTACATCTGCGGCGAGGAGACCGCACTGCTCGACTCCCTCGAAGGCAGGCGCGGCCAGCCCCGCCTGCGGCCGCCCTTCCCGGCGGTCGAGGGCCTGTACGCGTGCCCGACCGTGGTGAACAACGTCGAGTCCATCGCCTCCGTCCCGGCGATCATGGTCAAGGGGAAGGAGTGGTTCCGCTCGATGGGCAGCGAGAAGTCCCCGGGCTTCACGCTCTACTCGCTCAGCGGCCACGTCACCAACCCCGGCCAGTACGAGGCCCCGCTCGGCGTCACCCTGCGCCAGCTGCTCGACATCAGCGGCGGCATCCGGGCGGGTCACCGGCTCAAGTTCTGGACGCCGGGCGGCTCCTCGACCCCGATGTTCACCGACGAGCACCTGGACGTCCCGCTGGACTACGAGGGCGTCGCCGCGGCCGGGTCCATGCTCGGCACCAAGGCGCTGCAGTGCTTCGACGAGACGACCTGCGTCGTACGGGCCGTGACCCGGTGGACCGAGTTCTACGCCCACGAGTCCTGCGGCAAGTGCACGCCCTGCCGCGAGGGCACGTACTGGCTCGTCCAGCTGCTGCGCGACATCGAGGCCGGTAAGGGCGCGCTGTCCGACCTCGACAAGCTCTACGACATCGCCGACAACATCAACGGCAAGTCCTTCTGCGCCCTCGGCGACGGCGCGGCCAGCCCGATCTTCTCCTCCCTCAAGTACTTCCGCGCGGAGTACGAGGACCACATCGAGCTCGGCGCGTGCCCCTTCGACCCGGCCAAGTCCACCGTGTGGGCCGACAAGTCTCACCTGGAGGTGACCGCGTGACCGTCACGACCAACGCCCCCTCCGAAGAGGCGGCGGTACCGCCCGAAGACCTGGTGTCCGTCACCATCGACGGCATCCCGCTCTCCGTACCCAAGGGCACGCTGGTGATCCGGGCCGCCGAGCTGCTCGGCATCGAGATCCCGCGCTTCTGCGACCACCCGCTGCTCGACCCGGTCGGCGCCTGCCGGCAGTGCATCGTCGAGGTCGAGGGCCAGCGCAAGCCCATGGCGTCCTGCACCATCACCTGTACGGACGGGATGGTCGTCAAGACGCAGCTCACCTCCGGCGTCGCCGAGAAGGCGCAGCGCGGGGTGATGGAGCTGCTGCTCATCAACCACCCGCTGGACTGCCCGGTCTGCGACAAGGGCGGCGAGTGCCCGCTGCAGAACCAGGCGATGAGCGCCGGCCAGTCCGACACCCGCTTCGAGGGCAGGAAGCGGACGTACGAGAAGCCGATGCCCATCTCCACGCAGGTGCTGCTCGACCGTGAGCGGTGCGTGCTGTGTGCGCGCTGCACCCGGTTCTCGCAGCAGATCGCCGGAGACCCCTTCATCGAGCTGCTGGAGCGCGGCGCGCTGGAGCAGGTCGGCACCGGCGAGGGCGACCCCTTCCAGTCGTACTTCTCCGGCAACACCATCCAGATCTGCCCGGTCGGGGCGCTGACGTCGGCGGCCTACCGCTTCCGCTCGCGGCCCTTCGACCTCGTGTCGTCGCCCAGCGTCTGCGAGCACTGCGCGGGCGGCTGCGCCACGCGTACGGACCACCGGCGCGGCAAGGTCATGCGGCGCCTGGCCGCCGACGACCCCGAGGTCAACGAGGAGTGGATCTGCGACAAGGGCCGCTTCGGCTTCCGCTACGCGCAGCGGCCGGAGCGCCTTTCGCATCCACTGGTACGGAACGCCGAGAGCGGGGAGCTGGAGCCCGCCAGCTGGCCCGAAGCACTGGAGGCGGCGGCACGCGGCCTCCACCGCGGGCGGACCGGCGTGCTGCCCGGCGGGCGGCTGACGGTGGAGGACGCGTACGCGTACGCCAAGTTCGCGCGGGTCGTGCTCGACACGAACGACGTGGACTTCCGGGCCCGTACGCATTCGGCCGAGGAAGCCGACTTCCTGGCGGCCGCCGTCGCCGGCCGCGGACGTGACCTGGACGGGAGCGGGGTCACGTACCGGCTGCTGGAGGCCGCACCGGCCGTGCTGCTGGCCGGGCTCGAGGCCGAGGAGGAGGCGCCCGGCGTCTTCCTCCGGCTGCGCAAGGCCCACCGCAAGCGCCGCCAGCAGGCCTACGCGCTGGCGCCGTTCACCACCCGGGGCCTGCAGAAGGCGGGCGGCGTGCTGCTGCCCGCCGCGCCGGGCACCGAACCGGAATGGCTGGACGCGCTGGCCGGTGGCGTGGGACTGGACGACCTGGGCCAGCGGGCCGCCGACGCGATGCGGGCCGAGGGCGCGGTGATCCTGGTCGGCGAACGGCTGGCGGCCATCCCCGGCGCGCTGACCGCCGCCATCCGCTTCGCCCAGGCCAGCGGTGCCACCCTCGCGTGGATCCCACGCCGTGCCGGTGAGCGCGGCGCCGTGGAGGCGGGCGCCCTGCCCGGGCTGCTGCCCGGCGGCCGTCCGGTCACCGACCCCCGGGCCCGGGACGAGGTCGCCCAGGTCTGGGGCGTCGGCCTGCTGCCGCACCGCTTCGGCCGCGACACCGGCGAGATCCTGGCGGCGGCGGCCAAGGGAGACCTGGCGGCGCTGCTCGTGGGCGGCGTCGAACTCGCGGACCTGCCGGACCCGGCGCTCGCCCGCAAGGCCCTGGACGCGGCCGGGTTCGTCGTGAGCCTCGAACAGCGGCCGAGCGAGGTGACCGACCGGGCCGACGTCGTCCTCCCGGTCGCCGCCGTCCCCGAGAAGGCCGGCACCTTCCTCAACTGGGAAGGCCGCGCCCGGCTCTTCGAGGCCGCGCTCAAGCCCGACCAGGCGGTCGGCCGGCTCCAGATGCCTGACGCGCGGGTGCTGACCATGCTGGCCGACGCGCTCGACGTGCCCCTGGGCCTGACGGACGTGACCTCCGCCCGGGCCGAGCTCTCGCGGCTCGCGCCCTACGACGGGCCGCATGCCTCGCCGCCGCTGGAGACGGCCGCCTCCCTGCCCCAGCCGGGGTCCGGAGAGGCGGTGCTCGCCGGACACCGGCTGCTCCTGGACCAGGGGCGGCTGCAGGAAGGCGACGACGCGCTGGCCGGTACCCGGCATCCGGCGGTGGCGCGGCTGTCCGCCGCCACGGCCGAGGAGGTCGGCGTGGCCGAGGGCCAGCTGCTGGAGGTCTCCGGCCCGGCCGGGTCCGTACGGCTTCCGCTCCAGGTCACGGCGATGCCCGACCGCGTCGTCTGGCTCCCGCTCAACTCCGTGGGCGGGGGAGTGGCGTCCGACACCGGCGCCGTCCCCGGCCAGGTCGTCAAGCTGGAGGTGCAGCGGTGACCACGCACACACTCGCCGCAGAGAATCTGACGATGTTCGGCACCGACCCGTGGTGGCTGGTCGTCGTCAAGGCGGTCTTCTGCTTCGCGTTCCTGATGGTGACCGTGCTGTTCTCGATCGTCTGGGAGCGCAAGGTCGTCGCCTGGATGCAGCTGCGCATCGGCCCCAACCGCCACGGCCCCTGGGGCATGCTCCAGTCGCTCGCCGACGGCGTGAAGCTGATGCTCAAGGAAGACATCATCGTCAAGCGCGCCGACAAGGTCGTCTACGTCCTGGCGCCGATCGTCGCCGCGATCCCGGCCTTCATGGCGATCGCGGTGATCCCCTTCGGCCCCGCCGACAACGAGGTGTCGATCTTCGGGCACCGCACCGCGCTCCAGCTCACCGACCTGCCGATCGGCATCCTCTACATCCTGGCCACGGCCTCGATCGGGATCTACGGCATCGTGCTCGCCGGCTGGTCGTCGGGCTCGACGTATCCGCTGCTCGGCGGCCTGCGCTCATGCGCGCAGATGATCTCGTACGAGATCGCGATGGGCGTGGCCTTCGCCTCGGTCTTCCTCTACTCCGGATCGATGTCGACCTCGACGATCGTCGAGTCGCAGCAGAACCGCTGGTACATCCTGCTGCTCCCGGTGTCGTTCATCATCTACATCGGCACCATGGTCGGCGAGACCAACCGTGCGCCGTTCGACATGCCGGAGTCCGAGGGCGACCTGGTCGGCGGCTTCAACACCGAGTACTCGTCGATCAAGTTCGCGCTCTTCATGCTCGCCGAGTACGTGAACATGGTGACCGTCTCCGCCGTCGCGACCACGCTCTTCCTGGGCGGCTGGCGGGCTCCCTGGCCCATCAGCACCTTCTGGGAGGGGGCCAACCACGGCTGGTGGCCGATGCTGTGGTTCGTGGTGAAGGTGCAGCTGCTGCTGTTCTTCTTCATCTGGCTGCGCGGCACGCTGCCGCGCGTGCGCTACGACCAGCTGATGAAGCTCGGCTGGAAGGTCCTGATCCCGGTCTCGGTGGTCTGGCTGATGCTGGTCGCCACCGTCCGGGCGCTGCGCAACGAGAACTACGACTTCCAGCAGATCGTGCTCTACGTCGGCGGGGCGGTGGTCCTCGTACTCCTGGTCTCGCTCGTGGTCGACGTGTTCCGCGACCGCGAGGGCAAGGAACGGGCGGCGGCCGAGAAGGACGCGCCACCACAGGAGTTCGACCCGCTGGCGGGCGGTTTCCCCGTGCCGCCACTGCCGGGGCAGACCCTGCCGCCGGTGCCGCGTCGCCGTTCGCGTGCGGAACGCCAACTCGTCGGCCCCGCCGACAAGGAGAAGGAGGCCGACGATGCCTGAGTTCCTCGGCCCGGTCGCAGGCTTCGGCGTGACCTTCAAGGCCATGTTCAAGAAGCGGCTGACCGAGCAGTACCCGGAGGAGAAGAAGCCCACCGCGCCGCGCTTCCACGGGCGGCACCAGCTCAACCGCCATCCGGACGGGCTGGAGAAGTGCATCGGCTGCGAGCTGTGCGCGTGGGCCTGCCCGGCGGACGCCATCTACGTCGAGGGCGCGGACAACACGGAGGAGGAGCGTTACTCCCCGGGTGAGCGCTACGGCCGCGTCTACCAGATCAACTACGCGCGCTGCATCCTGTGCGGCCTGTGCATCGAGGCCTGCCCCACGCGGGCGCTGACGATGACCAACGAGTACGAACTCGCCGACTCCAGCCGCGAATCCCTGATCTTCACCAAGGAGCAGCTGCTCGCGGGCCTCGAAGAGGGCATGGTCGACAGCCCCCACTCGATCTACCCCGGCACGGACGAGCAGGACTACTACCGCGGCCTGGTCACCGAGGCCGCGCCCGGTACGGAGCGCCAGGTGCCCGTCTCCAAGAACGAGAAGAACGAGAAGGACGAGAAGGACGCGAAGGAGGTGGGGGCATGAGCAACCTCGCCGTCTACACCACCTCCACCGGGGAGGCGTTCCAGTTCTGGGTGCTCGGCACCGTCGCGGTGCTGGGCGCGCTCGGGACCGTACTGATGAAGAAGGCGGTGCACAGCGCACTGTCGCTCGCGGGGACGATGATCGTCCTGGCCGTCTTCTATCTGGCGCAGGGCGCGTACTTCCTCGGGGTCGTGCAGATCGTGGTCTACACGGGCGCGATCATGATGCTCTTCCTCTTCGTCGTGATGCTGGTCGGCATCACCGCCGCCGACTCCCTCAAGGAGACGCTGAAGGGCCAGCGCTGGCTCGCCGCCCTCACCGGCATCGGCTTCGGCATCCTGCTGATGGTCGGCATCGGCAACGCCTCGCTCGGCAACTTCACCGGGCTCGGCCAGGCCAACGCCAAGGGCAATGTCGAGGGCCTGGCGGCGCTGATCTTCACCAAGTACGTATGGGCCTTCGAGATCACCGGCGCGCTGCTGATCACCGCGGCCGTCGGCGCGATGGTGCTCACCCACCGCGAGCGGACCGAGCGCCGGTCGACCCAGCGCGAGCTGTCCGAGCAGCGGGTGCGCGAGGGCCGGCAGGTCCCGCCGCTGCCCGCACCGGGTGTGTACGCGCGGCACAACGCGGTGGACATCCCCGGGCTGCTGCCGGACGGTACGCCGTCCGCGCTGACGGTCAGCGACACGCTGCGGGCGCGCGGACAGGTCCGCGACGTGTCGGGCGAGGCGCTGGACAGCCTGGCCGAGCTGGAGCAGCACACGGCGGAGCGGCTGGGGCGCAAGCCTTCGCGTAAGGAGGTCGGAAAGTGAATCCGGTCAACTACCTGTATCTGTCGGCGCTGTTGTTCACCATCGGTGCGGCCGGGGTGCTCATCCGGCGGAACGCGATCGTCGTCTTCATGTGCGTCGAGCTGATGCTGAACGCCGCCAACCTGGCGTTCGTCACGTTCTCCCGGCTGCACGGAAACCTGGACGGCCAGATCATCGCCTTCTTCACGATGGTCGTCGCCGCCGCCGAGGTGGTCGTGGGACTGGCGATCATCGTGACGATCTTCCGCTCCCGCCACTCGGCCTCGGTCGACGACGCCAGCCTGATGAAGCTCTGAGGGGTAGCGCAAAGTGGAGAACTTGATCGGACTGCTCGTCCTGGCCCCGCTGCTGGGCGCCGGTGTGCTGTTGACCGGCGGCCGGCGGCTGGACCGCACGGGCCACTGGATCGGCTGCGCGCTGGCGGCCGCGTCCTTCGTGATCGGCGTCGTCCTCTTCGCCGGCATGCTCGGGCGTTCCGGCGATAACCGGACCCTGCAGTCGCACCTCTACAGCTGGGTCCCGGTCGGCGGCTTCCAGGCGGATGTCTCCTTCCGGCTCGACCAGTTGTCGATGACCTTCGTCCTGCTGATCACCGGTGTGGGCACGCTGATCCACATCTACTCGATCGGCTACATGGAGCACGACGAGCGGCGCCGCCGCTTCTTCGGCTACCTCAACCTCTTCCTCGCGGCGATGCTGCTGCTCGTCCTCGCCGACAACTACCTGCTGCTGTACGTCGGCTGGGAGGGCGTCGGCCTCGCCTCGTACCTGCTGATCGGCTTCTGGCAGCACAAGCCGAGCGCGGCGACGGCGGCGAAGAAGGCCTTCATCGTCAACCGCGTCGGCGATGTGGGCCTGTCGATCGCGATCATGCTGATGTTCACGACCTTCGGGACCTTCTCCTTCGGGCCGGTCTTCGACGCCGTGGGCAAGGCGCACACGGGGATCCTCACCGGCATCGGCTTCATGCTCCTGCTCGCCGCGTGCGGCAAGTCGGCCCAGGTGCCGCTGCAGTCCTGGCTCGGTGACGCGATGGAGGGCCCGACCCCCGTCTCGGCGCTGATCCACGCGGCGACGATGGTGACGGCGGGCGTGTATCTGATCACCCGCTCGGGTGCCATCTTCAACGCCGCGCCGGACGCGCAGACGGCGGTCGTCACGGTCGGCGCGGTCACACTGCTCTTCGGTGCGATCGTCGGTTGTGCCAAGGACGACATCAAGAAGGCGCTGGCCGGCTCCACGATGTCGCAGATCGGCTACATGATCATGGCGGCCGGACTGGGCCCCATCGGCTACGTCTTCGCGATCATGCACCTGGTCACGCACGGCTTCTTCAAGGCCGGGCTCTTCCTCGGCGCGGGATCGGTCATGCACGGCATGAACGACGAGGTCGACATGCGCAAGTACGGCGGCCTGCGGACGTACATGCCGGTCACCTTCGTGACCTTCGGGCTCGGCTACCTGGCGATCATCGGCTTCCCGGGACTGTCCGGCTTCTTCTCCAAGGACAAGATCATCGAGGCCGCCTTCGCCAAGGGCGGCACGGAGGGCTGGATCCTGGGTGGCGCGGCCCTGCTGGGCGCGGCCATCACGGCCTTCTACATGACCCGCGTGATGCTGATGACCTTCTTCGGCGAGAAGCGGTGGGAACCGGACGCGGAGGGCCACGAGCCGCACCCGCACGAGTCGCCCAGGTCGATGACGATCCCGATGATCGTGCTGGCCTTCGGATCCGTCATCGCCGGCGGGCTGTTCAGCCTCAACCAGTCCTTCCTGAAGTGGCTGGAGCCCGTCACGGGGTACGAGGAGGGCCACTCGCCGGTCAGCGCCGGTGCCGTGACAGGGGGCACCATGGTCGTCCTCGTCATCGGGGTGGCCCTGGCCTGGCTGATGTACGGGCGCCGGCCCGTTCCCCGTACGGCTCCGCGCGGCTCGCTCCTGACCCGGGCCGCACGACGCGACCTGCTCCAGGACGACTTCAACCACGTGGTCCTGGTGCGTGGCGGCGAGCACCTCACCCGCAGCCTCGTCTATCTGGACCACAGCGTCGTCGACGGCGTGGTGAACGGCACCGCCGCCTCCGTCGGCGGCCTGTCGGGGCGCATGCGCCGCCTGCAGAACGGATACGTACGGTCCTACGCCGTGTCGATGCTCGGCGGGACCGCCGTGCTGATCGCCGCGACGCTGCTGATGAGGGGCGTTGCCTGATGTCCTTTCCTCTCCTTACCGCGACCGCCGCGCTCCCGGCGCTGGGCGCGATCGCCACGGCCGCCGTCCCCGCCGCCCGGCGGAACGGGGCCAAGTGGCTGGCGCTGGGCTTCTCGCTGGCGACGCTCGTGCTGGCCGCGATCGTCGTCGTACGGTTCGACCCGGGCGGGGCGCGCTACCAGCTGACCGAATCGCACGCCTGGATCAAGGACTTCGGAGTCCGCTACGAACTGGGCGTCGACGGCATCGCGGTCGCGCTGATCGCTCTCACCGCACTGCTGATCCCCTTCGTCATCGCCGCCGGCTGGCATGACGCGGACCCGCTCGAAGACGCCAACCCCAACCGCCGCTGGCGGCCGACGCAGGGCTTCTTCGCGCTGATCCTGCTGGTCGAGGCGATGGTGGTGATCTCCTTCGAGGCCACCGACGTCTTCGTCTTCTACATCTTCTTCGAGGCCATGCTCATCCCGATGTACTTCCTCATCGGCGGCTTCGGGGACCGTGCCCATGAGCACGGTGAAGAGGAGGCGGCCCGCCAGCGCTCGTACGCGGCTGTGAAGTTCCTGCTCTACAACCTGGCCGGTGGCCTGATCATGCTGGCCGCCGTCATCGGGCTGTACGTCGTCACCGCCGACCAGCTCGGCACCGGCACCTTCTCCCTCCAGGAGATCCTCCAGGCGCGGGCCGCCGGCAAGCTGACCATGTCGTCGGGGGCCGAACGGGCGCTGTTCCTCGGCTTCTTCTTCGCCTTCGCCGTGAAGGCGCCGCTGTGGCCGCTGCACACCTGGCTGCCGAACGCGATGCAGGAGTCCACTGCCCCCGTCGCCGTCCTGATCACCGCGGTCGTCGACAAGGTCGGCACCTTCGCGATGCTCCGCTACTGCCTCCAGCTCTTCCCGGAGGCCAGCAAGTGGGCGACGCCGGTGATCCTGGTGCTGGCGGTGATCAGCATCATCTACGGCGCCCTGCTCGCCGTCGGCCAGCGGGACATCAAACGGCTGGTCGCGTACGCCTCCATCTCGCACTTCGGCTTCATCATCCTGGGCATCTTCGCCATGACCTCCCAGGGCCAGAGCGGCGCGACCCTCTACATGGTCAACCACGGGATCTCGACGGCCGCCCTGATGCTGGTCGCGGGCTTCCTGATCACCCGGCGCGGCTCCCGCCTCATCGCGGACTACGGCGGCGTGCAGAAGGTCGCCCCGGTGCTCGCCGGGACCTTCCTGATCGGCGGTCTGGCCACCCTGTCGCTGCCCGGGCTCGCGCCCTTCGTCAGCGAGTTCCTGGTCCTGGTCGGCACCTTCAGCCGCTATCCGGCACTCGGGATCATCGCGACCGTCGGCATCGTCCTCGCCGCGCTGTACGTCCTCGTCCTCTACCAGCGGACGATGACCGGCCCGGTGAAGGCCGGAGTCGAGGGCATGCCGGACCTCAAGGTGCGTGAACTCGCCGTCGTGGCACCGCTGATCGCGCTGCTGCTGCTGCTCGGCGTGTACCCGAAGCCGGTGACCGACATCGTCAACCCGGCGGTCCGGCAGACGCTCTCCGATGTGCACAAGACCGACCCCAAGCCGCCGCTGGAGGCCTCCAAGTGAGCAGCACCATGGCTGTCCACAGCCTGTGGACAACGGCGGCCACCACCGCCGACAAGATCCCGGCCCCCAAGATCGAGTATGCCCAACTGGCCCCGGTGCTGATCGTCTTCGGCGCGGCGGTCATCGGGATCATGGTCGAGGCCTTCCTGCCGCGCCGCTCCCGCTACCTCGCCCAGATCGGCGTGAGCGTGCTGGGCATGGCAGCCGCGTTCGCCGCCGTCGTGGCGCTCGCGGCGGACGGTTACGCGGGCAAGAAGGCGCACATCGCGGCCATGGGCGCGGTCGCGGTCGACGGCCCGGCGCTCTTCCTGCAGGGCACGATCCTGCTGGTCGGCATCGTCGGCGTCTTCACCTTCGCCGAACGGCGGCTCGACCCCAAGGCGCACGGCCGGCACGTCGACTCCTTCGCCGCGCAGGGCTCGGCGATCCCCGGCAGCGAGCAGGAGAAGGACGCCGTCAGGGCCGGTTTCACCACCACCGAGGTCTTCCCGCTGCTGCTCTTCGCAGTGGGCGGCATGCTGGTCTTCCCGGCCGCCAACGACCTGCTGACCCTCTTCGTGGCCCTGGAGGTCTTCTCCCTCCCGCTCTACCTGCTGTGCGCCCTGGCCCGCCGCCGGCGCGTCATGTCGCAGGAGGCGGCGGTCAAGTACTTCCTGCTCGGCGCCTTCTCCTCGGCCTTCCTGCTCTTCGGCATCGCCCTGCTCTACGGCTACGCGGGCACGGTCACGTACTCCGGGATCGCCTCCGTCATCGACGGCACCGCCAAGCTCACCCCGGCCCTGGCCAGTTCCTCGGCCAACGACGCCCTGCTGCTCATCGGCACGGCCCTGGTCGGCATGGGCCTGCTCTTCAAGGTCGGTGCCGTCCCCTTCCACATGTGGACGCCCGACGTCTACGAGGGCGCCCCGACGCCGGTCACCGGCTTCATGGCGGCGGCGACCAAGGTCGCGGCCTTCGGCGCGCTGCTGCGGCTGCTGTACGTGGTCCTGCCGGACCTGCGCTGGGACTGGCGGCCGGTGCTGTGGGGCGTCGCCATCCTGACGATGCTGGTCGGCGCCATCATCGCGGTCACCCAGACCGACGTGAAGCGCATGCTCGCGTACTCCTCCATCGCGCACGCCGGGTTCATCCTGGCCGGCGTCATCGCCGCCTCGCCGGACGGTGTCTCGTCGGTGCTGTTCTACCTGGCCGCGTACTCCTTCGTGACGATCGGTGCCTTCGCCGTCGTCACGCTGGTCCGCGACGCGGGTGGCGAGGCCACGCACCTGTCCAAGTGGGCGGGGCTGGGCCGGCGCTCGCCGCTGGTGGCGGCGGTCTTCGCGGTCTTCCTGCTGGCCTTCGCGGGCATCCCGCTGACCTCCGGCTTCGCGGGTAAGTTCGCTGTCTTCAAGGCAGCGGCGCAGGGCGGGGCGGTGCCGCTGGTGATCGTCGGTGTGATCTCCTCGGCGATCGCGGCCTTCTTCTACATCCGGGTCATCGTGCTGATGTTCTTCAGCGAGCCGAAGGCCGACGGCCCCACGGTCGCCGTGCCCTCGGCCCTGACCTCCACGGCCATCGCCGTCGGCGTTGCGGTGACGCTGGTGCTGGGGCTCGCGCCGCAGTACTTCCTGGATCTGGCGGGCCAGGCGGGCGTGTTCGTGAGGTAGTGAGGTAACTGCCTTACCAAGCAGGCGTGTTGGCGCCCCGGGGTCCCTGGAACCCGGGGCGCCGTCCTGTACCTAAAGAGCTCGCAATGTCCGAAAAAGTCTTGCCGGAATGCTCAATTCGGGCTTAACTTCCTTAGTGGTCATGGTCGGGGTGGGGCCGTGGATACCATGACCATTGGGGGGAAACGTGCGGAGTTCCGCGTTTGCGATCAATGCTGCCGTCCCGGGGCTGATCGTGAAAATCGGTAACTATCCGCTGCATCATGGCGGCGTCGGGGCGATCCGGAGCCTGGGGCGGCTGGGCGTGCCGATGTACGCCGTCACCGAGGACCGACATACGCCCGCCGCCGCGTCACGCTATCTGCGCGGCCGCTTCGTGTGGCCGACGACAGGGCTCGAGCCGGCGGAGAAGCTGGTCGAGGGGCTGCGGCGGATCGGGCGGGCCATCGGGCGGCCGACCGTGCTGATACCGACCGACGAAGAGGCCGCGGTCCTCATCGCCGAGCACGCCGACGAGCTGTCGCCGCACTTCCTCTTCCCCCGGATGGACGACCCCGGCCTGTCGCGGCGGCTGGCGAGCAAGCGCGGGCTGCACGAGCTGTGCGCGCAGTACGGGGTGCCGTCGCCGAGGGCCGCCTTTCCGGAGTCGTACGCCGAGATCGAGACATACGCGGCCACCGCCCGCTTCCCGGTGGTGGCCAAGAACCGCGAGGCCTTCGAACGCCGCCGCGCGCCGGCCGTGCGGGGGACGACCAGGATCGCCGGGGCGCGCGAACTGCTGGAACTGGCCCGGGGGTGGGGCCGCCGGCCCGGGGTGATCCTCCAGGATTATCTGCCGCGCGAGCATGCCGAGGACTGGATCGTGCACGCGTACTTCGGCCCCCGGGAGCCCGTGCTCTTCACCGGGGTCAAGGTCCGCTCCTGGCCGCCGCACGCCGGGATGACGGCTTGCGCGTACGTCGTGACCAATCCCGAACTGGCCGAGCTGGCCGCCCAGTTCTGCAAGTCGATCGGCTTCCAGGGCATCGCCGACCTCGACTGGCGCTACGACCGCCGCGACGGCCACTACAAACTGCTCGACTTCAACCCCCGCATGGGCGCCCAGTTCCGGCTCTTCGAATCGGCGGCCGGGATCGATGTCGTACGCGCCCAGCACCTCGATCTCACCGGGCGGGACGTCCCGCGCGCCCCGCAGCGCGAAGGCCGCCGCTTCGTCGTCGAGAACATCGACCTTCCCGCGCTGCTCGCGTACCGCCGCAGCGGCTACACCACCCCGCACGCCCCCGCGCGCGCCTCCGGGACGGAGCTGGCGTGGCTGGCCCGGGACGACCTCAAGCCCTTCGCCGTGATGCTCGCCCGGTTCGTGCGGCCGGGCGCGGCGCACCTGCTGCAGATGTACCGCTCGAATCGCTCGCATCGTTCCGGACACTCTCGAAAGGACGGCACATGACACCCGTAGCTGTGATCGGGGCCGGACCCTACGGCCTCTCGACCGCCGCTCACCTGCGGGCGCTCGGCGTCTCCGTACGGGTCTTCGGCAGCCCCATGGTGAGCTGGGCGGAGCAGATGCCGGCCGGGATGCTGCTGAAGTCCACCCCGGCCGCCTCGAGCATCTCCGCGGCCGTGCCGGGGCACACCCTGTACGACTTCGCGCGGGCGACGGGGGAGCGGCCGCTGGTGACGGACTGGGACATCATTCCGGTCGACACCTTCATCCGTTACGGGCAGTGGTTCCAGGAGCGGCTGGTGCCGGACCTGGAGCAGGTGCGGGTGGTCTCCGTCGACCGGCGCGGCCCCGGTTTCGACCTGAAGCTCGACTCGGGCGAGCAGTTCCAGGCCCGGGCGGTGGTGGTCGCCACCGGGCTGCACGGCTTCGCGTACGTCCCCGAACCGCTGCGGAGCCTCGCCCCCGACGGGCCGTCGCCGGTCGGCCCCGTCTCGCACAGCTCCCACCACCCCGACCTGCGGCGCTTCGCCGGGCGCGAGGTCGTCGTGGTCGGCGCCGGCCAGTCCGCGCTGGAATCCGCCGCGCTGCTCGCGGAAGCCGGCGCCCAGGTCCGGCTGCTCGCGCGCGGCCGGGGCGCGGTCGGCTTCGGCGACGCCCCCGACCGCCAGCCCCGCCTCCGCCCCGGATCCCCCTTCGGACGGGCCTGGTCGCTGTACGCCTTCAGCTACCACGCGCAGGCCTTCCGCTATCTGCCGGCGCCGACCCGGTTGTACCTGGTGCGGCGCGTCCTCGGGCCCCTGGGCGCGTGGTGGCTCCGTGAGCGCTTCGAGGGGCGCGTACGGGTGTCTTCCGGCCATGCGCTGCGGGGTGCCCGGGTGGACTCCGCCTCCGGCAAGGTCGTCCTCTCCACCGCCGCCCCGGGCGGCCGCGCCGCGGAGTTCGCCGCCGACCACGTCCTGGCCGCCACCGGCTACCGCGTCGACCTCGAAGCCCTCGGCTTCCTCGCCCCCTCCCTGCGCACCGCCCTCGCCCGCACCGGCGGCTCCCCCCGCCTCGGCGCCGACCTCGCCTCCTCCGTCCCCGGCCTGTACTTCACCGGGCTCCCGGCGGCGGCCACGTTCGGCCCTGTGCTGCGGTTCGTCTGCGGCACGGACTGGGCGTCCCCGCGGCTCGCGAAGGCGGTGGCCGGGGCCTGACCTCCCCCCCACCCCGCCCCTTCCCGTAACCAGGGGGCCGGCCCCCGAACGGCCTTCGGGAGTGTCCTCAAACGCCGGACGGGCGGATTCGCGGGGGCGCTGCCGGCGCATGCCGGGTGGAGGGCGGGGCAGGCTTGGGGGCGGCGGGCGTTGGGGCAAATGCGGACGTAGCGAGGCGAGGGGGCCATGCCCCCGCAGTGATCGAGAAGCGACGGGTTACGCTGCCGGTGTAGACAGCGCCACGCCAGAAGCCGCGGAAGCGATCTCAGCGACAGGAGAATCCCTCGTGACGACCGTCGTCGGGCCCTTCGGGCTGAGCGTGCGGGACCAGGCCCTAGAGGCCCACGTCCAGGCCGGGCTGTCGGCCGTCGAGGAAGGCCTGCTCGAAGCCACCAAGAGCGACGTCCCGTTCATCACGGAAGCGGCCCGGCACCTGGTGAAGGCGGGCGGCAAGCGGTTCCGGCCGCTGCTGGTGATGCTGAGCGCGCAGTTCGGGGATCCGCACGCGCCGCGGATCGTGCCGTCGGCCGTGGTCGTGGAGCTGACGCACCTCGCGACGCTGTACCACGACGATGTGATGGACGAGGCCGAGGTGCGCCGTGGCGTCCCGAGCGCCAATGCCCGCTGGGACAACTCGGTGGCGGTCCTGACCGGTGACTTCCTGTTCTCGAAGGCCTCGCACATACTGGCCGACCTCGGGCCGGAGGCCGTACGCATTCAGGCGGAGGCCTTCGAACGGCTGGTCACCGGCCAGATCCTGGAGACCGTGGGGCCGCGCGACGGGCGGGACCCGATCGCGCACTACCTCGACGTCCTCGCCGGCAAGACGAGCTCGCTGGTCGCCGTGTCCTGCCGCTTCGGCGCGATGATGTCCGGCGCTGACGAGACGGTCGTCGACATCCTCACGCAGTACGGAGAGCGGCTCGGCATCGCCTTCCAGCTGGCGGACGACGTACTCGACATCGCCAGCGACTCCCGCGAGTCGGGGAAGACCCCCGGCACGGATCTGCGCGAGGGCGTACCGACGCTGCCGGTGCTCCACCTCCGTACGCTGGTCGCGAAGGCCAACGGTTCCGCCTCCGCCGACGACCGCCGGCTCTGCGAGCTGCTGGACGGCGACCTCAGCGACGACGCCCGGCACGCGGAGGCGCTCGCCCTGCTGCGCGCCCACCCCGCGCTGGAGCAGGCCCGCCGGGACACGGTCCGGTACGCGGACGAGGCCCGGGCGAGCCTGGCACCGCTGCCCGCGTGCGCGGCCAAGCTCGCCCTCGAAGGTCTGTGCGACGCGGTGGTCCACCGCGCGGGCTGAACGCCTCCCGGCAGGGACCGGTTCACGGTTCGCCCCGTGACGCTCCTCCCACCGCAGGGCTGAACCCACCCCCCGGGCGGGCTCGTGTCCCCGGTGAGCGGCCGGTGCAGGGGGACCGGCCCACCACGGGAGGACACCCGCGATGAAGGGCATCAAGAACCGCCGCAGGGCGATCACACTGGCCGCCGGCACCCTCGCCGCGGCGGCGACGGCCGTCACCGGCGCTCTGATCGCCAAGACCCCCAACGGCACCGGCAACATCCCTGAGCTGGACCTCAAGGCCGACCAGGCCGGCCGCTCCGGCGGTCTGCTGTCGGGGACTCAGGAGATCCTGCGGCTCAACACGGTCGGCGGCGTCGCCCCGGCCGGCACCTGCGACCCGCACCGGACGCCGAAGGTGGGCGTTCCGTACCAGGCGGACTACCTCTTCCTGCAGAAGTAGCGAGCGGAAGCAGCCGAAGCAGCATCAACCGAGCCAACAGCGGGTACCCGCATACCTCCCTGGGGGTCTGTCATCCCAGGGGCGTACGCGTGGTTGATCCCGTCGGCTGATGCGCGGGTCCGGCCGGTTTGGTGTGATGGAACCACCACCACACGGCGGATCGGGTGACAATGGACCCGAGAGGTGGACGAGTGCGACGCAAACAGGCCCGCCGGCGACGACGAAGGTAGGGACGGAAAGCAATGGCACGAATCCCAGCGACAGACGACAACCCCGACAGGCGACGGAAGGCGATACGTTACGCCGTGCCCGTCCTCGCGGCGGGTGTGGCGGCGGCGACGATCGGACTCGTACCGGCACTTGCCAGCGCGGGCAGCCCGAATCTGCCGGACATCACCGCGCAGAAGCTGATCGAGAAGATGGCGGCTTCCGATACGCAGACGATCTCCGGCTCGGTGAAGTTCAGTACGGACTTCGGACTCCCGGCCATCGCAAGCGCGTTCGGGAGCAGTTTGGGCGGCAGCGGCACGGGCGGCAGCGCGAGCGCCAACCCGACGGACCAGCTCACCAAGCTGCTCACCGGCACGCACACGCTCCAGGTGGCGGCCGACGGCCCGGACCGGCAGAAGGTCTCGATCGTCGAGTCCGCCTCCGAGTACAGCGTCATCCACAACGGCACCCAGGTGTGGGCGTACGACAGCGGCAGCAACCAGGCGTACCACTCGACCGCCCCCAAGGGGGCGAAGAGCGGCGCCGGGACGGACCACACGTCCTCCACGCTCACCCCGCAGCAGGCGGCGGACCAGGCGCTGAAGGCGGTGGACAGCACGACGTCGGTCACCGTCGACGGCACGGCGAAGGTCGCCGGCCGGGACGCGTACCAGCTGCTCATCAAGCCGACGCAGGCCGACACGACGGTCGGTTCGATCCGCATCGCCGTCGACTCGGCGACGGGCGTCCCGCTGAAGTTCACGCTCACGCCCAAGGGCAGCGCGAAGCCGGCCGTCGACATCGGCTTCACGAAGGTGGACTTCGGCAAGCCCGCGGCCAGTACGTTCACCTTCACCCCGCCCAAGGGCGCCAAGGTGACCACGGAGAAGCCCGGCGCGGACGCGGCGACGAAGGACGGTGCGAAGGCGCAGGACAACGCCAAGTCCGCCCTCGACGGTCTGAACGTCATCGGAACCGGCTGGGACTCGATCGCCGAACTGAAGACCCCGAAGGGCGCTCTGCCCGGGCAGCAGAGCAACACCAAGGGCAGCACCTTCGACACCCAGTCCCTGATCAGCAGCTTCGGCAAGACGGTCAAGGGCAGCTTCGGCTCCGGTACGTTCGTCAGCACCCGCGTGGTCAACGCCCTGATCACCGACAGCGGCAAGGTCTACGTCGGCGCCGTCAGCCAGGACGCGCTGGTCAAGGCCGCGAGCAAGTAGGCCCAATGGCCTAGTGGCCCAGCAGGCACGGACGAAGGAGCGCGATGGAGGAGTTGCCCGCCGTGATCTCAACCCATGGGCTCACGAAGCGTTACCGGGGCGGGCAGCTCGCCGTCGACGGGCTCGACCTGACCGTGCCGCGCGGCAGCGTCTTCGGCTTCCTCGGCCCCAACGGCTCGGGCAAGACCACGACCATCCGCATGCTCATGGGGCTGATCGAGCCGACCTCCGGCACCGCGCGCGTCCTCGGCGAGCCCATGCCGCGCGCGGTGCGCACCGTACTGCCCAGAGTCGGGGCCCTCATCGAGGGCCCCGCCCTGTACGGCTTCCTCTCCGGCCGCGACAATCTGCTGCGCTACGACTCCGCCGACCCCACCGCCGACCCCCGCACCCGCCGGGCCCGGGTCGGCGAGGCACTGGACCGGGTCGGACTCGCCGCGGCCGCGAGCAAGAAGGCCCGCGCCTACTCGCTGGGCATGAAGCAGCGCCTCGGGCTGGCCGCCGCCCTGCTGCGGCCGCGCGACCTGCTGGTCCTGGACGAGCCCACCAACGGCCTGGACCCGCAGGGCATGCGGGAGATCCGTTCCCTGGTCAGAAGCCTGGCCGCCGACGGCACGACCGTCTTCCTCTCCTCGCATCTCCTCGACGAGATCGAGCAGGTCTGCACCCACGCCGCCGTCATGTCACGCGGCCGCCTCATCACCCAGGGCCCCGTCGACGCCCTCGCCGCGCGCAGCCGCCTCGCCGTCACCACGCCGGACACCGCCGACACCGTACGGGTCCTCAAGGAGCTCGGCGTGACGGACCTGGAGACCACCGCCGACGGCAAGGTCACCGGCGACCTCCCGCCCGACCCCGTTCCCGACCTGGCCGACCTCAATGCCGCCCTGGTGGCCGCAGGCATCCGGGTGCGCGGCTTCGGCCTCGAACGCGCCTCGCTGGAGGACGCGTTCCTCGCCCTGACCGGGGAGGGCTTCGATGTCGCAGGCTGAAACGCTGCCCACACCGGCCACGCCGGCGCCGAGGCCCAGCGCCCTCTGGCAGCTCGGTCTCTTCCGCAGCGAGTTCGTCACCGTCATGCGCCGCTGGCGCACCCTCGCGCTGCTCGCCGTCCTCACCGGTGTGCCCGTCCTCATCGGCATCGCGGTCAAGCTCGACACCAACGGCGGCGGCAGGTCCGGCGGAGGCGGCGGTGACGGCCCCGCCTTCATCGCCCAGATCACCAACAACGGCCTCTTCCTGGTCTTCACCGGTCTGGCCGCCACCCTCCCCTTCTTCCTCCCCATGGCCATCGGCGTCATCGCGGGCGACTCCATCGCCGGCGAGGCCAACTCCGGCACCCTGCGCTACCTCCTCGTCGCTCCCGCCGGGCGCTCCCGCCTCCTCCTCGCCAAATACGCCTCCGTGCTGGCCTTCTGCGTCGTCGCCACCCTCGTCGTGGCCGCCTCCGGGCTCATCGTCGGCGCCATCCTCTTCCCCCTCGGCGACGTCACCCTCCTGTCCGGCACCACGATCTCCTTCACGGAAGGCCTCTGGCGCGCCCTCCTCATCGCCGCCACCGTCGCCCTCTCGCTCACCGGCATCGCCGCCCTCGGCCTGTTCATCTCCACCCTCACCAACAGCGGCATCGCCGCCATGGCCACCACCGTCGGTCTCCTCATCACCGTCCAGATCGTCGACCAGATCCCCCAACTGCACGCCATCCAGCCCTACCTCTTCCCCCACTACTGGCTCAGCTTCGCCGACCTGCTCCGCGACCCCGTCTACTGGGACGAACTGCGGCGCAACTTCGGGCTGCAAGGGCTGTACGTGGCCGTCTTCGGGTCGGCCGCCTGGGCGCGCTTCAGCACGCGCGACATCACGGCCTGACGGCCCACACCGCCGGCGTACGGATGCCGGGCCGCACCTCGCCGCTGACGATGACGAGGTCGTCGCCCCAGCGCACGGCGGGGGTGGTGACCTGGGAGGGGCCGGGGAAGTCGCCCACGACGCGCCAGCGGTCGCGGTGGGTGTCGTAGAGCAGCAGCTCGCCGTTGAAGCCGGTGTGGTGGTCGTAGATCCAGGTCACCGCGTCCTTGTGGCCGGCCGCCGTCTGCCGCTGGATCAGATTCCAGCGGGCCAGGTCCTTGTCGCCGCCCGCGAGGAGGAGGTGGCGGCCGTCGCCCACCGGCCAGGCGAGGCCCGCGGTGACGCACCAGGGCAGCTCGGTGAGGGTGCTCCAGGTGGCGGTGCGGGGGTCGTAGGCGTAGGCGTCGCGGTAGAAGTGCCAGGTGCCGTGGGCATCGGCGGCCCGGCCGCTCACCAGGTAGAACCTGCCGTCGGCCGCCGCTCCGACCGCCACGCTGCGGGCCGGGCCCGGCCAGGTGGGGAGGGTGCGCCAGCCGTCGCCCGGGCGGGCCAGGTCGAGGGCGTAGAAGTCGGCGCCCTCCGCGACGTAGAGCTTCTTGCCGATCAGCGCGGCCACGGCGTACGACATCGGGCGGGGGAGGTCCGGCAGCTTCTCCCGTACGAGCCGGTGCCCCGCCGGGTCATAGCGGAGCCGGATGACGTCCGCGAACTTCGTCACCGTCGCCAGCGCAGCGCCGTTCGGGCCACCCCGGAAGCCCTCGCCGCCGATCACCACGACTCCGTCGGCCGTACTGACGCACGCGGCATAGGCGAGGGCGTCCGGCAGGCTCAGGCTCCCGTCCAGCCACGTCCGGTCCGGGCCCATCACGAAGGCGTCCGCCCAATAGATCTTGCCCAGCGTGTTCGCCCGGGTCGCCGTGAGCGCCGGCTCCGGGAAGTTGGCGCCCCCCGCGGCGATGAGATACCCGCCGTGGGCGCCCACCACCATTCCGGCGAGGCCGATCTGCCGCCAGTAGTCCTCCCTGACCGGGATCGCCGCGTTCCACGCCGTCCTGTTCGCCGGCAGGTCCGGCAACCGGCGGAACACGGGCCTGCCGGTGCCCTCGGCGGCGGCCGCCGGGCTTTCGGCCCCCGCCGCCACCAGCGGTGCGGCCGCGGCCCCGACCGCGAAGGCCCGCCGGGTGATGCGTGCGCTCATCATGCCTCCGTTCATTGCGGCCTGATTCGTTTCCCCCACCCCGCCCCTTCCCGAAACCACGGGCTCCGCCTCTGGACCCGGGAGGGTGTGTTGTCGGGTTCGGGTCCGTGGTCGGGTTGTGCCAGCCCGTTCCGCCTCAGGCGGACGGCCTACCCACAACCCGGTTGGCCGTGAATTCAGCCCGTCCGGCGTTTGAGGACCGGGGGTCCAGGGGGCTGGCCCCCTGGTTTCGGGAAGGGGCGGGGTGGGGGAAGACCCGCCGGGCTCCGTCACAGGTCGCTCACCGCGATCCGGGTGAAGGCGATGGTCTCGTACGGGCCGGACTGGCCCGTCTCGTAGAGGAGCCCCACCGCCCCGGCGGAGAGCTGGACGAGGTCGGAGTAGGCGGCGGGGAGGGGGGAGAGCTGGAGGACGGGGGTCCAGGTGGCGCCGTCGTCGGTGCTGGCCCGGAGGGTCATGGCTTTGCGGGCGGCGGGGTCGGCGGGGCCGGAGTAGAGGAGGGGGCCGCCGCGGACCTGGAGGACGCTGCCCTGGACGATGGGGCCGGCGAGGGTGGGCTGGGGTTGGTAGGGGTCGACGAGGGTGCGGCCGCCGTCGTCGCTGTAGGCGTCGCAGCGGACGCCCTCCGCGGTGCCCTTGTGGTCGCGGGCGTTGAAGTAGACGCGACCGTCGGGGAGCTGGGCGGCGGTGGTCTCGTTGACGTTGACGAAGCCGTCGGGGTCGTCGTCGACGCAGCCGATGTGCCAGCTGTGGCCGCCGTCGTCGCTGAAGAGGTCGTGACCGCCGTAGTACTTGGCCTCGGCGCCGGTGTCGGTGGAGCCGGCGGGCGGGGCGATGGAGTGGTTGGCGGGGACGACGAGGCGGCCGCGGTGCCTGCCGTGGGTGAGGGCGATCGCGTGGCCGGGGCCGGTGGCGTACCAGCGCCAGTCGTCGCGCTTGGCGGAGGCGGTGATCTCGCGGGGCTCGGTCCAGCCGAGGCCGTCGTCGTCGCTGTGCTGGACGAAGACCCGCCGGGACTGTTCCGGGGTCGCCGCGCCCGTCATGATCTGGGTCTCGGTGACGGACGCCGAGTTGCGGCAGGTCAGCAGCACGATGCGGCCGGTGCGGGGGTCGACGACGGGGGCGGGGTTGCCCTGGGTGTCGGTGCCGGCCTCGGCGACGACGTGGAGGGCGCCCCAAGTGCGGCCGCCGTCGGTGGAGCGGCGGGCGACGACATCGATGTCCCCGGTGTCGCTGGCGGAGTGCCCGCGCCCTTCGGCGAAGGCGATGAGGGTGCCGCGCCGGGTGCGTACGACCGCGGGGATACGGAAGGTGTCGTAGCCCTCCGTCCCGGAGGTGAACGGCACCGAGGTGGTCGCGGGTGCGTCGGCGGCGTAGGCCGTCCGGGTGATTAACGCCGAGCCGAGGGCCGCCAGCGGCAGCGCCAGAACCGTGCGCCGGTCGAGCGGCATCAGACGGCCTCCCGGGCCTCGGTCGCGGGCGGCTGCGCCGCGGCGTGCCGGGAGTCCGACCAGCGCTGCACCCGCGCCGGGACGTCGAAGCCGACCAGCACGATGACCACCGCCGTCAGCGACAGCCCCAGCACCGCGATCGCCGTGCCCAGGCTCAGCGGCTCGGCGAGCTTCGCCCCGAGCACCGGAGCGGCGGCGCCGCCCAGCGCGCCGACGTTGTAGCTGAAGCCGAGCCCGGCCGCGCGGAAGCGCACCGGGTAGTGCCCGGAGACGTACTTCGGCAGGATCCCGGACGCGCCCTGGCCGGTCCCCAGCAGCAGGAAGAGCAGCACCCACAGGGCGACCGTGTGGCCCTCGCCCAGCGCGAAGACAGGCCAGACGAAGAACAGCGAGGCGAGCAGCATGCCCACGTACGCCCGCCGCGTCCCGATGCGGTCGCCGAGGAAGCCGGAGAGGATGGAGCCCGCCGCGTAGCCGATGCCCGCGTAGAGCAGGGCGTCGGAGACCTGGCCGGGGTCGTAGTGGAGGTCGGTCTTGAGGTAGGTCGGCAGCAGGGACTGCAGCGGCCAGGAGTACAGGAAGGCGCTGAACACGGTGATCATCAGCGCGACCATCACCGGCCACAGCCGCCCCGCGAACTGGACGGCGAAGGTCACGAAGCACGCCGCGGCGACCGCCACGAGCACCAGCGTGACCGGCATCGTCTGGTTGCGCAGCACGAAGAAGATGCTCAGCGCCGCGACGACCCCGATCGGCAGGTTCCACGCCGACCGCCGCCCCGTGAAGAGCACCGCCGCCGCGCTGACCGGCCGCTCCTTCGCGCTGAACTCCGTCCACTCCTTGGTCTCGGGCAGCCGCTTGCGCAGGTAGATGGCGAGGACGACCGGGATGATGCCCAGCCAGAACAGCACCCGCCAGCTGGAATGCGGCACGACCCAGGCGTACGTCTTCGCGGCGAGGACGCTGCCCAGCGGGTAGCCGGACAGCAGCATGCCGCTGGCCTTGTTGCGCAGCCGCGCCGGCCAGCTCTCGATGACGTAGGTGGCGCTGGCGGTGTACTCGCCGGCCATGCCGAGCCCGATCACCATCCGGAAGGCGAACAACGACCAGTAGTCCCAGGCGAAGCCGCACAGGGCCGCCCCGACGGCGTACAGCGTGATGCTCAGCACCATGGCGGGCCGCCGTCCGAAGCGGTCACCGAACGCGCCGATCGCGAGCCCGCCGAACCAGCGGGAGATGAAGGCGGCCGACACCAGGGTGGCCGCCGTGACGGTGGAGAGGTGGAATTCCTGGGCGACCTCGGTCAGCACGAGGGTGATCAGGACGAAGTCGAAGCCGTCCATGGCGTAGCCGAGCCATGCCGCGGCGAAGGCCTTCCAGTCCTGCGGGGACAGCTCCCGGTACCAGGGGACGGGGTCGACGGGGTCGGTGGTGGCGTTGCTGCTGCTACTGCTCATTGCGGCTCGCTCTCCTCGACGTTGAGGGAGGTAGGACGTAGGACGTCCTATGCGTAGCGGTACCGTAGGGCCCATGTCCATACGGCACAAGCCCTCCGTGCAGGACCGGTTGGTCGACATGATCATCGAAAGCGGCCTCGACGCGGGCGCGCCACTCCCGGCCGAGCCGGAGTTGATGCGGGCCCTCGGCGTGAGCCGTAATTCTGTGCGAGAGGCGCTCAAGGGCCTCCAGGCGCTGGGCATTGTCGACATCCGGCACGGCTACGGCACCTTCGTCGGCGAGGCGCAGCTGCGGGCCCTGGCCCCCGGGCTGCTCTTCCACACCCGGCTGGCCGTCCGCCGGGCCGACCACCGCGCCCTGCACGACATCGTGGAGGTCCGCGCGCTCCTGGAGGGCGGCCTGATCCGCCGCGCCGCCCTCGAGCTCACCGAGGACGACCTCGGCCGCCTCGACGCGGAGCTCACCGCCCTCGCCGCCGACGGCGCGGAGGGCCGGGCGGGCCACGACCGGCGCTTCCACGAGCTGCTCTACGAGTCCCTGGGCAACGCCATGGTTCTGCAACTCATCGGGCTGTTCTGGGACGCCTACCGCGAGCTGGAGCACGAGGTCGGCAAGCCGCGGACCGACCACGACCAGGTCGTGCGCCAGCACCGGCGTGTCGTGGACGCCCTCCGGGCGCGCGAGCCGGAGGCCGCCGCCGACGCGATAGCCGCGCACTTCGCCGACGTCCAGTCCCGCATCGACCGCCTCGGCTGAGCCCCGGGCTTATTGCTCCGGGCTTGTTGCGCCGGCCTTGCTACGCCGCGAAGAACGCCTTCGCCCGCGCCAGTCCGTCCGTGTCCTTCTGTATGTCACCGGGCCTGCTGCCGTTGCCCAACAGCGCCCCGCCCCAGCGCATCCCGGCGTACGCGGCCGTGTGCCGCAGCGAGCCGACCAGGGGCGCGGCGGTGGCCGGATCCTGGCCGGAGAGGGCGGTGACCGACCACAGTGTCTTGCCGCGCAGGCGGTCGAGGAAGTCGAGGCCGGGGACGCGCATCCAGGCGGACCAGTGGTCGAGGTAGAGCTTGGTGCTGGTGGAGAGGCTGAACCAGTAGAGGGGCGAGGCCACGACGAGGTCGGTCGCGTCGAGCGTGGCGTCGAGCAGGGTGCGGGCGTGGCCGGTGGGTTCGGGGTAGGTGCCGTCGCCGGTGTGGCGGAGGTCCTCGAAGGCCGGCAGCGGGAGGTCGGCGAGGTGCAGCCACTGCTGCCGGGCGGCAGGCGGGAGTTGCTGGGCCGCGTGGCGCGCGAGCGTCTCCGTGTTGCCGCCGGTGCGGGCGCTGCCCAGCAGGAAGAGGTACTTCCGGTCCTCGGTCGCGGTCACGCTGTCTCCCCATTCGCTTGCGTATGCATTAAGTGCGTACGCATGGAGATGCTAGCAGGCCGTCCCGCCGCGACCGGTGCCTCACGCGAGTTCGGTCAGCGGTCTCCAACCCACCAGCCGGCACAGCGTCGCGTACAGCAGCGCGGGATCGACGAAGGGCGCCTGCTCCGTCGGCTGCGAGTACCACGACAGCGGCCAGGTGTCGCCCTGCAGGGCGGGCACGCCGACGTAACCGACGCTGGTCGAGGTGCCGCTGAGCCGCATGATGCCGGGCGGCCAGCGGTAGTCGGTGGCGCTGCCGGGCGGACAGAGGAAGTACATCCAGCGGCTGCCGACGGCCTCGCGGATGATCGGCCCGGCCGCGTCGTCCGTCTCGTCGGCGAGTTCGTCGGCGACTTCCTCGGCGCGCAGCCCGGCAATGCGTACGGCGTCGAACTGGACGCCCGTACGGCTGAGTTGGTGCCCGGAGGCCGGGACCCAGTCCGGGCGATAGGGGAGTGGTGGGCGCGGGGCGGACGGAGCACCGAACTCCGGTTCTGCGGGGCCGGGGGAAGGATAAGCCGCCGCATCCTGGTTGGGGGGAGGTTCTGTGTTCATGGGGTCAACGATTCCGTTACGGAGTTAGCGTCACCACGAACGGCGCGGCTACAGACGGAGTTGTACAGGCAGCGGGGAGGCGACGGACGATGAGTCAGACCGACGGATCGTCAGCGACCCTGCGGGTCTTCGGCGGACAGGTGCGCTGGCTGCGCACCGAGGCAGGCCTGACCCGCGCCGAACTCGGCGAGCGCATCGACTACTCCGAGTCCATGGTCAGCGCCGTCGAGCAGGGCCGCCGCATCCCCAAGCAGGACTTCATCGACAAGGCCGACACCGTCCTCGGCGCGCGCGGGCTGCTCAAGGCCGCCGGGCCCTTCCTCGCGCAGGAGCGCTACCCCTCCTGGTTCCAGGACTTCGCGCTGCTGGAGTCGGAGGCGGTGAGCATGTACCTCTACGCGAACCAGACCATCCCGGGCCTGCTCCAGACGGAGGGATACGCACGGGCGGTGATCGCCGCCCGTTGCCCGCCGCTGGACGACGAGGAGATCGAGAGCCGAGTCGCGGCACGCCTGGACCGGCAGAGCGTGCTGACCCGTAAGCCCGCCCCCGTACTGGGATTTGTGATCGAGGAGGTCGTGCTCCAGCGCCCCATCGGCGGGCCGGAATTAATGAAAGCTCAATTGCACCGCCTGCTGGACTGCGGCAGCATGCGCAACGTGTCGCTCCAGGTCATGCCGACCTGGCGCGAGACCCACTCCGGTCTCGACGGCCCCATGGTGCTGCTCGAAACCCCCGAACGCCGCAGTCTGGCCTATGTCGAAGGCCAGAGCGGTAGCTTCCTGATCTCCGATCGGGACGAGGTCAGTGTGCTCACCCAGCGGTATGGAATCATCCGCGCACAGGCCCTCAGCCCGGAGGAGTCAGCGAGCCTGATCGAACGGCTGGCAGGAGAACTATGAGCAGCGAGCACGACACGCCCGCTTCCGATTCCCCGGAACTGGCGTGGTTCACGAGCAGCTACAGCGGCAACGAGGGCGGCGAGTGCGTCGAGGTCGCCGCCACTCCCGGCACCCACGGCGCGGTCCACATCCGTGACTCCAAGGACAGATCGGGACCCGTTCTCGCCTTCACCGCCGGCGCCTGGGACGCCTTCGTCTCCCTCGTCAACGCTCGGTAGCCGCTCAGGCGACCCGCGCGCCCTCGTCCCCGGCAACGACGCCGGCGCCGGGGGCGCGCGCCGCGTCGCGCAGGGCCACATGCGTACGGCGGGCGTTGCGCAGCGCGTCCCAGGTGAGGATGGCCAGCGCCGCCCACACCAGGGCGAACCCCGCCCAGCGGGCCGGCGGCATCGCCTCGTGGAAGTAGACCAGGCCCAGCACGAACTGGAAGACCGGCGCCAGATACTGCAGCAGGCCGATGGTGGACAGCGGGATACGGATCGCGGCGGCACCGAAGCAGACCAGCGGGATCGCGGTGATCACCCCCGCGGCCGCGAGCAGGGTGGCATGGCCCGCGCCGTGCGTCGCGAAGGTGGAGTCACCGCGGGCCCCGAGCACGACCAGGAAGGCGAGCGCCGGCAGGAACTGCAGCGAGGTCTCGGCGGCCAGCGACTCCAGGCCGCCCATGTTGACCTTCTTCTTGACGAACCCGTACGTCCCGAAGGAGAAGGCCAGGACCAGCGAGATCCACGGCGGCCGTCCGTAGCCCACGGCCAGCACGACCACCGCGGCCAGGCCGATCCCGACGGCGGCCCACTGGGCGGGGCGCAGCCGCTCGCGCAGGACGACGACGCCGAGGGCGATGGTGACCAGCGGGTTGATGAAGTAGCCGAGCGAGGTCTCGACCACATGGCCGCTGTTGACGCCCCAGATGTACGTGCCCCAGTTGACCGAGATCACGGTCGCGGCCAGCGCGAGCAGCCCGAGCCGCTTCGGCTGCCGCAGCAGCGCCGGTATCCACTGCCAGCGGCGCAGCACCAGCAGGATGACCGCCACGACGACCAGCGACCAGATCATCCGGTGGGCGAGGATCTCCAGCGCCCCCGCCGGTTCGAGCAGCGGGAAGTAGAGCGGGAAGACACCCCACATGCCGTACGCGGCGAAGCCGTACGCGAGCCCGGCGCGCTGTTCGTTCAACGGATCCTCCCGGGTCGGACGGCAACCGTCCGACGGTAGCGCGGGGGATCAGGCGCTGTCATCTGCGTCCCGCATAACGGTCATGACGCGATGACCCTTGATGACGGTGCTGCGGGACGCAGACGCAGACGCAGACCTGGCGTCGGCCCGTTCAGCCCTTCAGCGCGGCCGCGATCGTGTCGGCGAGCGGCGTGGTCGGGCGGCCGATGAGGCGGGAGAGGTCGCCGCTGCCGCCGGCCAGCAGGCCGCGCGAGATGCCGGACACGTCGACGTCGACCAGGATGTCGGCGAACTGCTCGGGCAGGCCCGCGCCGAGCAGGATGCCCTTGAGAGCCTCGGCCGGGACGTCGGCGTACGCGACCTCCTTGCCGGACTGCTTCGACAGCTCGGCGGCGTACTCCGCCAGGGTCCAGGCCTCGTCGCCGCTGAGCTCGTACGCCGTGTTCTCGTGGCCCTCGCCGGCCAGCACGGCGGCCGCGGCGGCCGCGAAGTCCTCGCGGGTGGCCGAGCCGACCTTGCCTCCGCCGGCACTGCCGACGACGCCGTGCTCCAGGTGGACGGGGATCTGGGCGGTGTAGTTCTCGGTGTACCAGCCGTTGCGCAGGAAGGTGTAGGGCAGGCCGGAGTCGAGGATGGCCTGCTCGGTGACCTTGTGCTCGGCGGCGAGCGCGAAGTCGGCCGCGGGTCCGCCGAGGACGCCGGTGTACGCGAGCCGGGCCACGCCCGCGTCCTTGGCGGCGTTGATGACGGCGGTGTGCTGGGCGACGCGCCGGCCGACCTCGCTGCCGGAGATCAGCAGGACGACGTCACCGACCTGGAAGGCGCCCGCCAGCGTTCCCGGGTCGCTGTAGTCGGCGACCCGCAGCTCGACGCCACGGTCCGCGATGTCGGTGGCCTTCGCCTCGTCGCGTACGACGGCGGCGACCTGGTCGGCGGGGACCTTGACGAGCAGCTCGTCGATGACGAGACGGCCCAGCTGTCCGGTGGCTCCGGTGACGACGATGCTCATGGGATGCGTTCTCCTGTTTCCGTGGGTGCGGGTGGGTGCAGGACTAACGCTAAAACCTGTACTAACTTCTGGAAAGTACCCACTTTGAAGTAAGGTACTGGCATGTCGGTAAGTGAAAGCACCAGCGGAAGGTCCGGCGCCCTGCGGATTCTCGCGCCGGATGTCAACGCCGCGAGCTGCCCCTCCCGCGTGATCCTGGAGCACGTCACCAGTCGCTGGGGCGTCCTCGTACTGGCCGCGCTCATGGACGGCACGCTGCGCTTCAGCGAGCTGCGCCGCACCGTCGGCGGGGTCAGCGAGAAGATGCTCGCCCAGACCCTGCAGACCCTGGAGCGGGACGGCTTCGTGCACCGCGAGGCGCACCCCGTCATCCCCCCGCACGTCGACTACTCCCTCACCCCGGTGGGCGAGGAGGCCGCCCGCCAGGTCTGGACCCTGGCCCGCTGGGTGGAAGGCCGCGTCCCGGACGTGATGACCGCCCGGGACGCGTACGACGAGGCCCACTAGGGGCGCGGGGAACTGCGCTCAGAGCACCGTCCAGGTGTCGTTGCCGTTGAGGAGAGCGCCGAGGTCCCCCTTGCCGTGCTGCTCGACGGCTGCCTCCAGCTGGTCGGACATCTCGGTGTCGTACACCGGCCGTTCCACACTCCGCAGCACGCCGATCGGCGTGTGGTGCAGCGTGTCGGGGTCCGCGAGCCGGGACAGCGCGAAGGCGTTGGTCGGCGAAGCCGCATGCGCGTCGTGGACCAGCACCGACCCCTCGTTCTCGGGCGTGACGTCCACGACCTTCAGGTCGCCGGTGGCCGGGTCGCGTACGACGCCCTTGGAGGCTTGCGCGCCGAAGCGGATGGGCTGCCCGTGCTCCAGGCGGATCAGGGTCTCCTCGGATGTGGCGTTGTCCTTGAGGGCGTCGAAGGCGCCGTCGTTGAAGATGTTGCAGTTCTGGTAGATCTCCACGAGCGCCGTGCCGGGGTGGGCCGCGGCCTCTCTCAGCACCTGGGTGAGGTGCTTGCGGTCGGAGTCGATGGTGCGGGCGACGAAGGACGCCTCGGCGCCGATGGCCAGCGAGACCGGGTTGAAGGGCGCGTCCAGGGAGCCCATCGGGGTCGACTTGGTGATCTTGCCGACCTCGGAGGTGGGGCTGTACTGGCCCTTGGTGAGGCCGTAGATCCGGTTGTTGAACAGCAGGATCTTCAGGTTCACATTGCGCCGCAGCGCGTGGATCAGATGGTTGCCGCCGATGGACAGGGCGTCTCCGTCACCCGTGACCACCCATACCGACAGGTCCCGGCGCGAGGTGGCCAGGCCGGTGGCGATGGCGGGGGCGCGGCCGTGGATGGAGTGCATGCCGTACGTGTTCATGTAGTACGGGAAGCGGCTGGAGCAGCCGATCCCGGAGACGAAGACGACGTTCTCGCGGGCCAGGCCGAGTTCGGGCATGAAGCCCTGGACGGCGGCGAGGATCGCGTAGTCCCCGCAACCGGGGCACCAGCGCACTTCCTGATCCGACTTGAAGTCCTTCATCGACTGCTTGGCGTCGGCCTTGGGGACCAGGCTCAGCGCCGGCAGCCCCGGCGTCGGGTGGTCGATGGCAGGTGCCTCAGACATCCGCGCTCTCCTCCTGAATGGCGGTTGCGAGCTGCTCGGCCTTGAAGGGAAGGCCGGTGACCTGGGTGTAGGAGCGGGCGTCGACCAGGTACTTCGCCCGCAGGAGGTGGGCGAGTTGGCCGAGGTTCATCTCCGGCACCACCACCTTCTCGTAACGCCCCAGCACCTCGCCGAGATTCCGCGGGAAGGGGTTGAGGTGGCGCAGATGGGCCTGCGCGATCCGGCCGTCCGAGCCCCTGATGCGGCGTACGGCGGCGGTGATCGGGCCGTAGGTCGACCCCCAGCCGATGACCAGGGTCTTCGCCTCGCCGGAAGGGTCGTCGACGGTCAGGTCGGGGACCGTGACGCCGTCGATCTTGGCCTGCCGGGTGCGGACCATGAGGTCGTGGTTGGCCGGGTCGTACGAGATGTTGCCGGTGCCGTCCTGCTTCTCGATGCCGCCGATGCGGTGCTCGAGGCCCGGGGTGCCCGGCACCGCCCAGGGGCGGGCCAGGGTCTCGGGGTCGCGCAGGTATGGCCAGAACTCGCCGTCGTGGTTGGGCGCGGTGGCGAACTGCACGCGTAGATCCGGCAGATCGTCGAGGTCCGGGATCCGCCAGGGCTCGGAGCCGTTGGCCAGGTAGCCGTCGGAGAGCAGGAAGACCGGGGTCCGGTACGTCAGCGCGATCCGGGCCGCCTCCAGGGCGGCGTCGAAGCAGTCCGCCGGGGTGGACGGCGCCACGATCGGCACCGGGGCCTCGCCGTTCCTGCCGTACATCGCCTGGAGCAGGTCGGCCTGCTCGGTCTTGGTCGGCAGCCCGGTGCTCGGGCCGCCGCGCTGGATGTCGATCACCAGTAGCGGCAGCTCCAGGGAGACCGCCAGCCCGATCGTCTCCGACTTCAGTGCCACCCCCGGCCCGGAGGTCGTGGTCACCGCCAGCGACCCGCCGAAGGCCGCGCCCAGAGCGGCGCCGATCCCGGCGATCTCGTCCTCGGCCTGGAAGGTGCGTACGCCGAAGTTCTTGTGCTTGCTCAGCTCGTGCAGGATGTCCGAGGCCGGGGTGATCGGGTACGAGCCCAGGAACAGCGGCAGATCCGCCTGTTTCGAGGCCGCCACCAGCCCGTACGACAGGGCCAGGTTCCCCGAGATGTTGCGGTAGGTGCCCGTGGGGAAGGCGGCGTCGGCCGGCGCGACCTCGTAGGAGACCGCGAAGTCCTCGGTGGTCTCGCCGAAGTTCCAGCCGGCCCGGAAGGCCGCCACATTCGCCTCGGCGACCTGCGGCTTCTTGGCGAACTTCTTCCTCAGGAAGGCCTCGGTGCCCTCCGTCGGCCGGTGGTAGAGCCAGCTGAGCAGACCGAGCGCGAACATGTTCTTGCTGCGCTCGGCCTCCTTGCGGGACAGGTCGAAGTCCTTGAGCGCCTCCACCGTCAGGGTGGTCAGCGGCACGGGGTGCACCGCGTACGCCGCCAGCGAGCCGTCCTCCAGCGGGGAGGCCGGGTAGCCGACCTTGGTCATCGCGCGCTTGGTGAACTCGTCGGTGTTGACGATGATCTCCGCGCCCCGCGGCAGGTCGTCGATGTTCGCCTTCAGGGCGGCGGGATTCATCGCCACCAGCACGTTCGGCGCGTCGCCGGGCGTGAGGATGTCATGGTCGGCGAAATGGAGCTGGAACGACGAAACGCCCGGCAGGGTGCCTGCGGGCGCTCGGATCTCGGCGGGGAAGTTCGGCAGCGTGGACAGATCGTTGCCGAACGATGCTGTCTCCGAGGTGAAACGGTCCCCCGTGAGCTGCATCCCGTCCCCGGAATCGCCCGCGAACCGGATGATCACCCGGTCCAGACGCTTGGTCTCCTTCGCCGGTTTCCGCTGTTCACCGAGCACGTGATGCTCGGCGGATGGGCTGCTGACCTGGCTGGTCACTGAATCGGACCTCCTTCGAGGCGGCGGCTCACGCACAAGGTCGTGACCTCTTGTCCCACCCGCCATCGTACGTGGGTAAGGGTGCCCTTCCCCGGGAAAACCGCACTTCGGGTTCTCCGTATGCCACGTTTTGTCACGATGCCTCGCCCCCCGACGCTGCTGCTGTGTAAGACGCCTGCGAGTGGTCCTTTAGTTCTACGCCTCTCTGGCATCTGACAGGGTGTCAAATGGCTGGGAATCCAGCTAGGAATTCAGATAGGTGAGCACTGCCAGCACTCGACGATGATCCCCCTCACTGGGCGCCAGGCCCAGCTTCAGGAAGATATTGCTCACGTGCTTCTCGACCGCCCCGTCGCTGACCACCAGCTGCTTGGCGACCGCCGAGTTCGTACGACCCTCCGCCATCAGACCCAGGACCTCCCGCTCGCGGGGGGTGAGCCCCGCCAGCACGTCCTGCTTGCGGCTGCGGCCCAGCAGCTGTGCCACCACCTCCGGATCCAGGGCCGTCCCGCCCTGCGCCACCCGGACCACGGCGTCCACGAACTCACGTACATCGGCTACCCGGTCCTTGAGCAAGTAGCCGACGCCCCGGCTGCTTCCTGCCAGCAGCTCGGTCGCGTACTGCTCCTCCACGTACTGCGACAGCACCAGCACGCCCAGCTCCGGATGCTCCCGGCGCAGCTGCACCGCCGCCCGCACCCCTTCGTCCGTATGGGTGGGCGGCATCCGCACATCCGCCACGACGACGTCCGGCAGCGCGCCCCCGTCCGCCATCTCGCCGATCACCTTGATCAGGGAGACGGCGTCGCCGACCCCCGCCACCACGTCGTGTCCGCGGTCGGTCAGCAGCCGGGTCAGCCCCTCCCTGAGCAGCACCGAATCCTCGGCGATGACCACCCGCACCCTGTCCTCCACGGCTCCAGCCCCCCATGTCTGCGTCATCGCTCCCCAGCATCCAGCAATGGGGCACGAGCGCGGAGGATTACGCAGGGGGTATCACGTACGCCAGGGCAGCTCGGCGGCGATGGTGGTCGGTCCGCCGGCCGGGGAGTCCACGGCCAGCACGCCGTCGACCGCGTCGAGGCGCTCGGCGAGGCCCGCCAGCCCGGAGCCCGCGGCGGTGGAGGCGCCGCCGCGGCCGTTGTCGATGACGTGGATCATGAGCCGGTCGCCGGACTGCCAGAGATCGACCGTGGCACGGGACGCCCCGCTGTGCTTGCTGATGTTCTGCAGCAATTCGGACACCGTGAAGTACGCGATGCCCTCGATCGCCGGCACCGGCCGGCCCGGCAGGTCCACGGTCACCGACACCGGCACCGTGCACCGGGCGGCGACCGACGACAGGGCGGCGTCGAGGCCCCGGTCGGTCAGCACCGCCGGGTGGATGCCGCGGGCCAGGTCGCGCAGCTCCTGCAGGGCGAGCTTCACCTCGCCGTGCGCCTCGTCGACCATGCTCGCGGCCGCCTTCGGGTCCTCCTGCAGCTTCTCCTTGGCCAGGCCCAGACCCATGGCCAGGGCGACCAGCCGGGCCTGGGCCCCGTCGTGCAGATCCCGCTCGATGCGCCGCAGGTCGGCGGCTGCGGTGTCCACCACCGTCCCCCGGTCCGACTCCAGCTCGGTCACCCGGGTGGCCAGCCGGGACGGCCCGAGCAGCCCGGACACCATCAGCCGGTCGACGTACGCCATGCCACGGATCAGCCACGGCGAGATCAGGACCAGCGCCAGCCCGAAGCAGGCCGTGAGCGCCACCTCGAAGGGCGAGTCGAGCCACCAGCCGTTGCCGTTCCCGTCGCCGTAGAGCTGCAGGCCGGGCTGGTGGGCGTACGTCGGGAACACCCACTGCCACAGGGGATAGGTCAGAAAACCCCAGCCGTACGTGAAGAACGAGACCGACACGGAGAAGCTGAAGATCCCCCACGGGAAGTGCAGAAAGCAGTAGAGGACGTGCCGCCACGACACCCCACTGCCCAGCTGCGCCCCCAGCCACGGCATGAACCCGTGGCCCTTCGCCACCACCGGCCCCGGCTCCGCCACATCGAGCCGCAGCAGCCCCCGCGCCCGCGCCCGCTCGACCACGCCCAGCCCCCGCGCCCCGGCCAGCCCGGCCGCCAGCACCGGAACACCCAGGAAGGTCACCAGCAGCCCGGCGCCCAGCGACAGCATCGTCACGACATAGACGAAACCGATGATCCCCATCGGCAGATTCAGCAGCAGATACCCGAACTCCCGCCACGTCCGCCCCTCGAGCGGCGCCCGCAGCGCCGCGGGCACCCGGTGGTCTCGCGCATCCATGTAGCCGTAGGCCATCGTCCCGTCCGTCCTCTGAAAGTCTGCGTACTGCCAGCGTCGTACGGCGGCGCTCAGGCGCCCATGGTGCGGATCGGCCTCTTCAGGCGGGGGATAGCCCCACCTCGGCGCTCCGCGCGGGTCTCATCCGGGTTGTGGGAGGGCGTTCCGCAAGGCGAGCGAAGCGAAGTGGGGGGTTCCCCGCCCGAAGGCCGGGGGCGCGGGCACCTCCCAGCGTCTGGCTGGGGGAGGCTGCCACAACCCGGCCACCGGCGGTCAGCCGCCTACGAGGCCACCCGAAGATCACCGGTCGCGCCACGGCAGCTCGGCCGTGATCGCCGTCGGCCCGCCCGCCGGGGAGTCGACGACGAACAGCCCGTCGACCGAGCCGAGCCGCTCCGCCAGGCCTGCCAGGCCGGAACCGCCCGCGGCCGAGGCGCCGCCCTGTCCGTCGTCGCGCACCTGGATCATGAGGCGGTCGTCGGACCGCCACAGCTCGACGCCGGCCGTGCGGGCGCCGCTGTGCTTGCTGACGTTCTGCAGCAGCTCGGACACCGTGAAGTACGCGATGCCCTCGATCGCCGGGGCCGGGCGCCCGGGAAGGTCCACGGTCACCGACACCGGCACCGTGCAGCGCGCGGCGACCGACGACAGGGCGGCGTCCAGGCCCCGGTCGGTCAGCACCGCCGGGTGGATGCCGCGGGCCAGGTCGCGCAGCTCCTGCAGGGCGAGCTTGACCTCGCCGTGCGCCTCGTCGACCATCTTCGCGACCTCGGCCTCGTTGTCGGCTCGGCCCTCCAGGAGCTTCTCCTTGGCCAGACCCAGATCCATGGCGAGGGCGACCAGCCGGGCCTGGGCCCCGTCGTGCAGGTCCCGCTCGATGCGCCGCAGGTCGGCGGCGGCGGTGTCCACCACCGTGCCCCGGTCGGACTCCAGCTCGGCGATGCGCCGCTCCAGCTCGTCGGAGGGCTGCAGCAGCCCCCGCACCATGGCCCGGTCGGCGTTGGCGAGGCCGCGCGCGATGAACGGCAGCACCGGCCAGGCCACGAAGAGCGAGACGAGGGTGATGACGAAGGTGGCGATGCCCCACGGCAGCCGCATGAAGAAGTACAGGGCGTGCCGCCACCCCACCGGGTCCTTGAGCGACGTCCACAGCCACGGCAGAAAACCGAGCGTGCCGGGCCGCAGCCGCCTCGGCTCCTCCACCACGACCCCGAGCAGCCCCCGGGCCCGTGCGCGCTCCAGCCCGCCGAGGAGCCGGCAGCCGGCCAGTCCCAGGACCAGCAGCGGCAGGCCGACCACCGTCACCGACAGTCCGAGGCCGATGGAGAGCGTGACGACGACGTAGACGAACCCGAGGATGTCGAGCGGCAGGTTCGCCAGCAGAAAGGCGATCTCCTTCCAGGTCACCGCGTCGAACGCGAAGCGTGGGGGCGGCAGTGAAGGGGTCGGAGTGATCTCTGACTGGCTCATGGGCCCAAGCCTGCCGGGCGGTTGGGCGGTAACGCCATGGGGTGCGTACGAGGGACAAGGTGGGGTTATCCCGACCAGGGCCCAACGCGGTTGCTCAGCACTCAAGGGGCAGGGCCTAGACTCCGTTCGTAATCAACGTCTAAAGATCCACCGGGATCGCTCGGGATCGCTGGACAACGAGGAAACGACGAGAATCGAGGGGCGGACGGACGTGGACTACTTCCACGGCTACTCGGTCGTCGGCCTGGTCGCGGTGGTCGGCGTGCTCTTCGTCGCCGTGGCCTTCGGCGGCGGGCGGCTGCTGCGACCGGACCTGCCGACGCGGGAGAAGCTGCTCACCTACGAGTGCGGGGTCGACCCGGTCGGCGAGGGCTGGGCCCACACCCAGATCCGCTACTACGTGTACTCGTTCCTGTACGTGATCTTCGCGGTCGACGCGATCTTCCTCTTCCCCTGGGCGACGGTCTTCGCCGCCAAGGGATACGGCGGCACCACGCTGGTCGAGATGTTCGTCTTCCTCGGCTTCCTGGCCGTCGGCCTCCTCTACGCATGGAAGAAGGGGGTCCTGGAATGGACGTGACCCCTGCACCTGTCCCCGAGCCGCAGCTGCTGCCCGAGCCGCGCAGACTCGGCACGCTCGCCCGCCTGGCCCCCGAGCCGATGAAGGTGGTCCTGAACTGGGGCCGCCGCTACAGCCTGTGGGTCTTCAACTTCGGGCTGGCCTGCTGCGCGATCGAGTTCATCGCCGCCTCCATGTCCCGGCACGACTTCATCCGGCTCGGCGTGATCCCGTTCGCCCCCGGGCCGCGCCAGGCCGACCTGATGATCGTCTCGGGCACGGTCACCGACAAGATGGCCCCGGCCGTCAAGCGGCTCTACGAGCAGATGCCCGAGCCCAAGTACGTCATCTCCTTCGGCGCCTGCTCGAACTGCGGCGGCCCCTACTGGGACTCGTACTCCGTGACGAAGGGCGTCGACCAGATCATCCCGGTCGATGTCTACGTCCCCGGCTGCCCGCCCCGGCCCGAGGCGCTGCTCCAGGGCATCCTCAAGCTGCAGGAGAAGATCGCCCGCGAGTCGCTGGGCGAGCGCTACGCCCGACCGGCCTCGGTGGCTCAGCTCAGCAGCGGCCTGGTCACGGGAGACGGCAGATGACCCACCCCTACGATCGGCTGCCCGACGCCGCCGCCGAGATCTTCGGCGAGGAGGCGAGGGCGGAGGAGGCATACGGTCTGCTGACGGTCGACGTGCCCGTCGGCTCATGGATCGCGGCCCTGGAGATCGCCCGCGACAAGCTCGGCTGCACCTACTTCGACTGGCTGAGCGCCGTCGACGAACCCGGGACCGGCTTCCGCGTCTGCGCCCACGTCGTGTCCCTGGGCGAGGGCAGGGTGCGCCGGCTGCTCGTCCGTACGACCGTCCCGCGCGAGGCCGCCGCGCTGCCGACCGCCACCGACGTCTACGCGGGGGCCGGCTGGCACGAGCGCGAGACGTACGAGATGTTCGGCATCGACTTCACCGGCCACCCGCACCTGGAGCCGCTCCTGCTGCCCGAGGGCTTCGAGGGGCACCCGCTGCGCAAGGACTTCGTGCTGGCGTCCCGGGTCGCCAAGGCCTGGCCCGGCGCGAAGGAGCCGGGCGAGTCCGAGCACGGCGGTCCCAAGCGCCGGACCATGCTGCCGCCGGGCGTGCCGGACCCCAACGACTGGGGCCCGATGAAGGGCCAGCTCCCGCCCGCTCCGGCCCGGCCCGCCCGCGCGGCCCGCCCGCCGCGAGCCGCGGGAGAGGCCCCGGCCCGACGAGCCCGGAGCGTCAGCGAGGGCTCCGCAAGCCAGGCCGCCGAGACCCCGGCCGAGACCCCGGCCCAGGCCGAGCCCGCCAAGCGCACCCCGGACGCCCCGTGGGAGAAGCCCAAGCCCGCCGTTGACGAAGGAGGCGAGAACGCGTGAACGATGTCCTCGATGTCGTCCTGCGGCTCGTCGCCGTACTCGTCGTCTTCCTCACCCTCCCGCTGGTCGTCGGCCAGACCGAGCACAAGGTCATGGCCCACATGCAGGGCCGGCTCGGCCCGATGTACGCGGGCGGCTTCCACGGCTGGGCGCAGCTGGTCGCCGACGGCGTGAAGTTCGCGCAGAAGGAGGACGTGGTCCCGGCCAACGCCGACCGCAGGATCTTCCAGCTCGCGCCCGCCGTCGCCCTTCTGCCCTATCTCCTGGTCCTGATCGTGATCCCGGTCGGCCCGCACGGCTTCGTGGGGCAGGCCATCGACGCCGGCCTGTTCTTCGTGCTCGCCGTGATGGGCGTGGGGGTGCTGGGCTCGCTCATGGCGGGCTGGGCCTCGGCCAACAAGTTCTCCCTGCTCGGCGGCCTCCGTACCGCCGCGCAGCTGATGGCGTACGAGCTGCCGATGCTGCTGGCCGCCGCCTCGGTCGCGATGGCGGCCGGCACGCTGTCGCTGCCGGGGATCGTCGAGGCGTACCACTGGTGGTGGACGCCGTGGCAGATCGTCGGCGCGGTGGTCTTCTTCACGGCGGGGCTCGCCGAGCTGCAGCGGCCGCCGTTCGACATGCCGGTGGCCGACTCCGAGATCATCTTCGGGGCCTACACCGAGTACACGGGCCTGCGCTTCGCACTGTTCCTGCTCGCCGAGTACGCGGGCATCGTCGTGCTCTGCGCCCTGACGACCGTCCTGTTCCTCGGCGGGTGGCACGGGCCGTGGTCCGACAGCATCGGCTGGCTGTGGACGCTGATCAAGACCTTCGTCCTCGCCTTCATCGTCATCTGGCTGCGGGTGACCTACCCCCGCATGCGTGAGGACCAGCTCCAGAAGCTCGCCTGGACGGGCCTCATCCCGCTCGCCCTGGCCCAGATCGCGCTCACCGGCGTCATCAAGGTGGTGATCTCGTAATGGCTCAAGACAAGATGAAGCTGCCCGGCTCCGGCCTGGCCAAGGGCCTCGCCGTCACCCTGCGCACCATGACCCGCCGCTCGGTCACCGCGCAGTACCCGGACGCGCAGCCCGAACTGCCCCCGCGCAGCCGTGGCGTCATCGCGCTGTTCGAGGAGAACTGCACGGTGTGCATGCTGTGCGCCCGCGAATGCCCCGACTGGTGCATCTACATCGACTCCCACAAGGAGACGATGCCCGCCGCGGCCCCCGGTGGCCGCGAGCGCAGCCGCAATGTGCTGGACCGCTTCGCGATCGACTTCTCGCTCTGCATGTACTGCGGGATCTGCATCGAGGTGTGTCCCTTCGACGCCCTCTTCTGGTCCCCGGAGTTCGAGTACGCGGAGACCGACATCCTCGAACTGACCCATGAGCGCGACAAGCTCCGCGACTGGATGTGGACGGTGCCGGCCCCGCCGCCGCTGGACCCCGGCGCCGAGGAGCCCAAGGAGGTGGCGGCAGCGCAGAAGTCGGCGGAGAAGGCGGCCGCCGCGCGGGCGCAGGAGGGCGACGCATGAGCCTCGCGGCCGCACACTCCGGCTTCCTGTCCCCGACCGGCGTCGAGATCGCCTTCGTCCTGGTCGGCATCGCGACCGTCGGCGCGGCGCTCGTCACCGTGACCACCAAGCAGCTCGTGCACGCCGCGCTGTGGCTGGTCGTCGCGCTCGGCGGGCTCGCCGTCGAATACCTGCTCCTCACCGCCGAGTTCATCGCCTGGGTGCAGGTGCTGATCTACGTGGGGTCCGTGGTCGTCCTCCTGCTCTTCGGGCTGATGCTCACCAAGGCCCCCATCGGCCGCTCCCCGGACGCCGATTCGGGCAACCGCTGGGCCGCGCTCGCGGTGGCCGTGGCCTCGGCGGCCACCCTCGTGTGGGTGGTCGTGGACGCCTTCCGGGCGACCTGGATCAACCTCGACGGGACCGTCCAGGGCTCCACCAAGGTCACCGGGCAGATCCTCTTCCAGCACTGGGTGCTGCCCTTCGAGGCGCTGTCCGTACTGCTCCTGGCCGCACTCGTCGGCGCGATCGTGCTCTCCCGCAGGACCGACCGGAAGACCGGAGCGCGCTGATGCACCTCGTCTATCCCGCCGTGCTGTCCGCCCTCCTGTTCTCCGTCGGGCTGTACGGCGTACTCGCCCGCCGCAACGCGATCCTCGTCCTGATGTCGCTCGAGCTGATGCTGAACGCGGTCAACCTCAACCTGGTCGCCTTCGACGTCTGGCTCCGCGACACGCTCCACGCCGGCCAGGCGCTCACGCTGTTCGTCATCGTCGTGGCCGCCGCCGAGATCGGCATCGGCCTGGCGATCGTCCTGCTCGTGTACCGCAACCGTGGCACCTCCGACGTCGACCGGCTCACCGACCTCGCCGACTCCGACGAGCCCCCCGTAGTGGCTGCACCCGAAGAGAAGGCAGAGGCCGCAGCGTGACCGTGACGACCCTGGCCGTCCTCGTCCCCCTTCTTCCGTTCCTCGGCGCGGCCGCATCTTTCTTCCTCGGCAAGCGCGCCCCCGGCTTCGCCCAGCCGGTCGCCGTGCTGCCGACCGCCGCCGCCTTTGTGCTCGCGGCGACCGTCGCCGTACGGCAGGGCAGCGGGCCGGCCACCGACGCCGCCCACCGGCTCACCCCCACCGGCTCGGTGCCGATCGACCTCGCCCTGCACCTCGACGGCTTCGCGGTCCTCATCGCCGTCCTGGTCGGCCTGGTCGCGACCTGCGTGCAGCTGTACTCGACGGGCTATCTGCGCGACGACCCGCGGTATGTCTCCTACTCCGCCCTGGTCTCCCTCTTCACCGCCGCCATGTTCCTGGTCGTCTACACCGGCGACCTGATGGTGCTGCTGGTCGGCTGGGAGATCATGGGCATCTGCTCGTACTTCCTGGTCGGGCACTACTGGGAGACCGAGGCCGCCCGCTCCGCCTCGATCAAGGCCTTCCTGGTCACCAAGCTCGGCGATGTCCCCTTCCTGATCGGCCTGTTCGCGCTCGCCACCGACGCCGGAACGTTTCGGATCAACGGCGTCCTCACCGCCGCCACCCACGGCGAGCTGCACCACCCCACCCTGATCGCGCTGCTGCTGCTCGCCGGAGTCGCCGGCAAGTCCGCCCTGTTCCCGCTGCACACCTGGCTGCCGGACGCGATGGCGGGCCCGACGCCGGTGTCCGCGCTGATCCACGCCGCAACGATGGTCGCGGCCGGCATCTACTTCGTCGCCCGGCTGCTGCCGGTCTTCGAGACCTCCGCCGCCGCGATGGCCGTCCTCGCCGCCATGGCGGCGATCACCATGATCGGCTCGGGGCTGGCCGCGCTCGCCCAGGACGACATCAAGCGGGTGCTGGCCTATTCGACGATCGGCCAGCTCGGCTACATGGCCGGCGCGCTCGCCGTCGGCGACCGCAGCGCCGCCGTCTTCCACCTCCTGTCGCACGGTGCCTTCAAAGCCCTGCTCTTCCTCGGGGCGGGCGTCGTCATCCACGCCTCCGGCACCAACTCGCTGGCCGCCATGTCCCGTATGGGCGACCTCGGCAAGCGCATCCCCGACGCCATGTGGACGATGGGCATCGCCCTGGCCGCCCTCGCCGCGCTGCCGCCCTTCTCCGGCTTCTTCTCCAAGGAGTCCGTGCTGCGCGCCGCCGAGCACGCCTCCGGTGGCCACACCGCCCACATCCCGGCGGCCGTCGGCTGGACGGTCCTGATCGCGGGCCTGGTCACCGCCGTCCTCACGGCCGGCTACGCCACCCGCCTGTTCCTCCTGGTCTTCCGGGGCCAGGGCGCGACCGTGGCCGACCACGGCCGGGAGCCGGTCGTCATGAACGCCGTGCTCTGGGTGCTGGCCATCCCGACCATCGCCTTCGGCATGATCTCCCTCCTGCCCAGGGTCTTCGACCTCCCCCAGTGGTTCGACGGCGAGGCGCTCACCCCGACCCTCACCACCTCCGTCCTCGGCATCGGCCTCGCCCTCGTCGGCGTGCTCGCCATGTACGGCGCCTGGCAGGCGACGGCCACCCGCCGCCAGGTGCCCATCGGAGCCGTGGTCGCCGCGCCGCCGCAAGAGCTCGAACCCGCCCTCGTCGAGGAGACGGCCATCGACACCCACGCCCGGGTCTACGGCGACATCGCCGCCGCCCAGGACCCCGGCGACCCCGGACGCCTGCTCCTCGGTCCGCTGCACCGCCACGCCGCCCACGGCTTCCACCTGGACGCCCTCTACGCGGCGCTGTTCGTACGCCCCGTGCTGGCCGCCGCGGGCCTGGTGCGCTTCCTGGACCGCGAGGTCATCGAGACCTACGTACGCGGCACGGGCGCCGCACCCCGCCTGCTCGGCGCTGCCGTGCGCAGGGCACAGACCGGCAATGTGCAGACCTATCTCAGCGTGCTGCTGGCCGGCTCCGTCGTACTCGCCGTCCTCGTAGCCGTCGGAGCGTGAGCCGTGAACGACACCGTCCTCCAGTACCTGCTCGCGGCCATCGTCGTCATGCCGCTGCTCGGCGCGGTCGGGGCCCTGCTCCCGCCCCCGCCCGGCCTGAGGGGCAAGAGCCCCGACCAGGCCGTGCTCCGGCACGGCGTGACCGTCTCCGGCGTGGTGCTCGCCCTGACCATCGCGCTCGCGGCCGGCTTCGACCACGACCACCCCGCGACGATGCAGGCGAGCACCGACATCAGCTGGATCCCGGCGCTCGGCATCCGCATCCACCTCGGCATCGACGGCATCAGCCTCCCCCTCCTCGTGCTGACCGCGCTGCTGACCTTCCTCTGCGCGGTCTACAGCTACTTCAAAATGCCCGCGGGTCCGTCCCCCAAGGCCTTCGTCGCGCTCATCCTCGTCCTCGAGTCGGGCACCCTCGCGACCTTCGCGGTGCTCGACCTGATCCTCTTCTTCCTGGCCTTCGAGATGGTCCTCATCCCGATGTACTTCCTCATCGCCCGCTGGGGCGGCGAAGGCCGGGAGAAGGCCGCCCTCCGCTTCATCCTCTACACACTCCTCGGCTCCGTGGTCATGCTGCTCGGCCTGCTCCTGATCGGGATCAAGGCGGGCACATTCGACATGGTGACACTCGCCACTGACAGTGCTCACGGAGTACACCTCAGTCACACCACGCAACTGATCGCCGCCCTCGCCATCGGCCTCGGCCTCGCCGTCAAGGCCCCCATGTGGCCGCTCCACAGCTGGCTCCCGGACGCCCACACCTCGGCGCCCACCGTCGGCTCGGTCCTCCTGGCCGGCGTCCTGCTCAAGATGGGCACGTACGGGTTCGTCCGGATCCTGCTCCCCATCACCCCCGACGCGATGCAGACCTACGCGCCCTACCTGGCCGCCTTCGCCGTCATCGGCATCATCTACGGGTCCCTGGCCTGCCTGGCCCTCGCGAGGCAGGGCACCGGCGGCGACCTCAAGCGGCTCATCGCGTACAGCTCGGTCGGCCACATGGGCTTCGTGCTGCTCGGCATCGCGACCCTGACCACGACCGGCGTCAACGGCGCGCTGTTCGCCAACATCGCGCACGGCCTCATCACCGGCCTGCTCTTCTTCCTGGTCGGCTCGCTCAAGGACCGGTACGGCTCCACCGACCTCGACCGCCTCGCCGGCCAGACCGGTGCCGCCCTGTACGGCCGGGCCCCGAGGCTGGGCGGCCTGCTGGCCTTCGGCGCGGTCGCCTCGCTCGGGCTGCCGGGCCTGGCGGGCTTCTGGGGCGAGATGCTGGCCATGTTCGGCGCCTTCAAGCCGGCCGTGGGGCTGGACCGGGGCGCGTACCTGACCTTCACCGCCATCGCGGCCTTCGGCACGCTGCTCACCGCCGCGTACCTCCTGGTCGTCGTACGCCGGGTCTGCATGGGCGAGCGCAGCACCGCAGAAGCGACCGAGCCGGTCCTGGCGGACGTCCAGACCTACGAGTTCGCGGCCTGGACCCCGCTGGTCGCCCTCACCGTCATCGCCGGGCTCTGGCCCGCACTCCTCCTCGGCCTGACCGACCCGGCCGTGCGTACCCTCCTCGGAGGCAGCTGATGGGTACCCTCGTCCAGTCCGTCGACTGGGTCGCGATCGCGCCACCGGTCATCGCGGCCGCCGTGGCGCTGATCGTGCTGGTCGCCGACCTCTTCGTCAGCGAGGCACGCAAACCGCTGCTCGGCTGGCTCACCGTCGGCGGGCTGGTCCTCGCCGGACTGAGCCTGATCCCGCTCCTGGACCACGACCGCAGCACCTTCTGCCTCACCACCGCCGGCCGCGACTGCTCCTACGTGGCCGACCACTTCACGCTCGTCATCCAGCTCCTGGTGATCGGCGGCGCGCTGCTCACCGCCCTGCTGTCCATCCACACCATGGACGAACTCCCGGCGGGGGAGTACTGGTTCCTGCTGCTGTCCTCCGTCTCCGGCGCCGCCCTGCTGCCCGCCTCCCGTGACCTGGCGACGCTGATCATCGCCCTGGAGGTCGCCAGCCTCCCGGCCTTCGCCCTCGTCGGCATCAAGCGCGGCGACCGGCTCTCCAGCGAGGCCGCGCTCAAGTTCTTCCTCTCCTCGGTCGCCGCCACCGCCGTCACCCTGCTCGGCGTCAGCTTCCTGTACGCGGCCACCGGCACTCTGCACCTCACCGCGCTGGCCCACGGCCTCACCGGCGTCGACCCCCAACTGGCCACCCTCGCCAAGGCGGGCGCCGCCCTCACCATCGTCGGCTTCGCCTTCAAGCTCGCCGTCGCGCCCTTCCACTTCTGGGTGCCCGACACCTACACCGGCGCGCCGCTGCCCATCGCCGCGTACCTGTCCGTCGTCGGCAAGGCGGCCGGCTTCTCCGGCCTGATCCTGATCACCGTCGTCGCCCTCAAGCCGTACGCGGACGTCTGGGGCCGCGCCGTCGCCGTCCTGGCCGCCCTCACCATGACCGTCGGCAACGCCGCCGCCCTCCGGCAGCGCGCCGACGCCTCGCGCAGCGCCGTACGCCTGCTCGCCTGGTCCTCCATCGGCCAGGCCGGCTACCTCCTGGTCCCGATCGCCGCCGCCGCGTACGCGGGCACCGACGAGATCGGCACCACCATCGCGTACGCCCTGATGTACGGAGCCGTGAACCTCGGCGCCTTCGCGGTCGTCGCGCTCGTGGCCCGCAGCGCCCCCGACAACCGCCTCACCGACTACCGGGGGCTGTATGCGCGGCGCCCCCTGGCGGCCCTGTCCATGGCCTTCTTCCTGCTCTGCCTGGCCGGGCTGCCGCCGGGCATCATCGGGCTGTTCGCCAAGGTCGCGGTCTTCTCCTCGGCCGTGCACGCCGGGCTCGGCTGGCTGGCCGTCATCATGGCGCTGAACGTCGTCGTGGCCCTGGTCTACTACCTCCGCTGGACCGCTCTGCTCTTCGCGAAGCCGGAGGGCGCGCAGGCCCCGGCCCCGGCCGTCACCCGATCGCCCCCCCTCACCGCGGCCATCGCGCTCAGCGCGGTCCTCGGCATCGCCCTGTCCGGTGCGCCCCAGCTCGTCCTCCGCTTCGCCTCCGGTGGCCTGCTGTGACCGGTGCACAAGGGAACTAACACCTTTCCGGTGGCGTTGCCCCCTACGGGAGGTTCTCCTTGTGGAGAGAGATCTCCCGACGCTGATTTCAGCGGGGACCTAGGAGGACGCACCGTGCACCGCCGGCACAACGGGCTGAAGACCGCCGCTCTCCTTGGTGGACTGTCGGCGCTCATCCTGCTCATCGGCAGCTTCTTCGGCCGTACAGGACTGATCGTCGCGCTCGTCGTCGCCCTGGGCACCAACGCGTACGCGTACTGGAACAGCGACAAGCTGGCTCTACGCGCGATGCGCGCCCGCCCGGTCAGCGAGTTCGAGGCCCCCGGCCTCTACCGAGTCGTCCGCGAGCTGTCCACCGCCGCCCGCCAGCCCATGCCGCGGCTCTACATCTCCCCGACCCCGGCCCCGAACGCCTTCGCCACCGGCCGCAATCCGCGCAACGCGGCGGTCTGCTGCACCGAGGGCATCCTGCGCATACTCGACGAGCGTGAGCTGCGCGGGGTCATCGGCCACGAGCTGAGCCATGTCTACAACCGCGACATCCTCATCTCCTCCGTCGCGGGCGCCCTGGCCTCCGTGATCGTCTTCCTGGTCAACTTCGCCTGGCTCATTCCCATCGGCCGCTCCGACGACGACGACGGCCCCGGCCTGCTGGGCATGCTGCTGATGATGATCCTCGGCCCCCTCGCCGCCAGCCTCATCCAGCTCGCCGTCAGCCGCTCCCGCGAGTACGAGGCCGACGCCTCCGGCGCCCGCCTCACCGGCGACCCGCTCGCCCTCGCCAGCGCACTGCGCAAGCTCGACGCCGGCACCAAGCAGCTCCCGCTCGCGCCCGAACCGCGGCTGGAGACCACCAGCCATCTGATGATCGCCAATCCGTTCCGTCCCGGCGACGCGTCGAAGCTCTTCTCGACCCACCCGCCCATGGCCGAGCGCATCGCCCGGCTGGAAGAAATGGCAGGCCACCGATGAGGACTCTGCTCAACATCATCTGGCTGATCGTCTGGGGACTGTGGATGGCCATCGGCTACGCCCTGCTCGGGCTGCTGATGTTCGTCTTCATCATCACCATCCCCTGGGGCATCGCCGCCTTCCGGATCGCCAACTACGTCCTGTGGCCCTTCGGTCGTACGACGGTCGAGCGCCCCGACGCCGGGGCCGCCTCCTTCGCGGGCAACATCATCTGGCTGGTTCTCGCCGGCATCTGGCTCGCCCTCGGCCATATCGTCGCGGGCATCGGCTTCTGCCTGACGATCATCGGGATCCCCTTCGGCATCGCCAACTTCAAGATGGTCCCGATCTCGCTCGTCCCCCTGGGCCGGGAGATCGTCCCTGTGTGACGCAGGTCACCTCCGACCGCTGTGAACCGCCCGCCCTCCCGGCCCGTGTACTGGGGAACCGCGGAGAGGACGGAGTCAGTGGATGGCGGCATTGTGGTCCCGCACTCGGCAGAGCACGAGTGACGAGGCGCTGATCCGATCGCTCTACGAAGAACACGGCGCCGCGCTGCTGGCGTACGCGACCCGGCTCACCGGTGACCGGGGGGCGGCCGAGGACGTCGTGCAGGAGACCCTGATCAGGGCCTGGCGGCATCCCGAGGCGCTGGTCAACGGCAAGGGATCGGTGCGCGGCTGGCTGCTCACCGTGGCCCGGAACATCATCACCGACCGGTACCGGGCGAAGGCGGCCCGGCCCGTGGAGGTCCCCGAGTCACCGGCGACGCCGCCCGTGCAGGAGGACCACGCGCAGCAGGTCGTGGATTCGATGGTCGTAATGGAGGCTTTGGACCGACTTTCCCCGGATCACCGGGATGTGCTGCTGGAAATCTACTTCCGGGGTCAGAGCGTCGCCGAAGCCGCGAAGAAACTCGGAATACCACCGGGAACCGTGAAATCCCGGTCACACTACGCTCTCAAGACTTTAAGAGAGCTCTACGCGAATAAGAATGCGAATACGCAGAAACCGGTCGCACTGCGGGAGGTGGCGGCATGAGTACGACGCAGCATGACAGCGAGCGTCACGACAGCGAACAGCTCACCGCCTACGTCCTCGGGGTCCTGGGCGAGCAGGAGGTGAGGGACGTCGACGAGCACATCGCCACCTGCGACCCGTGCCGTGGCGAACTGGCCGAGCTGCGGGAGATGGAGCAGGCGCTGGGCGAGGTCCCGCCGGAGGCCTTCATCGACGGACCGCCCGAGGGCGGCGACCTGCTGCTTCAGCGCACCCTGCGGCAGGCGCGCGCCGAGCGCTCCGGCCGCGACCGGCGCCGGTACGCCGCCATCGGTGCCGTGGCCGCGGCCGCCGCAGGGGTCCTGCTCTACGGCGGCGTGCTCATCGGCCAGAACGGCGAATCCGGACCCCCGCAGGCCCTGCCCACGACCCCGGTGTCCACGGCGCCGTCCGGCGTCAAGGTCGGCTCGGCCACCGACCCGGTCACCAAGGCCGGCCTGACGGTGCAGGTCACCCCGGCCGCCAACTGGGTCCGGGTCAACGCCTCCGTCACCGGTATCCCGGCAGGTGAGCGGTGCCATCTGGTGGTCGTCGCCAAGGACGGCAGTCGGGAGGTCGCCGGCGGCTGGGTCGTCGGCGCCGACAACGGCCACGGCAAGGCCGCCAACCTCGACGGCTCGGCCGCCATGGCGCCCGGCGACGTGGCCTCCGTACTCGTCGAGAACACCGACGGAAAGAAATACGTCTCCGCTTCACTGTGATTTCCCTGGACGAACGCGGCGTCGCCACACTCCCCCCGGCGGCGCCGCGTTCATTGCGTAGATTGCCGGCGCATTGCTGATTCATTGCAGACCGAGAATCCTCGAACTGGGTTCCGAGGAATCCCCCATGCGCGCTGCAGCGGTGGTAGTGTCCGCCACGATCTACGCAGAGGAGTCGCGCAAACCCTTGCCGTAACGACGGAATACAGCGGGCTCACAGGAACGCATCGTCCCAGGGGAGCGACTGATGTCCGGCGGTGAGTACCGGCCCCAATACCACCCGGCCGGTTTCGACGGCGAGCTTCGGCTCGCCCTGGAGGATCTGCGCGCGGGCCGCTGGCGCGAAACCCGGGAACTGCTCGCCCGCACCGGCGAGGACTGGGGGCTGCGCACCGCCCGGACCCAGGTCCTGGCCGTGGCCGCCGCCCGGACGGACGCGGTCGCCGCCTGGCTGACCGAGGAGCCCTCCAGCGCCGACGCCGTCGTGATGGAGGCCAGGGTCGCGGTACAGCGCGCCCTGCACGCCCACCGCGCCCGGCAGCCCGACGCCGAACGGCTCGCCGCCCGCGCCCGGCTGGTCTCCCAGGACGCCACCCAGTTCGCTCTCGAGGACCCGGTGCCGTGGATCTGTCTGCTGTCCCTCGCCCTGGTCGACGTGGGCCAGCACCTCCCCGAGCACCGGGTGCCGCCCCCGGAGGGCCTGTTACCGACGGGGCCGTGGGGTCTGCTCGAAGAGGTCTACAAACGGGATCCGTACAACCGCGAGGCCTGGCACCGCATGCTCCAGGTGTTCTACGCCCGCAAGATCAACGCCTTCGACTACGTCCGGTGGGTGGCGTCCTGGGCCCCGCTGGGCTCACCCCTTCTGGTCCTCCCGCTCTACGCGTACGCCGAGGACTACCGCTCCCGCCGCGCCAGCGGCGCGACCAGCGGTCTCGCCCTCTACTGGATCAGCGAACAGGTCACGCACTACACCGGCCGGGCCCTGGACGACTGGTTCCGCCACTCGGCCCCCGCCACCCTCCCCCCGACTTCGTCGGGGAGTACCCCCATCTCGCTTCGCTCGCCCATCGACCTCAACCACCTCGGCCATGCCCTGTACTCGGGCGGCTTCGACGGCGGGACCGAGGTCTTCGAGGCCATCGGCCCGCACGCGACGCCCGCGCCCTGGCAGGACATCGCCGACTCGCCGCAGCACTGGGAAGAGGAATTCCTCCGCGCCGGACGCTACTTCCTGGGCGGCGGTACCAGCCGGTGACTCTTCTCCCGAGAGCCGACCGAGCACCGCCGGCCCGTAGCTGACCCCCGGCCCGGCCCCCCCTTCTTGCCCACCCCCGCCCCCCTTCACCGGAGGTTTCTCCGTGTCCTTCCCCACGTCCCCCGACGGCGGCGCCCAAGGCGGCCTGAACGACGAGGCGATGCTGCGGCGTCTCGGCTATCAGCCCGAACTCGCCCGCCGTATGGGCCCGTTCGGTAACTTCGCGATCAGCTTCTCGGTCATCTCGATCCTCTCCGGCTGCATGACCCTGTACGGCTTCGGCCTGATCACCGGCGGCCCCGCGGTGATGCTCTGGGGCTGGGCCGGCGTCGGCGTGATGGTGCTGCTGCTCGGCGCGGCGCTCGCCGAGGTCACCAGCGCCTACCCGACCTCCGGCGCCCTCTACTACATGGCCGACCAGCTCGGCGGCCCGCGCTGGGGCTACTACACCGGCTGGTTCAACCTGCTCGGCCTGCTGGGCGCGATAGCCGGAATCGACTACGGAGCCGCGCTCTTCAGCGGCGCGTGGCTCAACCTGCAGTTCGGCTTCACACCCACACCGGGGAAGATCCTGGTGATCTTCGCGGTGATCCTGCTGCTGCACGCCACGCTCAACCTGTTCGGCGTACGCCTGGTCAGCGTGCTCAACTCCGTCAGCGTGTGGTGGCACCTCGGCGGCGTCGCCGTGATCGTCGGGGCCCTGGCCATCGTCCCGTCCCACCACCAGTCCGTGGGCTTCGTCTTCGGCCACTTCGCCAACACCACCGGCTGGTCCAGCCCGCTCTACGTCGGCGCCCTCGGCCTGCTGCTCGCCCAGTACACCTTCTGCGGCTACGACGCCTCCGCCCACCTGTCGGAGGAGACCACGCAGGCCCAGGTCAGCGCCTCCAAGGGCATCGTGCACTCCATCCTGTGGTCCTGGATCGCCGGATTCGTCCTCCTGGCCGGCCTCAGCTTCGCCATCCAGGACTACGCGGGCACCATCGGCTCCGCCACCGGCGTCCCGCCGGCCCAGATCTTCATCGACGCGCTCGGCAATGGCGGCGCCAAGGCCCTGCTGCTCGTCGTGATCGTCGCGCAGCTCTTCTGCGGCAACGCCGAGGTCGCCGCCGCCTCCCGGATGGTCTTCGCCTTCTCCCGCGACGGTGCCATGCCCGGCTCCGGCCTCTGGCGCCGCATCAGCGGCCGCACCCGCACCCCGGTCAACGCCGTCTGGCTGGCGGTCGGCGTCGCCTTCGTCCTGGCCCTGCCGTCCCTGTACTCCCCGACGGCGTACGCCGCCGTCACCGCGATCAACGTCATCGGCATCACCCCGGCCTACGCGATCCCGGTCTACCTGCGGCTGCGGGCCGGCGACCGCTTCACCCCCGGCCCCTGGAACCTCGGCCGCTGGAGCAAGCCCATCGGCTGGACCGCCGTGGTCTGGGTCGCCTTCGTCACCATCCTGTTCTGCCTGCCGCAGGTCTCGCCGGTGACCGGCAAGTCCTTCAACTACGCCTCGGTCGCGCTGCTCGTGGTGCTGCTGCTGGCCACCGTCCTGTGGCTGACCCGCGGCCGCCGCCAGTACGACGTCCCGGTCTACGGCTCCGCCACCGAGCGCGCCGAATTCGCCCAGGACGTGGTCTGACCCGGATGAAGCTCGAAGAACTGCGCCGGCAGGTCGACAGCGGCGAGGTGGACACGGTCTACCTCGCCCTGCCCGACCTCCAGGGCCGGCTCAAGGGCAAGCGCCACGGCGCCCGCCACTTCCTCGACCACATCGTGGGTGAGGGCGCCGAGATGTGCGCGTACGTGCTGGCCACCGACATGGACATGCATCCGCTGGACGGCTTCGAACTCGCCTCCTGGTCCACCGGCTACGGCGACCTGCGCCTCGTCCCCGACCCGGCGACCCTGCGGCCCCTGCCCTGGATCCCGCGTACCGCCCTGCTCCTCGCCGACGCCGTCGGCGAGGCCGGCCGGCCGGTGGAGGTGTCCCCGCGCCGCATGCTGCGCCGCCGGCTCGACGAGTTGGCGGCGCGCGGCATCCACGTCAAGGCCGGCATCGAGACCGAGTACATCCTCTACGAGGGCACCCCCGCCCAGGCCCACAAGCGCGGCTACCGCAAGCTCAGGCCCGCGGTCACCGACAACCTGGACTACGCCCTCGACCACCCGCCGGCCGTCGACCACTACTTCCGCGAGCTGTCGGCCGGCCTGAGCGGGGCCGGACTGCCGGTCGAGGCGATCAAGACCGAAGCCGCCCTCGGCCAGGTCGAGGTCACCTTCCCGTACGGCGACGCGCTCGCCGCCGCCGACGGCCATCTGGTCTTCAAGCACGCCGCGAAGCACATCGCCGAGCGGGCGGGCCTGGCCGCCACCTTCATGGCGGCCCCGGAGACCGGCGTCGGCAACGGCCTCCACCTCCATCTGTCCCTCTGGACGGACGACGGAGTGCCGCTCTGCGCGGACCCGGAGGGCAACCTCTCCGGCCTGACCCGGCAGGTCATCGCCGGACTCCTGGACGCGCTGCCGGCCCTGACCCCGCTCTACGCCCCGACCGTCAACTCGTACAAGCGTTTCGCCCCCGACTCCTTCGCCCCCACCCGCTACACCTGGGGGCGCGACAACCGCACCTGCGCCGTACGCGTCGTCGGCCACGGCGACGGCCTCCACCTGGAGGTACGCCTGCCGGGCGCCGACGCCAACCCCTACCTCGCCCTCACCGCTGCCCTCGCCGCCGCCCAGCACGGCATCGACCACGACCTCAAGCCCCCGCCCCCCGCCACCGGCAGCGCCTACCAGGACGCCGAAGCCCCTTCCGTGGCCCCGACCCTGCACGACGCGCTCGACGCCTTCCGCGAGAGCGAACTGCCGTCCCGGCTCCTCACCCCCGCCGTCGCCGCGCACTACGCGCACGCCGCCCGTACCGAACTGGACGGCCTGCGCCTGCAGGTGACGGACGCCGATCTGCGCCGGGGCTTCTCCCGCGCGTAGTCACGGTGGGCCGGGGGAGGGGACACCGCCCGGCCCACCGCTACAACTTCTGAACGCTCACCAGACCCTTGACGCATGTTCAACAACGGTGGGTCAATGGGTGGCGCCGTCGGATGCAGGATTCGGTGGCACTGCGTAAAAGTTCTGGAGCCGCACGTCCCGCTGTCCGCTGCGCCTCGATCGTGCGCGCAGCGCCGCGCGCCATCCCGCGCCCTTGGTCGCCGAGCAAGGGCTATAGAACGGCGCCCTGAGAGAGCGCTCTCCCGTCTCTCGCGACGCCCCTACGCCCACGAACAAAGGAAGCTCCACACTCGACGAAAGGCCCATCGCCGTGTCCTTTCCCCGCGCCCTGCGTCGTGCCCAAGGCCCCGATGACCCCCAGGGCCCCCCAGGAGCCCAAAGACCGCTGGGCCTCCTCGGCCGCCGCGGCCGGACCGTCCTGGCCGGAGCCACCGCCCTACTGGCCCTGAGCGCAGTCCCGGCCCCCGCCGCCCAGCCGCAGACCGCCACCTACCTGGACTCCCGGGCCCCGGTGGCCCGCAGGGTCGCGGACCTGGTCAGCCGGATGACCCTGGCGGAGAAGGTCGGCCAGACCGCCCAGCCGGCCGTGGTCACGATGCAGGGCGAGTGCAGCTGGTCCGGCGGTGAACTCAACCCTTCCTGCATGCAGCGCATCCTCGCCGACCAGCACGTCGGGTCCGTGCTGTCCGGGGGCGGCGAAGCACCGGTCAAGAACACGCCCAAGGACTGGGCCGAGATGGTCAACTCCGTTCAGAAGTACGCCCTGGACCACTCGCGACTGCACATCCCCATCGTCTACGGCATCGACGCGGTGCACGGCCACAACAACGTGGTCGGCGCCACCAAGTTCCCCCAGCAACTCGGCCTCGGCGCCACCTGGGACCCGGCGCTGTCCGAGCAACTCGGCACGTCCACCGCCGCCGCGGTCAAGGCCACCGGACCGACCTGGGACTTCGCACCGGTACTGGACATCTCCCGCGACACCCGCTGGGGCCGCTACTACGAGACCTACTCCGAGGACCCCTACCTCGCCGGGTCGCTGGGCGCGAGCAACATCAAGGGCCTCCAGAGCAGCGGCCAGGTCGCCGCCACCGTCAAGCACTTCGCGGGCTACTCCCAGCCCCTGAACGGGCACGACCGGACCCCGTCCCAGCTCGACATGCGCTACCTCCAGGACACGATCCTGCCCGCCTACAAGACCGCCGTCGACGCCGGCGCGCAGACCGTGATGGTCAACTCCGGTGCGATCAACGGCATCCCGGCCCACTCCTCGCACTACCTGCTCACCGACGTGCTCCGTAAGCAGTGGGGCTTCAAGGGCGTCGTCGTCAGCGACTGGAACGACGTACAGAACCTGCAGACCGCCTACCACATCACCGGCAGCTACGCCGACGCCGCCGGGATCGCCATGAACGCCGGGGTCGACGTCGCCATGCTGCCCCCCGGCAGCGTCGACGGCTATATCGACGGCCTCACCCAGCAGGTCCACGACGGCAAGGTCTCCATGGCCCGCCTCGACCAGGCCGTCTCCCGCGTCCTCACCCTCAAGTTCCAGCTCGGCCTCTTCGAGCACCCGTACGTCGACGCCACCAAGGCCGACGCCGCCGTCCTCGGCACCGACAAGGACCTCGCCGTGCAGGCGGCGACCGAGTCGATGACCCTGCTGCGCAACGACAACAACGTGCTCCCGCTCTCCACCGGCCTCGGCAAGGTCGTCGTCGCCGGGCCGTCCGCCGACTCCGTTCCGAACCAGGACGGCGGCTGGACCATCGGCTGGCAGGGCATCCCCGATGGCGTGACCGACCCCGGCGTCACCGTCTACCAGGGCGTCAAGGCGCTGCTCGGCAGTGACCACACCGACCTCGCCACCACCGCCGACGACGCCGTGGCCAAGACCCAGAACGCCGACGCCGCGATCGTCGTCGTCGGCGAGAAACCCGGCGCCGAGGGCAACAACGACAGCGAGACCCCGGCCCTGTCCGCCGACCAGCAGGCCCTGGTCGACCGGCTCCAGGCCACCGGCAAGCCGGTCGCGGTCGTCGTCATCGCCAGCCGGCCCCTGGTCCTGGGCAGCGCCGACGACGCCAAGCAACTCCTGATGGCCTGGCTGCCCGGCAGCGAGGGCGGCACCGCCGTGGCCGACGTCCTCTTCGGCCGCGCCAACCCCAGCGGCCGCCTCCCGGTCTCCTGGCCCAAGAGCACCGGCGACCAGCCCATGTACTACCAGCAGCTCCCCGGCACCAACGGCGGCCCCAGCTCCGGCTACGACCCGCTGTTCGCCTTCGGCTCCGGCCTCTCCTACACCACCTACGACGTCAAGGGCGTCACCCTCCCCGACGCCACGCTGTCCCGCAACGGCACCGTCAAGGCCGCCGTCCAGGTCGCCAATACCGGCAAGACCGCCGGCGACCTGGTGGTCCAGCTGTACGCCACCCAGCCCGTCGGCGCGGTCCTCACCCCGCCCAAGCAGCTCGCCGCCTACACCCGCGTCCACCTGAAGGCCGGCGAGACCCGCACCGTCAACGTGTCCTTCCCGCTCTCCCGGCTCGCCGTCACCACCGGCGACATCACCGGCACCGGCCCGCGCGCCGTGCGCCCGGGAACGTACACGATCTCCGTCGGCACACAGAGCGCCGACCTGACCGTCCGGTAGTCCCGCTGGTCCCCCCACGAATCCGCCAACGGCACGACCGGCAACGACAGGGGCAGGGCGCAGGGGTGGATCCCGCCACCCGTGTGCCCTGCCCCTGCCATGTGCTCCGACTGACGACTTCTCAGCGGTAGTTGACGAACTGCAGGGCGAACTCCAAGTCCTTGCCCTTCAGCAGCGCGATCACGGCCTGCAGGTCGTCCCGGTTCTTGGAGCTGACCCGCAGCTCGTCGCCCTGCACCTGCGCCTTGACGCCCTTGGGGCCCTCATCGCGGATGATCTTGGCGACCTTCTTCGCGTTTTCCTGGGAGATGCCCTCCTCGATGGACGCGAAGATCTTGTACTCCTTGCCGGACAGCTGCGGCTCGCCCGCGTCCAGCGACTTCAGCGAGATACCCCGCTTGACCAGCTTGGTCTCGAAGACATCGAGGATCGCCTTGACCCTCTCCTCCGAGTTCGCCTGCATCAGGATCTTCTCGCCCGACCAGGCGATCGAGGCGCCCACGTTCTTGAAGTCGTAGCGCTGCGAGATCTCCTTGGCGGCCTGGTTGAGGGCGTTGTCGACCTCCTGCCGCTCGACCTTCGAGACGATGTCGAAACTGGAGTCGGCCATCTTCTGTTGGCTCCTTGGCTCTGATCCACTTCGTTCGCGGCCCACCGTGGACCGCGACCGCAAGCCTAGCCACCGTCCCTGTCCGAAGGGCTGATCAACCGAGTGGCGGAGCACCCCCGCCCATCGGGTATTGTTTACGTCGTCGCCACGGAGCACCCCACGCGGGAGCCCGGGGGCGGCACCATCCCAGGCGGTGTGCCCGAGTGGCCAAAGGGAGCAGACTGTAAATCTGCCGGCTCAGCCTACCCAGGTTCGAACCCTGGCGCCGCCACATGGGAGACCCCCGTTGAACTGCGGAAACGCAGCCCAGCGGGGGTCTTTGGCGTCAGCCGTCGATGGCTGGACGGCCCGGATTACCCATACCGTCCGGATTACCCATGCCGTCAGGGCTGCCCGGACTGTCCGGACGACCCGAGCTGTCAGGGCTGCCTGAGCTGTCAGGACGGCTTGAGCTGTCAGGGCTGCCCGAGCTGTTCGGACGCCCCGAGCTGTCAGGGTTAACCGAGCTGTCAGGGCTGCCCGAGCTTTCAGGACGCCCCGAACTTTCTGGACGGCTCGGGCCTTCCTGACGCCGCGGGCGCTCGATGGGGAGGGCCTCGGTTGTGCCCAGGATGGTGTCGGCGGTGCTGGGGGGGAGGGCCGTGTTGCCGGGGGGAGGAAGTACGCCGAGGCCGCCGATGGCGTACACGCAGCGCTCCTTAGGTGCCTTCGGACAGGCTGCCGCCGTGCCCATCAGACCCCTGCGGGCGGTCGGCATCCCGGGAGGCAGGCTCACCCAGGCGTTGGTGGCGGGGCTGTAGACCTCCACCGTGGCGAGCGAGGCGGTGCCGTTCGTCCCGCCGATCGCGTACACGCAGCCGTTCACCACTCCCCGGGGGCAGGGCGCTCCCACCGCCGACAGTTCCGATCGGGCGGTCGTCATCGCAGTCAGCTTCACCCACACGTTGGCTGCGGGGCTGTAGACCTCAACCTCGTTCGTGACGGCGGCGGTGTTGCCGGCGCCGGTGATCCCGCCGATGGCGTACACGCAGGTGCCATGCAATCCCAGGCCGGAGGGGCAGGTCGCGGCCGCTGCTCCAAGGTAGGCGCGGGCAATGTTCATGTCCGGCAGGTGGCCCCACGTGTTGGTGGCCGGGCTGTACACCTCTGCTGTGCGCACCGGGGTGGCGCCCCTGGGGTTGGCAACAGTGATCCCGCCGAGGGCGTAGACACAGGTGCCCCGCAGTGGCACCCCGAGGTCTTCGGGACAGGGTGCCTTGACACCTGCCAGGCCCTGACGGGCGGTCGGCAGCGTGGGCAGGGTGATCCAGCCGTTGGTGGCCGGGCTGTACGCCTCCACCGTGTTCGAGACGACCGCCGGGTAGCCGGTCTTCGCGCCGTACCCGCCGATGGCGTACACGCAGGCCCTGCGCAGTCCCTTCGGGCAGGGGGCGCCCACCCCCGCCAGATCCTGGCGGGGGGTCAGCATCTCCTGCAGGCTGGCCCAGGTGCCGGCGGCCGGGCTGAATGCCTCCGCCGTGCCCTGGGGGGTCATGAGGTCGGTGCCGCCCCGGCCCCCGACGACGTAGACGCACAGGTTCTTCAGGCCATCAGGGCAGGGTGCCGTCGCTCTCGCCGCAAAGGCGCGAGGGGTCATCGACGGCAGGGTCAGCCACACCCCCTGCGCATGGGCGGCGATGGCCGTCAGGGCCAGCAATGGGGTGAGGGCCAGGGTGATGAAACGACGCCAGCGTGATCGTCGACGCAGCGATATGTGATTGCTCCCCATCGGACACCTCTTTCAGAGCATGCCGCAACGGAGCCCGCTGCGACCGGAATGAGAGCTTCGCGGCTATTCACTCAGTCGCAGAGAGGGGTCGCTCACCAGGGGCGCCGAACGGCTGAAAGAGTCCCGCCACCAGAGGGAAGTTCTGACCCGTCAGTTGCCGGCGACGTCCTTCACGGCGACCGCCACCGGCGTGTGACCCTCGATCAGCTCCAGGGTCAGCCCGGCGGTTGAAGGCGTGTCGATCAGCTCCGCCAGCACCGCCGCCACGTCGTCCCGGCTGACCGGCCCGGGCCCGGTGGAGGCCGCGAGCTGCACGCGACCGGTGCCGGGGTCGTTGGTGAGGTGCCCCGGGCGCAGGATGGTCCAGTCGAGGCCGGTGCGGGCCTGCACGTCGGCGTCGGCGGCGGCCTTGGCCCGGAGGTAGACGGCGAAGACCGGGTCGGTGCCCACCGGGGGCGTCGCGGTGGCGCCCATGCTGGAGACCACCAGATAGCGACGTACGCCGGCCCGCTCGGCGGCGTCGGCGAAGAGCACGGCGGCGGCGTGGTCGACGGTCTCCTTGCGGGCCGTCCCGCTGCCGGGCCCGGCGCCGGCCGCGAAGACGGCCGCGTCGGCGCCCTGCAGGGCGTGGGCGATCTCCTCGACGGAGGCTTTCTCCAGGTCGTGGACGAGCGGGTCGGCGCCGACCGCGCGCAGGTCCTCCGCCTGTTCCGGGTCGCGGATGAGGCCCGCGACGTCGTTCCCGCGCCCGGCGAGCAGCCGCTCCAGCCGCAGCGCGATCTGTCCGTGTCCACCAGCGATCACAATGCGCATGTCTTCGACGCTACGCCTCACGCCGGATCCTTGCGGCTCCGGGTCTGCCGGGGCAGATCCAGCGCCAGCGTGTCGGTGAACTCCCGCACGGCGCTGGTCCGGGACACCACCCGCCCCCGGTGGATCACGATCCGGCTGTACGCGAGCGACAGCGCGGCCTCGATCCGGTCGGCCCGCACTGCCAGCAGCTCCGCCGGGAAGCCCGCCTCGATCCGGACCTCCGGCAGCCCCAGCACCGCCCGGGCCTGCCCGCTGACGGCGCCGTAGGCATCGGCGGCGCCGCACTCCCCGTACGAGGCCAGCAGGAAGGCCGCCTCCAGCGGGTCGCCGCGCCCGACCGGGTTGGCCAGGTCGCGCAGGGCACCGCTGCCGGCCGCGACCCGCACTCCGGCGGCGCGCAGCGCCCGTACCGGGGCAACGGGACCGCGCCGTACGGTTTCGAGAGCACCGCAGCCGCCCTGGGGGAGGGCGACGACGGACACCCCTGCGGCGGCGAGCTGGTCGGCGGCGCGGGCTGCGGAGTCGCGGGGGAGCCGGGCCAGTCCGCCGCAGGGGCCGATGGTGACGCCGGGGCGCAGTCCGCCGGCCATGGCGGCGAGCCGGGCCAGCCGCGCCGGGTCGCCGCCTTCCGTGTGCAGGTCGACGGGGAGGCCGAACTCGTCGGCGACGCCGAGCACCGTCTCGACGTATCCCCCCGGGTCCGGATCGAGGTCGGGGCAGCCGCCGACGACCCCGGCGCCCATCTTCAGCGCGTCGCGCAGCACGGCGAGCCCGTCCGCCCCGGCGATGCCGGTGAGCAGCCGGGGCACGGCCACGGCGTGCAGCTCGGCCAGCCCCCGCAGGGCGCGCCGGGCCTGCAGCACGGCCTCCAATGCCCGCAGCCCGGCGACGTCGCCGATCCTGACGTGCGTACGGATCGCGGTGGTGCCGTGCCCGAGCTGCAGCAGCACCGCCTCGGTGACCCGGCGCTGGACGTCCTCCTCCTCGTACGAGGGCGGGCCGCCGCAGTCCGCGGTGAGCGCGGTGTCCAGGTGGGCGTGCGGGTCGGCGGGGGCGGGCAGCAGCAGGTAGCCGCTGAGGTCGATGCGGGGGGCCTGGCAGCCGGCGGCGAGGCTGCCGGCGGTGCCGACGGCCTCGATGCGGGGACCGCCCAGCCGTACGTCGACGGAGCGGCCGTCGGCGAGGCGGGCGCCGCACAGCAGAAGGGGAGTGTCGGTGGCGGCCACGGAGGGCTGCGGCGGGCTGTCGGTCATCGCGCTCCTCGAGGCCGGAGGCAAGATCACGCGAGCACGAGCCTAGGGCGCGGCACCCGATGCGTCCCGTAAGAGGCGAATAGTCGTACCGGTGCCGTCACCCTCCGGAGGGGCGGGCCGCCTCCCCAAGTGACCTGCGTGACACCGCAGACCGCGTCCGGTGTGCCCCGCAGATACGGATTTCACCTTCGGCGGCGGACCGTGTAATGTCTTCCCCGTTCGCCCCTATAGCTCAGTCGGTAGAGCGTCTCCATGGTAAGGAGAAGGTCTGCGGTTCGATTCCGCATGGGGGCTCTGATGATCAGCTGACCCGCCGTCCGGCGGGTTGTCTCTTCATCGCAGCGGCGTAGCTCAGTCGGTAGAGCAAGCGGCTCATAATCGCTGTGTCACCGGTTCAAGTCCGGTCGCCGCTACCCTGTGTAGCCGATTGTGGGATCGGTCCTTCAATCGGCTACTCTTGCTGTGTTCACTTTCTATTACCCGTTCGTCAAGGAGCACTCACGTGGCCGCCACCGACGTCCGCCCGAAGATCACGCTGGCCTGCGTGGAGTGCAAGGAGCGGAACTACATCACCAAGAAGAACCGGCGTAACGACCCGGACCGTCTTGAGATGAAGAAGCACTGCCCGCGCTGCAACGCGCACACCGCGCACCGCGAAACGCGCTGATCTCAGGCTTTACGTAACACGAGGCCGTCCCCACAACCGGGGGCGGCCTCGTGGCGTTTGACTCCAGGCGTTTGATCCACAGCGTTTGTTCCAACAGGAGGTGCCGATGGCGCTGGACCAGTCCTTCGTCGGGCGGACGTATCCGCCCACCGCTCCCTACGAGGTGGGGCGCGAGAAGATCCGCGAGTTCGCCGAGGCGGTCGGGGACCCCAATCCCGTCTACACGGACCCGGATGCGGCCAAGGCGTTCGGTCACCCCGACGTGATCGCCCCGCCGACCTTCCCCTTCCTGATCACGTACAAGGCCGCCGGGCAGGTCGTCCTGGACCCCGAACTCGGGCTGGACTTCGGCCGCGTGGTGCACGGAGACCAGAAGTTCAGCTACACCCGCCCGGTCCGGGCCGGGGACCGGCTGTCCGTGACGGTGGCCATCGACGCCATCAAGTCCCTCGCCGGGAACGATGTCATCGACGTACGGGGCGATGTGCGGGACGAGAGCGGCGAGCACGTCGTGACCGCCCTGATGAAGCTGGTGTCCCGGGCACCGGAGGAGAGCTGACCATGACCGCGAAGATCTCCTACGACGAGGTCGAGGCCGGCACCGAGCTGCCCGCCCGGATGTTTCCGGTGAGCCGCGCCACACTCGTCCAGTACGCGGGCGCCTCGGGCGACTTCAACCCCATCCACTGGAACGAACGGTTCGCCAAGGAGGTCGGGCTGCCGGACGTCATCGCGCACGGCATGTTCACCATGGCCTCCGCCATCCGCGTCGTCACCGACTGGGTCGGCGACCCGGGCGCGGTCACCGAGTACGGCGTCCGCTTCACCAAGCCGGTCGTCGTCCCCAACGACGACAAGGGCGCGCTGATCGAGGTCACCGCCAAGGTCGGCGCCAAGCTGGACGACCAGGAGCGCACGGTCCGGGTCGACCTCACCGCGACCGCCGACGGCCAGAAGGTGCTGGGCATGTCGCGGGCCGTGGTCCGGCTGGCCTGAGGGCTCGCAAGCAGGGCGGCGGCGGGATTTTCCGCCGCCGTACCCTCTTGACCCCGCTGGTTATTGATTGATAACTTACTTGGCATGGCAAGCGACGGAATCCGGATGACCGCCGACGAGCGCCGCGAGGCGGCGATCCGGGCGGCGGTGACCGAATTCGGTCTGACCGGCTACAACGGCACCTCCACCGCCGTGATCGCCAAGCGCATAGGCGTGTCACAGCCGTATCTCTTCCGGCTCTTCCCGAACAAGAAGAGCCTCTTCCTCGCCGCCGCCGAGCGCTGCTTCCAGAGCATCGAGCAGTTCCTCGAGCAGGTCACCGAGGGCCTGGAGGGCGAGGCCGCCCTCCGCAAGATGTGCATGTCGTACACGGAGCTGATCAGCGGGAACGACACCCTGCGTATGCAACTCCAGATGTACGTCGCCTCGGTCGACGACGACGAGATCCGCGAGTTCTGCCGGCGCGGCTGGATGGAGCTGTGGTCGTACGTCGTGGCCCGCACGGGCGTCGACGACGGCGAGGCCGCGCAGTTCTTCGGCACCGGCATGCTCGTCAATGTGCTGGTCGCACTCGGCATCGGCGAGGGCGAGCGCTGCTGGACGGGCATCGAGAAGCTCTACGCGGACCGCTATCCCCGCTGATCCCATCGCTGTGCACGGCAGCGCATCCATATGTCCGCAAAGGTTATTGATCAATAACTAACATCATCGCAGGGGGAAACATGGAAGAGCAAGGCACCACCACCCGGCGCGGCTCCGCCGCCTGGGCGCTGGTCATCACCAGCGTCGCGGGCTTCATGGCCGCGCTCGACAACCTCGTCGTCACCACCGCCCTCCCCTCCATCCGCAAGGACCTCGGCGGCGGCCTGGCCGACCTCGAATGGACCGTGAGCGCCTACACCCTCACCTTCGCGGTCCTGCTCATGTTCGGCGCCGCCCTCGGTGACCGCTTCGGCCGCCGCAAGCTCTTCGTCATCGGCATCGGCATCTTCTCCGCCGCCTCCGCCGCGGCCGCGCTCGCTCCCGGCATGGGCGAGCTGATCGCCGCCCGCGCCGTCCAGGGCGTCGGCGCCGCGATCCTGATGCCCCTGACCCTGACCCTGCTCACGGCCGCCGTCCCGGCCGAGCGCCGCGGCACCGCCTTCGGCATCTGGGGCGCGGCCAACGGCGTGGCCGTCGCCACCGGTCCGCTCATCGGCGGCGCGCTGACCGAGCACGTCTCCTGGCACTGGATCTTCTGGCTGAACGTCCCGCTCGGCCTGCTCCTCATCCCGCTGGCCCGCCTCCGCCTCGACGAGAGCCGTGGCGCCACCGCCCGCCTCGACGTCCCCGGTACCCTGCTCGCCAGCGGCGGCCTGTTCGGCCTCGTCTACGGCCTCATCCGCGGCACTGCCGACGGCTGGACCAGCACCTGGGTCCTGACCGGCCTGATCGTCGGCGCCGCGCTCCTCGCCGGCTTCGTCCGCCACGGCATCCGCGGCAAGAACCCCATGCTGCCGATGCGCCTCTTCCGCAGCCGCGCCTTCTCCGCCATCAACGCGGCCAGCCTGCTGATGTTCCTCGGCATGTTCGGCTCGATCTTCCTGCTCAGCCAGTTCCTGCAGGGCGTCGGCGGCTACTCCCCGATGGAGGCCGGCGTACGGATGCTGCCCTGGACCGGCATGCCGCTGCTCCTGGCCCCGGTCGCCGGCGCCGTCTCCGACCGCATCGGCGGCCGCCCGGTGGTCGCCACCGGGCTCGCCCTCCAGGCCGTCGGCCTCGCGCTCTTCGCCCTGGTCATCTCTCCCGACGTCTCCTACGCCTCCCAGCTCCCGGCCATGGTCATCAGCGGCATGGGGATGTCCCTGTTCTTCGCGCCCAGCGCCCACCTCGTCATGAGCAGCGTCCGCCCCGAGGAGCAGGGCATCGCCTCCGGCGCCAACAACGCTCTCCGCGAGGTGGGCGGCGCGCTCGGCATCGCCGTCCTGGCCTCCGTCTTCTCCGCCCAGGGCGGCTACGAGTCCGCCGCCCGGTTCGCCGACGGCCTCAGCCCCGCCCTCTGGGTCGGCGCCTCCGCCGTCGCGCTGGGCGCGGTGGCGGCCCTCGTGGCTCCCCGCCTGCGCCGTACGGAGACCGTCGTGCGGTCCGTCGACTCGAAGGAGCGGGTCGCTGCCGCCGGGTAACCGCCGCACCTGGCGGGTGCCGGTCCGGGGCCTCCGGGGCTGGGGGTCCTGGACCGACATATTTACGTGCGTGACGGCCCCTCCGCTGCCTCACCCGGCATGCCGCACACAAATATGCGGAGCGTCCAGAACCCCCACCCCTCCGACCCCGGCCCTCCCGCCGTACGCGCCTGCGGGCAGCAACGCGGCGGTGCGAGGGGGTGAGGGGCGGCAGCGGGGCAGGAAACCCTCCCGCCGTACGTGACTGCGGGCGCCAACGCCGCAGCGCGAGAAGGCACCCGGGCACGAACGGCCACCCTCCGCCCTACGTAACTGCGGGCATCAACGCCGCAGGGCGAGGGGGTGAGGGGTGGCCGTCGGGCACGAGACAGGAGTGCCGGGGTCACCCTCCGCCCTACGTAACTGCGGGCATAAAGCCGAAGGGTGAGGGGTGAGGGGTGAGGGGTGGCTGTCGGGGACGAAACGAGTGCGGGGCCCTCCCGCCGTACGCGACTGCGGGCAGCAACGAGGCAGTGCCGTGACGGCGAGGGGAGGCAGCCGGGCACGAGAACGGGAGGGCAAGGGATGGCAGCCGGGCACGAGGCGGGAGGGCCGGGGTCATCCTCCGCCCGGCGTGGCTGTGGGCAGCAACGCAGGGGGGAGGGCGATTGGGGGCGAGGGGAGGGCCGGGGTCGGAGGGGTGGGGGTTCTGGACGCTCCGCATATTTGTGTGCGGCATGCCGGGCAAGAAAACCGGTGGCCCGTCACGCACGTAAATATGTCGGTCCAGGACCCCCAGCCCCGGAGGCCCCGGACCGGCACCGGGAACGGCCCCTGGATGGCGCTGCGTAAGCTGAACCGCGTGACCGTTACGTACGACGCCCCGCTTGCCCCGCTGACGACTTTCCGCCTGGGCGGCCCCGCCGCGCGCCTGGTGACGGCGACGACCGATGACGAGGTGATCGCGGCGGTGCGCGAGGCGGACGGCTCCGGGACCCCGCTGCTGATCATCGGGGGCGGCAGCAACCTGGTGATCGGGGACGACGGTTTCGACGGCACCGCGCTGCGCATCGCCACCACGGGCTTCGCCCTGGACGGTACGCGGCTCGAACTCGCCGCCGGCGAGGTGTGGACGGATGCCGTGGCCAGGACGGTCGAGGCGGGGCTGGCGGGAATCGAGTGCCTGGCCGGCATCCCGGGCTCGGCGGGGGCGACGCCGATCCAGAACGTGGGCGCGTACGGCCAGGAGGTGTCGGCGACGATCGCCGAGGTGGTCGCGTACGACCGCGACCTCGGCGCGGTGGTGACGGTCGGGAACGCGGACTGCGCCTTCTCCTACCGCCACAGCCGCTTCAAGGCGGACCCGGCCCGCTACGTCGTGCTGCGCGTCCGCTTCGACCTGGAGGACGCGGGAGGGCTGTCCGCGCCCGTCAAGTACGCCGAGGTCGCCCGCGCGCTCGGCGTCGAGCCGGGCGGGCGTGTGCCGCTGGCGCTCGCCCGCGAGACGGTGCTCAGGACGCGCGCGAGCAAGGGCATGGTCCTGGACCCCGCGGACCACGACACCTGGTCCGCGGGCTCCTTCTTCACGAACCCGATCCTGAGCGAAGCCGAGTACGACGTCTTCATCAGCCGCGTGCACGACCGCCTCGGCCCGGAGGCGTCGTCGCCCGGCTGGCCGGCCGGCGACGGCCATGTGAAGACCTCAGCCGCCTGGTTGATCGACAAGGCTGGCTTCACCAAGGGCTACGGCTCAGGGCCGGCCCGGATCTCGACCAAGCACACGCTCGCCCTGACCAACCGCGGCCAGGCCAAGGCCGAGGACCTCCTCGCCCTTGCCCGTGAGGTGCGGGACGGCGTCCACGCGGCCTTCGGTGTCACGCTGGTCAACGAGCCCGTGACGGTCGGCGTCAGCCTCTAGGCCTCAGCCCTTGGCCGCGCCCACCCCCACCACCTGCTTGACCGTCGCCGGGTCGCCGACGCAGTCGAGCATCGCGAGGGCCAGGTCGGCCCGCCCCAGTGAGCCCGCGTTCGGCACGTTGGCACCGATGACTTTGCGGTAGTGCCCGGTGAACGGCTTCTTCGTCAGATTCCCGGGCCGCATCGCCGTCCAGTCGAGGGCGCTGCGCCGCAGTTCGTCCTCCATGGCGGCGAGGTCGGTGTAGACGTCCTTCAGGATCGCGCTGATCAGGGGGAGGAGGATCTGCCGGCCGAGGAAGCCCTCGCCTTCCGCCAGTGGGCCGACCGGTGCCGCGCTGATCGTGATGAGGCGCCGGGTGTCGCCCGCCTCCATCGCCCGCACGATGGCCCGGGTGCCGGCTTCGGCGATGCCGGTGGTCTTGCGTCCGGTGGGTCCGAGCCCGGACAGCACGGCGTCGCGTCCGGCCACCAGGGGGCGCAGGGCTTCCGCGTCCGTGACGTCGGGGACCTTCGCGACCGTCAGCAGCTCGCCCTGGACCGGCAGCCGTGCCGGGTCGCGCACGACGGCGGTGACCTCGTGCCCGTCTTTCAGCGCCTGTCGTACGACCTCCAGGCCGGTACGTCCCGTCGCGCCGAGGACCGTGAGCTTCATGTCCGTCCACCTCCAGGTGGGTAAGTATTCACTCACCACTAGAGTGAGTGCATGCCCACCCGCGAGTCAACGTCCACCAGGGTCCGGATTCTGGAGGCCGCCGAGCGCCTTATGCGGACCATCGGCCTCGCGCGGACCACCACCAAGGAGATCGCCCGCGCCGCGGGCTGCTCCGAGGCCGCGCTCTACAAGCACTTCAGCAGCAAGGAGGACCTGTTCGTACGCGTCCTCGAGGAGCGGCTGCCCAACCTCGGCCCGCTGCTCGCCGAGCTCACCGCCGACCCCCGCGGCCGCACCGTCGAGCAGTGCCTCATCGACATCACGCGCACGGCGACGCTCTTCTACGAGTCGAGCGTGACGATCGCCGCCTCCCTCTTCGCCGAACCGGCCCTGTTGGAACGGCACCGCGAAGCCGTACGCGTGATGGGTGTCGGTCCGCACATGCCGCTGCTGGCGCTGGCCCGCTACCTGCGCACCGAGCGCGACCACGGCCGGATTCGCGCCGAAGCCGACCCCGAGGCGGCGGCTGAGCTGTTGCTCGGGGCGTGCTTCCAGCAGGCGTTCTTCAGCCAGTTCATGGGCGAGGACATCGCGCCCGGCCGCCTGGACGACTTCGCGGCCGGCGTGGCCCGTACCGTCCTGGCCGGCATCGCCTGACGCCGCCCGCGCCGGCCCCGGGGGATCACCCCGCCGCGAGCCAGCCGTCGACGCCGGCCAGCAGCCGGTCCCGTACGTCCTCCGGGGCGCGGGAGCCCCGCACCGACTGGCGGGCCAGCTCGGCCAGCTCCTCGTCGGTGAAGGCGTGCGCGTCCCGGGCCAGTTCGTACTGCGCGGCCAGCCGCGAGCCGAAGAGCAGGGGGTCGTCGGCGCCGAGCGCCATCGGTACGCCGGCCTCGAAGAGGGTGCGCAGCGGCACGTCCTCAGGCTTCTCGTAGACGCCCAGGGCGACGTTGGACGCCGGGCACACCTCGCAGGTGATCTGCCGTTCGGCGAGCTTCGCCATCAGCCGGGGATCCTCCGCCGCGCGGACCCCGTGCCCGACGCGGCCGGCGTGGAGGTCGTCGAGGCAGGCGCGGACGCTGCTGGGGCCGGCCAGCTCGCCGCCGTGCGGCGCGGCCAGCAGCCCGCCGTCCCGGGCGATGGCGAAGGCGCGGTCGAAGTCCCGGGCCAGGCCCCGCCGTTCGTCGTTGGAGAGCCCGAAGCCGACCACGCCCCGGTCGGCGTACCGTACGGCGAGCCGTGCCAGCGTCCGGGCGTCCAGCGGGTGCTTCATGCGGTTGGCGGCGACGATCAAGGCCATGCCGACGCCGGTGTCCCGGGAGGCGGTCTCCACCGCGTCGAGGATGATCTCCATCGTGGGGATGAGCCCGCCCAGGCGGGGTGCGTACGAGGTCGGGTCGACCTGTATCTCCAGCCAGCCCGAGCCGTCCCTGGCGTCCTCCTCGGCGGCCTCGTGGACCAGCCGCCGGATGTCCTCGGGCTCCCGCAGCACCGACCGCGCACTGTCGTAGAGCCGCTGGAAGCGGAACCAGCCGCGCTCATCCGTCGCGCGCAGCTTCGGGGGCTCGCCGGAGGTCAGGGCCTCGGGAAGGTGCACACCGTACTTGTCCGCCAGCTCGAGCAGTGTGCTGGGCCGCATGGAGCCGGTGAAGTGCAGGTGCAGGTGTGCCTTGGGGAGCGTTCGTACGTCACGTGCCATTCACAGATCCTGCCGTACGCCATGGTCGCGCCGGTACCGCTTTGCCCGAACGAGGGCTTGCCCGAATACGGATTCGGGCAAGCCCGGGCCCGGTCGTCAGTGGGCCTCGCCCAGCAGCTTCTGGAGCCGCGAGACGCCCTCGACCAGGTCCTCGTCGCCGAGCGCGTACGACAGGCGCAGGTAGCCCGGCGTGCCGAAGGCCTCGCCCGGGACCACGGCGACCTCGACCTCGTCCAGGATGAGCGCGGCGAGCTCGACGGAGTCGGCCGGGCGCTTGCCGCGGATCTCCTTGCCGAGCAGGCCCTTCACCGACGGGTAGGCGTAGAAGGCGCCCTCGGGCTCGGGGCACACGACGCCGGGGATCTCGTTGAGCATCCGGACGATCGTCTGGCGGCGGCGGTCGAACGCGGTCCGCATCTCCGCGACGGCGTCGAGGTCGCCGGAGACGGCGGCCAGCGCCGCGACCTGCGCGACATTGCTGACGTTGGACGTGGCGTGCGACTGCAGGTTGGTGGCGGCCTTGACGACGTCCTTGGGGCCGATGACCCAGCCGACCCGCCAGCCGGTCATGGCGTAGGTCTTGGCGACGCCGTTGACGACGATGCACTTGTCGGCCAGCTCGGGCACCACGACCGGCAGGGAGGAGAACTCCGCGTCGCCGTAGACCAGGTGCTCGTAGATCTCGTCCGTCAGGACCCACAGGCCCTTGTCGGCGGCCCAGCGGCCGATCGCCTCGACCTGCTCACGCGGGTAGACCGCGCCGGTCGGGTTGGAGGGCGACACGAAGAGCAGCACCTTGGTGCGCTCGGTGCGGGCGGCTTCCAGCTGCTCCACGGACACCCGGTAGCCGGTGGTCTCGTCGGCGACGACCTCGACCGGGACGCCGCCGGCCAGGCGGATCGACTCGGGGTAGGTGGTCCAGTACGGAGCCGGGACGATGACCTCGTCACCCGGGTCGAGGATCGCGGCGAAGGCCTCGTAGATGGCCTGCTTGCCGCCGTTGGTGACCAGGACCTGGGACGGGTCGACCTCGTAACCGGAGTCGCGGAGCGTCTTCGCCGCGATGGCGGCCTTCAGCTCCGGCAGGCCCCCGGCCGGGGTGTAGCGGTGGTACTTGGGGTTGCGGCAGGCCTCCACCGCGGCCTCGACGATGTAGTCGGGGGTGGGGAAGTCCGGCTCGCCCGCGCCGAAGCCGATCACCGGACGCCCGGCGGCCTTGAGGGCCTTGGCCTTGGCGTCCACGGCGAGCGTCGCGGACTCGGAGATCGACCCGATGCGGGCCGACACGCGTCGTTCGGTGGGGGACTGTACGGGAGGGGTTGCAGCGGTCATGCCTGCATCGTCGCAGACGCCCCGGGCCCGGGGCATACGAGTTCCCGACCCGAAGTCCACGGCCGGACGCCATGCATTCGACGCAGGGTCGCCGAACACGTACACTCATCCGTCGATGGACCCCGCGAGCTGATCTTGCCTGCGCACATCGTGCAGCCGGTCGGATGCGGTACGTTGGGGACGCTTCAAAGGGTCGTAGCTCAATTGGTAGAGCACTGGTCTCCAAAACCAGCGGTTGGGGGTTCGAGTCCCTCCGGCCCTGCTATACGCAGGCGTAGGTTAGGAATTTTTCAGCAAACGACCCGGATTCAGGTGAGGACGAGTGACGGAAGCCCTGGGCTCCACCGCAACGCCTGAGAGTGGTCGACCCGAAGACGTTGAGTCCGCGGAGACCACCAGTAAGAAGGCCCGCAAGGGCGGCAAGCGCGGCAAGAAGGGCCCTGTGGCCCGGCTCGCGCTCTTCTACCGCCAGATCATCGCCGAGCTGCGCAAGGTCGTCTGGCCTTCCAGGAACGACCTGGTCACGTACACCAGCGTGGTGATCGTCTTTGTTGTGGTCATCATCGCGCTCGTGACCGTGATTGACTGGGGATTCAGCAAGGGCGTCTCGTACGTCTTCGGGTGATTCCCCCGCGGAAGGTGCCCAAAGGCGCCCGACCGCCAGATCCACCCCTTGAAGTCAGGAAGAAGCAGCCACCGTGTCTGACCCGAATCTGAACGACGCCGTCGATTCCGCTGCGGCGGTAGAAGCCGACGTTGACGCGGCTGCGTCGGCCGATGTCCCGGGCGACGACACCGAGCTGGAAATCGTCGAGGCTGCCGACGAGACCGACGAGTTCGAGGCCGAGGACGCCGAAGCGGGCATCCCGGCCGAGGCCGCCGCCGTCCACGTCGAGGACGAGGACGAGGCCCTCGCGGCCGAGGCCACCGAGGACTCCGAGGACGAGATCGAGATCGAGGAAGAAGAAGCCGAACCGGTCGACCCGGTCCAGGCCTTCCGCGAGGAGCTCCGCACCCTGCCCGGCGAGTGGTACGTGATCCACACCTACGCCGGCTACGAGAACCGCGTGAAGTCCAACCTGGAGCAGCGCGCCGTCTCGCTCAACGTCGAGGACTACATCTACCAGGCCGAAGTGCCCCAGGAAGAAGTCGTCCAGATCAAGAACGGCGACCGCCGCACTGTCCGCCAGAACAAGCTGCCCGGCTACGTGCTGGTGCGCATGGACCTGACGAACGAGTCCTGGGGCGTCGTCCGCAACACCCCCGGCGTCACCGGCTTCGTCGGCAACGCGTACGACCCGTACCCGCTGACCCTGGACGAGATCGTCAAGATGCTCGCCCCGGAGGTCGAGGAGGCGGCGGCCGCCGCTGCCGAGGCCGAGGGCGGCGCACCGGCCAAGCGCAAGGTCGAGGTCCAGGTGCTGGACTTCGAGGTCGGCGACTCGGTCACCGTCACCGACGGCCCGTTCGCGACGCTGCAGGCGACGATCAACGAGATCAACGCCGACTCGAAGAAGGTCAAGGGCCTCGTCGAGATCTTCGGCCGCGAGACGCCGGTCGAGCTCAGCTTCGACCAGATCCAGAAGAACTAGTCGCGGCACCCAGTCTTCCGTCCAGGTCAGGTCGGCTTCGCAGCCGCCCTGACCTGCTCGGTTTCAGGCCTCGCCACGGTACCCGCTATCGTGGTGCGGTATGCCTGCTCGCAGGCAGAGAACACTCTCACTAGGACCCGGAGAGAGCAATGCCTCCCAAGAAGAAGAAGGTCACGGGGCTTATCAAGCTCCAGATCAACGCCGGCGCGGCCAACCCGGCGCCGCCGGTCGGCCCCGCGCTGGGCCAGCACGGCGTGAACATCATGGAGTTCTGCAAGGCCTACAACGCCGCGACCGAGTCGCAGCGTGGCATGGTCGTGCCGGTGGAGATCACGGTCTACGACGACCGTTCCTTCACCTTCATCACCAAGACTCCGCCGGCCGCCAAGCTGATCCTGAAGGCCGCGGGCGTGGACAAGGGCTCCGGCGAGCCGCACGTCAAGAAGGTCGCCAAGATCACGACCGCTCAGGTGCGCGAGATCGCCACGACCAAGCTCCCTGACCTGAACGCCAACGACCTGGACGCCGCCGCGAAGATCATCGCCGGCACCGCCCGTTCCATGGGCATCACGGTCGAGGGCTGACGAAAGCCACCACCCCTGTGGAAGGGCCTGCTCGGCCCACACCACGACTCCAAAGCATTCAGGAGAAGCAATGAGCAAGCGCAGCAAGTCTCTCCGCGCTGCGGACGCCAAGATCGACCGGGAGCGTCAGTACGCCCCGCTCGAGGCCGTCCGTATCGCGAAGGACACCTCCACCACCAAGTTCGACTCGACCGTCGAGGTCGCCATGCGTCTGGGTGTCGACCCGCGCAAGGCCGACCAGATGGTCCGTGGCACCGTGAACCTTCCGCACGGCACCGGCAAGACCGCCCGGGTCCTGGTCTTCGCGACCGGTGACCGTGCCGAGGCCGCGCGTGCCGCGGGCGCCGACATCGTCGGCTCCGACGAACTGATCGACGAGGTCGCGAAGGGCCGTCTGGACTTCGACGCCGTCGTCGCCACCCCGGACCTCATGGGCAAGGTCGGCCGCCTGGGCCGCGTGCTCGGTCCCCGCGGCCTGATGCCGAACCCGAAGACCGGCACCGTGACCCCGGACACCGCCAAGGCGGTCACCGAGATCAAGGGCGGCAAGATCGAGTTCCGCGTCGACAAGCACTCGAACCTGCACTTCATCATCGGCAAGACCTCGTTCGGTGAGCAGCAGCTGGTCGAGAACTACGGCGCCGCGCTGGACGAGATCCTTCGTCTGAAGCCGTCCGCCGCCAAGGGCCGCTACATCAGGAAGGCCGCCATCAGCACCACGATGGGCCCCGGCATCCTGGTGGACCCGAACCGCACCCGCAACCTCCTCGTCGAGGAGGACGCGACCGTCTGACGGTCCTCGCGTCTGCACAAGGCACCACAGGCTGGGCCTGCTCCTCCGGGAGCAGGCCCAGCCTGTTATTTTCTGCCCTTATGGACTTCAGGTGGCGTATGACGACGTGCGCGGCCGTCGCGCTGGTGACGACCGCCCTCGCGGGCTGCAGCGGCGGTACGGCCTCCCCGGACGCCTCGGCCACCTCCACCGACCCCCAGGTGCTCAGCGCGCTGCGCAAGGCCGCCACGGCCACCGAGAAGGCCGGCTCCGCCCAGGTCGACGGCACCTCGAAGACCGGCACCTCCTCCAGTGCCCGGCACGGCGTCCTGGACTGGTCCCACACCCCCGCCACGGGCCGGCTGACCGTCACCGGCACCGGCGCGGGCCAGACCCGCAGCCTGCGCAAGGCGGTCTACGTACGGGTGTCCGACAGCGTCGCCGCGTCCATGGGCGGCAGGCACTGGCTGAAGTACGGCGCCGCCGCGGCGGGCACTCTCGCCGGGCAGCTCGGCGCGAGCGACCCCGCCGGGCCGGTGAAGGAGCTCATCGCGTCCGGGGACGTACGCAGGGTCGGACCGGAGCGTGTGCGCGGCGTGCGGACCACGCACTACCTCGGCACCACCGACACCCAGCGGATCGAGCTGTGGATCGACAAGCGGGGCCTGGTGATCAAGTCGCTTCAGAAGGACGACGGCTCGGCCGGCTCCACGACCACCACCGCCTACTACGCGCACTACGGCACCCACGTCGTCGTCAAGGCCCCGCCGGCGGCCGACACGGTGGACTACACGGCGCTGCTGAAGGCGCAGAGCGCGAGCCCTTCGGCGTCCGCCTCGTAGGCACTGTCCGAGGGCGCTGTCAGTGGGCGCTGCCCGGGCGATTTGGTCGGGGCGCGGGCGTCGCGTACTCTTTGGGAGAAGCCAAAGACCGCTGGTCGTTGCCGCGCCCGATTCGAGGGAGCGGCGGCCGAAGGATCCGCTACATGCGGACGACCCGCGTAGGTGACAGTGGAAGACTCCCGTGGTTCACGCCCGGTCGAGTCCGCCCCGTGCGCCTGCGCCGGGGCGTTTGTTTTGTTCAGCCCCTTCCGTGCGGTCCGCAATCACCCGGAAGGAGGCCGAGACTCATGGCGAGGCCCGACAAGGCTGCCTCGGTTGCCGAGTTGACGGACAAGTTCCGCAGCTCGAACGCCGCAGTGCTGACCGAGTACCGCGGTCTCACCGTGGCCCAGCTCAAGCAGCTGCGCCGTTCGCTCGGTGAGAACGCCCAGTACGCCGTGGTGAAGAACACGCTGACCAAGATCGCGGCCAACGAGGCCGGGATCAGCACGCTGGACGACCAGTTCGCTGGTCCGACGGCGGTCGCCTTCATCACCGGTGACCCGGTGGAGTCGGCGAAGAGTCTGCGTGACTTCGCCAAGGAGAACCCGAACCTCATCATCAAGGGCGGTGTCCTTGACGGTAAGGCGCTCTCCGCGGATGAGATCAAGAAGCTTGCGGACCTCGAGTCCCGCGAGGTGCTGCTCGCCAAGCTGGCGGGTGCCTTCAAGGCAAAGCAGTCCCAGGCTGCCGCGCTCTTCCAGGCCCCCCTGTCGAAGTTCGTCCGCACCGCGGAAGCGCTTCGTGCCAAGCAGGCCGAGCAGGGCGGTGCCGGTACCCCGGCTCCCGCCGAGGCCGAGGCGGCGGAGTAACTCTCCCCGTTCGGTATCAGCGGGCCGGAACGCCCGCCTACATGTACGCATCCGGCACCTGCCGAAATTAGTGGAAGGACGCCAATCATGGCGAAGCTGTCCCAGGACGAGCTGCTCGAGCAGTTCGCGGAGCTCACCCTCATCGAGCTGGCCGAGTTCGTTAAGGCCTTCGAGGACAAGTTCGACGTCACCGCCGCCGCCCCGGTCGCCGTTGCCGGTGGCCCGGTTGCCGGTGCCCCCGCCGAGGCTGCTGAGGAGCAGGACGAGTTCGACGTCGTCCTCACCGGCGCCGGCGAGAAGAAGATCCAGGTCATCAAGGTCGTGCGTGAGCTGACCTCGCTGGGCCTGAAGGAGGCCAAGGACCTCGTGGACGGCGCTCCGAAGCCGGTCCTCGAGAAGGTCGCCAAGGAGGCCGCTGAGAAGGCCGCCGAGTCCCTCAAGGCCGCGGGCGCGTCCGTCGAGGTCAAGTGACTCATTGATCGCGTAGCCCTTTCGCAGGGCTGATCAGCCGCAGGGCGGCCACCCGTACGGGTGGCCGCCCTCGGTCGTTTGAGTGGTGGTCCACCAGGGCTGTCGGTGGTCCCGGGTAAGGTGATCATCGCCGGTCAGGGGTGTGGCGTGTGACGATCTCCGCTCGGCGGAGGCCTTGACGAACCGCACGCGGCGCGCAATTCTCAGGACGCGTCGCCACATCGAACCAGCACCGAGGCATGGATCGACGGCGATGCGGGAATGCTCGGTAACGCCAGGCGATGCAAGCGCGAAGTACAACGAGGGGGCGACCCCTCTCGGAGGGAGAGATTGGCTCTGCCGGTCTCCGGAACTCTGCACTGGACATCAGTGTGCCAAGTGGCTACACTGACCCTTTGCGCTGCCTGTTAGCTGCCCGCTGGCCCGTCACCAGGGGCAAGCCCAAGCCTGAGCACACTCGAGGGACGTCCTGACCAGGATGTTCCTGCCTGCGCTCAGGGGCGGAAGCCGGTACGCGCGTAGTGAGTCCGAGCCCTCGGAAGGACCCCCTCTTGGCCGCCTCGCGCAACGCCTCGACTGCCCATACGAACAACGGCGCAAGCACTGCCCCGCTGCGCATTTCTTTCGCGAAGATCAAGGAGCCGCTCGAGGTCCCGAACCTCCTGGCGCTGCAGACCGAGAGCTTTGACTGGCTCCTCGGTAATGCCGCCTGGAAGTCTCGCGTCGAGGCGGCTCTGGACAGTGGTCACGAAGTCCCCACGAAGTCCGGCCTGGAAGAGATCTTCGAGGAGATCTCGCCGATCGAGGACTTCTCCGGGTCGATGTCGCTGACCTTCCGCGACCACCGCTTCGAGCCTCCCAAGAACTCGATCGACGAGTGCAAGGAGCGCGACTTCACGTACGCTGCCCCGCTCTTCGTCACCGCCGAGTTCACCAACAACGAGACCGGCGAGATCAAGTCCCAGACGGTCTTCATGGGCGACTTCCCGCTCATGACCAACAAGGGCACCTTCTGCATCAACGGCACCGAGCGTGTCGTCGTCTCGCAGCTGGTCCGCTCGCCGGGTGTCTACTTCGACAGTCAGATCGACAAGACGTCCGACAAGGACATCTACTCCGCCAAGGTCATCCCCTCCCGGGGTGCCTGGCTGGAGTTCGAGATCGACAAGCGCGACATGGTCGGTGTCCGCATCGACCGCAAGCGCAAGCAGTCGGTCACCGTCCTCCTGAAGGCTCTCGGCTGGACCACCGAGCAGATCCTCGAGGAGTTCGGCGAGTACGAGTCCATGCGCGCCACCCTGGAGAAGGACCACACGCAGGGCCAGGACGACGCGCTGCTCGACATCTACCGCAAGCTGCGTCCGGGCGAGCCCCCGACCCGTGAGGCCGCGCAGACGCTGCTCGAGAACCTCTACTTCAACCCCAAGCGCTACGACCTCGCGCAGGTCGGCCGCTACAAGGTCAACAAGAAGCTCGGCGGCACCCAGCCGCTGGACTCCGGTGTGCTGACCGTCGAGGACATCATCCCGACGATCAAGTACCTGGTGAAGCTTCACGCGGGCGAGACCGAGACGGTCGGCGAGAGCGGCCAGACCATCGTGGTCGAGGTCGACGACATCGACCACTTCGGCAACCGCCGTCTGCGCAACGTCGGCGAGCTCATCCAGAACCAGGTGCGTACCGGCCTGGCCCGGATGGAGCGCGTGGTCCGTGAGCGGATGACGACCCAGGACGTCGAGGCGATCACGCCGCAGACCCTGATCAACATCCGGCCGGTCGTCGCCTCCATCAAGGAGTTCTTCGGCACCAGCCAGCTGTCCCAGTTCATGGACCAGACGAACCCGCTGTCGGGCCTGACCCACAAGCGCCGCCTGTCGGCGCTGGGCCCCGGTGGTCTGTCCCGTGAGCGGGCCGGCCTGGACGTCCGTGACGTGCACCCCTCGCACTACGGCCGCATGTGTCCGATCGAGACCCCCGAAGGCCCGAACATCGGTCTGATCGGCTCGCTCGCCTCGTACGGCCGGGTGAACGTCTTCGGCTTCATCGAGACTCCGTACCGCAAGGTCGTCGAAGGCCGGGTGACCGAAGAGGTCGACTACCTGACCGCCGACGAGGAGGACCGCTACCTCATCGCCCAGGCGAACGCTCCGCTGAGCGACGAGAACACCTTCGTCGAGGCCCGTGTGCTGGTCCGTCGCCGTGGCGGCGAGGTCGACCTCGTGCCCGGCGGCGAAGTGGACTACATGGATGTCTCGCCGCGCCAGATGGTGTCGGCCGCGACCGCCATGATCCCCTTCCTGGAGCACGACGACGCCAACCGCGCGCTCATGGGATCGAACATGATGCGCCAGGCGGTGCCGCTCATCAAGAGCCAGGCCCCGCTGGTCGGCACCGGCATGGAGTACCGCTGCGCGGTCGACGCCGGTGACGTCATCAAGGCCGACAAGGACGGTGTGGTCCAGGAGGTCTCCGCGGACTACATCACCGTGGCCAACGACGACGGCACGTACAACACGTACCGCGTCGCCAAGTTCTCCCGCTCCAACCAGGGCACGGCCTTCAACCAGAAGGTCGTCGTCGACGAGGGCGCTCGCGTCGTCGCCGGCCAGGTGCTCGCCGACGGTCCGTCCACCGAGAACGGTGAGATGGCGCTCGGCAAGAACCTGCTCGTGGCATTCATGCCGTGGGAGGGCCACAACTACGAGGACGCGATCATCCTCAGCCAGCGTCTGGTGCAGGACGACGTCCTCTCCTCGATCCACATCGAGGAGCACGAGGTCGACGCCCGTGACACCAAGCTCGGCCCCGAGGAGATCACCCGGGACATCCCGAACGTCTCGGAGGAGGTCCTCGCCGACCTCGACGAGCGCGGCATCATCCGGATCGGTGCCGAGGTCGTCGCCGGCGACATCCTGGTCGGCAAGGTCACGCCCAAGGGCGAGACCGAGCTGACCCCGGAGGAGCGTCTGCTCCGCGCGATCTTCGGCGAGAAGGCCCGTGAGGTCCGTGACACCTCGCTGAAGGTGCCGCACGGCGAGACCGGCAAGGTCATCGGCGTCCGCGTCTTCGACCGCGAGGAGGGCGACGAGCTTCCCCCCGGTGTGAACCAGCTGGTGCGCGTGTACGTGGCGCAGAAGCGGAAGATCACCGACGGTGACAAGCTCGCCGGCCGTCACGGCAACAAGGGCGTCATCTCCAAGATCCTGCCGATCGAGGACATGCCGTTCCTGGAGGACGGCACCCCGGTCGACATCGTGCTCAACCCGCTCGGCGTCCCGTCCCGGATGAACCCGGGACAGGTCCTGGAGATCCACCTCGGCTGGCTCGCCCAGCAGGGCTGGGACGTCTCCGGTCTCAGCGTCGAGTGGGCGCAGCGCCTGCAGGCCATCGGCGCCGACCAGGTCGAGCCCGGCACCAACGTCGCCACCCCGGTGTTCGACGGTGCCCGCGAGGACGAGATCACCGGTCTCTTCGAGGCCACGATCCCGAACCGTGACGGCGAGCGCATGGTCCTGCCCTCGGGTAAGGCCCGGATGTTCGACGGCCGCTCCGGCGAGCCGTTCCCGGACCCGATCTCGGTCGGCTACATGTACATCCTCAAGCTGCACCACCTGGTGGACGACAAGCTGCACGCCCGCTCCACCGGTCCGTACAGCATGATCACCCAGCAGCCGCTGGGTGGTAAGGCTCAGTTCGGTGGTCAGCGCTTCGGTGAGATGGAGGTGTGGGCGCTGGAGGCTTACGGCGCCGCTTACGCCCTCCAGGAGCTCCTGACGATCAAGTCCGATGACGTGCTCGGCCGCGTGAAGGTCTACGAGGCCATCGTCAAGGGCGAGAACATCCCCGAGCCGGGCATCCCCGAGTCCTTCAAGGTGCTCATCAAGGAAATGCAGTCGCTCTGCCTCAACGTGGAGGTGCTGTCCTCGGACGGCATGTCCATCGAGATGCGCGACACCGACGAGGACGTCTTCCGTGCCGCGGAGGAGCTCGGTATCGACCTGTCCCGGCGCGAGCCGAGCAGCGTCGAAGAGGTCTGACGGGCCGGTGGGGGCTCTTCTCGGAGAGCCCCCACCTTCCCCGGACCGTTCAGACCATGTTTGACACTCGACCCTGAAAGAGGGATTGACGACAAGTGCTCGACGTCAACTTCTTCGACGAGCTGCGGATCGGCCTTGCCACCGCGGACGACATTCGTACTTGGTCGCACGGCGAAGTGAAGAAGCCGGAGACCATCAACTACCGAACCCTCAAGCCCGAAAAGGACGGACTCTTCTGCGAGAAGATCTTCGGTCCGACCCGGGACTGGGAGTGCTACTGCGGCAAGTACAAGCGTGTCCGCTTCAAGGGCATCATCTGTGAGCGCTGCGGCGTCGAGGTCACTCGCGCCAAGGTGCGTCGTGAGCGGATGGGCCACATCGAGCTGGCCGCGCCTGTCACCCACATCTGGTACTTCAAGGGCGTTCCGTCGCGGCTGGGCTACCTGCTCGACCTCGCCCCGAAGGACCTCGAGAAGGTTATCTACTTCGCCGCCTACATGATCACGTGGGTGGACGACGAGCGCCGTACGCGCGACCTGCCCTCCCTGGAGGCCCAGGTCTCCGTCGAGCGCCAGCACATCGAGAACCGCCGTGACGCGGACGTCGAGGGCCGGCAGAAGAAGCTCGAGACGGACCTGGCCGAGCTGGAGGCCGAGGGCGCCAAGGCCGACGTGCGCCGCAAGGTGCGCGAGGGCGCGGAGCGCGAGATGAAGCAGCTGCGCGACCGTGCGCAGCGCGAGCTCGACCGTCTCGACGAGGTGTGGGCCCGCTTCAAGAACCTCAAGGTCCAGGACCTGGAGGGTGACGAGCTGCTCTACCGCGAGCTGCGCGAGCGCTTCGGCACGTACTTCCAGGGCTCGATGGGTGCCGCGGCGCTGCAGAAGCGCCTGGAGTCCTTCGACCTGGAGGAAGAGGCCGAGAAGCTCCGCGAGATCATCCGGACCGGCAAGGGCCAGAAGAAGACCCGTGCGCTCAAGCGCCTCAAGGTCGTCTCCGCCTTCCTGCAGACCACCAACAAGCCCAACGGCATGGTGCTGGACTGCGTCCCGGTGATCCCGCCGGACCTGCGTCCGATGGTGCAGCTGGACGGTGGCCGTTTCGCGACCTCCGACCTGAACGACCTGTACCGCCGCGTCATCAACCGCAACAACCGCCTCAAGCGTCTCCTTGACCTCGGCGCCCCCGAGATCATCGTGAACAACGAGAAGCGGATGCTGCAGGAGGCCGTCGACGCGCTGTTCGACAACGGCCGTCGTGGCCGACCGGTCACCGGTCCCGGTAACCGCCCGCTGAAGTCCCTGAGCGACATGCTCAAGGGCAAGCAGGGTCGTTTCCGTCAGAACCTGCTCGGCAAGCGAGTCGACTACTCGGCCCGTTCCGTCATCGTCGTCGGCCCGCAGCTCAAGCTGCACCAGTGCGGTCTGCCGAAGGCCATGGCGCTGGAGCTCTTCAAGCCGTTCGTGATGAAGCGCCTGGTGGACCTCAACCACGCGCAGAACATCAAGAGCGCCAAGCGCATGGTCGAGCGCGGCCGCACGGTCGTGTACGACGTGCTGGAAGAGGTCATCGCCGAGCACCCGGTGCTGCTGAACCGTGCACCGACCCTGCACCGCCTCGGCATCCAGGCCTTCGAGCCGCAGCTGGTCGAGGGCAAGGCCATCCAGATCCACCCGCTCGTCTGCACCGCGTTCAACGCGGACTTCGACGGTGACCAGATGGCCGTCCACCTGCCGCTCTCCGCGGAGGCGCAGGCCGAGGCCCGCATCCTGATGCTGTCCTCGAACAACATCCTGAAGCCGGCCGACGGTCGTCCCGTCACCATGCCGACCCAGGACATGGTGCTGGGCCTGTTCTTCCTGACCACCAACCCCGAGGAGCGCGAGCTCAAGGGCGAGGGTCGGGCGTTCGGCTCGACCGCCGAGGCGATCATGGCCTTCGACAACCGCGAGCTCTCGCTGCAGTCGACGGTCGACATCCGCTTCCCGGTCGGCACCGTCCCGCCGCGCGGCTGGACCCCCCCGGCCCAGGAAGAGGGCGACGAGCCGTACCAGCTCGGCGACACCTTCCGGCTGGCCACGACCCTGGGGCGGGCGCTCTTCAACGAGCTGCTGCCCGAGGACTACCCGTTCGTGGACTACCCGGTGGGCAAGAAGCAGCTCTCCGAGATCGTCAACGACCTCGCCGAGCGCTACCCGAAGGTCGTCGTGGCGGCAACGCTGGACAACCTGAAGGCGGCCGGCTTCCACTGGGCCACCCGTTCCGGTGTCACCGTCGCTGTCTCCGACATCGTCGTGCCGGAGGCCAAGAAGGCCATCGTCAAGGGCTACGAGGCCCAGGACGAGAAGGTCCAGAAGCAGTACGAGCGCGGTCTGATCACCAAGGACGAGCGCACGCAGGAGCTCATCGCGATCTGGACCAAGGCGACCAACGAGGTTGCCGAGGCGATGAACGCGAACTTCCCGAAGACCAACCCGATCTTCATGATGGTCGACTCGGGTGCCCGCGGAAACATGATGCAGATGCGTCAGATCGCGGGTATGCGTGGCCTGGTGTCCAACGCCAAGAACGAGACGATTCCCCGTCCCATCAAGGCGTCGTTCCGCGAGGGCCTGTCCGTGCTGGAGTACTTCATCTCCACCCACGGTGCCCGTAAGGGTCTCGCCGACACCGCCCTGCGTACCGCCGACTCGGGTTACCTCACCCGTCGTCTGGTGGACGTCTCGCAGGACGTCATCATCCGCGAGGAGGACTGCGGCACCGAGCGCGGCCTCAAGCTGACGATCGCCTCGCGCGGCGACGACGGTGTCCTTCGCAAGAACGACAACGTCGAGTCCACGGTCTACGCCCGCTGCCTCGCAGAGGACGTCGTGGTGGACGGCAAGGTGCTGGCCACGGCCGGCGCCGACCTGGGCGACGTACTGATCGGCCAGCTCGTCGCGAACGACGTCGAGCAGGTCAAGATGCGTTCGGTCCTGACCTGTGAGTCCGCCGTCGGCACCTGCGCCATGTGCTACGGCCGCTCCCTGGCCACCGGCAAGCTGGTGGACATCGGCGAGGCCGTCGGCATCATCGCGGCCCAGTCGATCGGTGAGCCCGGTACCCAGCTGACGATGCGTACCTTCCACACCGGTGGTGTGGCCGGTGACGACATCACCCTGGGTCTGCCGCGTGTCGTCGAGCTCTTCGAGGCCCGTACGCCCAAGGGCGTGGCCCCGATCTCGGAGGCCGTCGGCCGGGTCCGTATCGAGGAGACCGAGAAGACCAAGAAGATCATCGTCACTCCGGACGACGGCACCGACGAGATCCCTTACCCGATCTCCAAGCGTGCCCGTGTCCTGGTGAGCGAGGGTGACCACGTCGAGGTCGGCCAGAAGCTGATCGTCGGCGCGACCAACCCGCACGACGTGCTGCGCATCCTCGGCCAGCGCGCGGTGCAGGTGCACCTGGTCAACGAGGTCCAGAAGGTCTACAACTCGCAGGGTGTGTCGATCCACGACAAGCACATCGAGATCATCATCCGGCAGATGCTCCGCCGCGTGACGATCATCGAGTCCGGCGATGCCGAGCTGCTGCCCGGCGAGCTGGTCGAGCGTGGTCGCTTCGAGACCGAGAACCGTCGTGTGGTCTCCGAGGGCGGTCACCCCGCCTCCGGCCGTCCGCAGCTGATGGGTATCACCAAGGCCTCGCTGGCGACCGAGTCCTGGCTGTCGGCCGCCTCCTTCCAGGAGACGACCCGAGTGCTCACCGACGCGGCGATCCACGCCAAGTCGGACTCGCTGCTGGGCCTCAAGGAGAACGTCATCATCGGTAAGCTCATCCCGGCCGGTACGGGCCTGTCCCGCTACCGCAACATCCGGGTCGAGCCGACCGAGGAGGCCAAGGCCGCGATGTACTCGGCCGTCGGCTACGACGACATCGACTACAGCCCGTTCGGCACCGGCTCCGGCCAGGCCGTCCCGCTGGAGGACTACGACTACGGCCCGTACAACGGCTGAGTCGTACCGCTGTGAACCGCAGGGCGGCCACCCCACGCCGGGGTGGCCGCCCTGCGGCATGATGGAGAGATGCTGGCCGGTGACGCTGACCGCGAGCGTGCGGTGGAGACCCTGAAGGACGCCTTCACCGAGGGGCGTCTGACGCAGGGGGAGTACGAGGACCGGATAGGCCTGGCCTTCCAGGCCCGTACGAGCGGCGAACTCGGCGCGCTCACCCATGACCTGCCGCGGCCCCCGCTGCCGTTGGTGCCCGGACCTCCGCGCACCAACAGCAAGGCGGTGGGGGCACTGGTCTGCGGGGTGAGCGGGGTCTTCGTGGGGGTGACGGCGATTCCGGCCATAGTGCTGGGGCACATGGCCCGGCGTGAGATCCGTCGCACCGGCGAGCAGGGCGACGGGATGGCGGTGGGGGGCCTGGTGCTCGGTTATGTGGTCACCATCGTGATGCTGGTGGCCGTGCTGCTTGCGGTCGCGCTGATCACCGCGGTGGTGCACGAGGTGCGCTGACGGCGGCGCAGCGGCTTTCATTTTGACCGGAGCCGATGCTATAGGTACGCTCTGACCTTGTGCCTGGGGTGTGCCCGGGTTCTCGCGCGTGCACTTGACCGCGTGGGACACCGTGGCCGAGACACCGACAAATACGCACTTCCCGTTCCCCGGGAAACGTATGAGGTCCGCGACACACCCGACCGCGTGGGTCGGAGCGGGTCGCTGAAACCCCAGGTTAGATGTATCGAGATCGGCACACAGAAACCGGAGAAACGGTGCCTACGATCCAGCAGCTGGTCCGGAAGGGCCGGCAGGACAAGGTCGAGAAGAACAAGACGCCCGCGCTGAAGGGTTCCCCCCAGCGTCGCGGCGTCTGCACGCGCGTCTACACGACCACCCCGAAGAAGCCGAACTCGGCGCTGCGCAAGGTGGCTCGTGTCCGCCTGACCAGTGGCATCGAGGTCACCGCTTACATTCCGGGTGAGGGCCACAACCTGCAGGAGCACTCCATCGTGCTCGTGCGCGGCGGCCGTGTGAAGGACCTGCCGGGTGTTCGCTACAAGATCATCCGCGGCTCCCTCGACACCCAGGGTGTCAAGAACCGCAAGCAGGCCCGCAGCCGCTACGGCGCCAAGAAGGAGAAGTAAGAATGCCTCGTAAGGGCCCCGCCCCGAAGCGCCCGGTCATCATCGACCCGGTTTACGGTTCTCCTCTGGTGACCTCGCTCGTCAACAAGATTCTCCTCCACGGCAAGCGCTCCACCGCTGAGCGCATCGTGTACGGCGCCCTCGAGGGCCTTCGCGAGAAGACCGGCAACGACCCGGTCATCACGCTGAAGCGCGCCCTGGAGAACGTCAAGCCGGCCATCGAGGTCAAGTCCCGCCGCGTCGGTGGCGCGACCTACCAGGTGCCCGTCGAGGTCCGCCCGGGTCGTCAGTCCACCCTCGCCCTCCGGTGGCTCGTGGGCTACTCCCGCGCCCGCCGCGAGAAGACCATGACCGAGCGCCTGATGAACGAGCTGCTGGATGCCAGCAACGGTCTCGGTGCCGCCGTCAAGCGTCGCGAGGACACCCACAAGATGGCCGAGTCCAACAAGGCCTTCGCGCACTACCGCTGGTAGTCACAACCCCATCGAGAACCGAGAGAAGACTGAGCCTTATGGCCACCACTTCGCTTGACCTGGCCAAGGTCCGCAACATCGGGATCATGGCCCACATCGACGCGGGCAAGACGACCACCACCGAGCGGATCCTGTTCTACACCGGTGTTTCGTACAAGATCGGTGAAGTCCACGACGGCGCTGCCACGATGGACTGGATGGAGCAGGAGCAGGAGCGCGGCATCACCATCACGTCCGCCGCGACGACCTGTCACTGGCCGCTCGAGGGTGTTGATCACACGATCAACATCATCGACACCCCCGGTCACGTCGACTTCACCGTCGAGGTGGAGCGTTCGCTCCGCGTCCTCGACGGCGCCGTCACCGTCTTCGACGGTGTCGCCGGCGTGGAGCCGCAGTCCGAGACTGTCTGGCGTCAGGCGGACCGCTACGGCGTGCCGCGTATCTGCTTCGTCAACAAGCTCGACCGCACCGGCGCGGAGTTCCACCGCTGCGTCGACATGATCGTGGACCGCCTTGGCGCGGTTCCGCTGGTCATGCAGCTCCCGATCGGTGCCGAGGCCGACTTCAAGGGCGTGGTCGACCTCGTCCAGATGAAGGCTCTGGTCTGGTCCGCCGAGGCGACCAAGGGCGAGATGTACGACGTCGTCGACATCCCGGACACCCACGTCGAGGCGGCCGACGAGTGGCGCGGCAAGCTGCTCGAGGCCGTGGCCGAGAACGACGACGAGATGATGGAGCTGTACCTGGAGGGCCAGGAGCCCGACCAGGAGCAGCTGATGGCGGCCATCCGCCGCATCACCCTCGCCTCCAAGGGCGGCGCGGGCTCTGTCACCGTCACCCCGGTGTTCTGCGGCACCGCGTTCAAGAACAAGGGCGTACAGCCCCTGCTCGACGCGGTCGTGCGTTACCTGCCGTCGCCCCTGGACGTCGAGGCCATCGAGGGCCACGACGTCAAGGACCCCGACGTCATCATCAAGCGCAAGCCGTCGGACGACGAGCCGTTCTCCGGCCTTGCGTTCAAGATCATGAGCGACCCGCACCTCGGCAAGCTCACCTTCGTCCGGGTTTACTCGGGCCGCCTGGAGTCCGGCAGCGCTGTGCTGAACTCCGTCAAGGGCAAGAAGGAGCGCATCGGCAAGATCTACCGCATGCACGCGAACAAGCGTGAGGAGATCGACTCGGTGGGCGCCGGCGACATCATCGCCGTCATGGGCCTGAAGCAGACCACCACCGGTGAGACGCTGTGCGACGAGAAGAACCCGGTGATCCTGGAGTCCATGGACTTCCCGGCGCCGGTCATTCAGGTCGCCATCGAGCCCAAGTCCAAGGGTGACCAGGAGAAGCTGGGTGTCGCCATCCAGCGGCTCTCGGAGGAGGACCCCTCCTTCCAGGTCCACTCGGACGAGGAGACCGGCCAGACCATCATCGGCGGCATGGGCGAACTGCACCTCGAGGTGCTGGTCGACCGCATGAAGCGCGAGTTCAAGGTCGAGGCCAACGTCGGCAAGCCGCAGGTCGCGTACCGCGAGACCATCCGCAAGACGGTCGAGCGCATTGACTACACCCACAAGAAGCAGACCGGTGGTACCGGTCAGTTCGCCAAGGTGCAGATCATGCTCGAGCCGCTCGAGGGTGGCGACGCGTCCTACGAGTTCGTCAACAAGGTCACCGGTGGCCGCATCCCCCGCGAGTACATTCCGTCGGTGGACGCCGGTGCGCAGGAGGCCATGAAGTTCGGCATCCTGGCCGGCTACGAGATGGTGGGCGTCCGCGTCACCCTTCTCGACGGTGGCTACCACGAGGTCGACTCCTCCGAACTCGCCTTCAAGATCGCCGGTTCGCAGGCGTTCAAGGAGGGTGCGCGCAAGGCGAGCCCCGTGCTCCTCGAGCCGATGATGGCCGTTGAGGTCACCACGCCCGAGGACTACATGGGCGACGTCATCGGCGACCTCAACTCCCGCCGTGGCCAGATCCAGGCCATGGAGGAGCGCAGCGGCGCCCGCGTCGTGAAGGGCCTCGTGCCCCTCTCGGAGATGTTCGGCTACGTCGGCGACCTCCGCAGCAAGACCTCGGGTCGCGCAAGCTACTCGATGCAGTTCGACTCCTACGCCGAGGTTCCGCGGAACGTCGCCGAGGAGATCATCGCGAAGGCCAAGGGCGAGTAGCTCCGGGATCCCGGAGTTCCACGCAAGCCTTAGGCTTGACGGCAGGCAGTGGGGCATACCGTCGCAATCCGTAAGAAGATCGCGGCGGGTGCCCTCCTCGCCCGCAACCCCAGCAAAGATCACCTGGCGCCGATGAAGCAAGGCGTACAGAACCACTCCACAGGAGGACCCCAGTGGCGAAGGCGAAGTTCGAGCGGACTAAGCCGCACGTCAACATCGGCACCATCGGTCACATCGACCACGGTAAGACGACCCTCACGGCCGCCATTACCAAGGTGCTGCATGACGCGTACCCGGACCTGAACGAGGCCTCGGCCTTCGACCAGATCGACAAGGCTCCCGAGGAGCGCCAGCGCGGTATCACGATCTCGATCGCGCACGTCGAGTACCAGACGGAGTCGCGTCACTACGCGCACGTCGACTGCCCCGGTCACGCGGACTACATCAAGAACATGATCACGGGTGCGGCGCAGATGGACGGCGCCATCCTCGTGGTCGCCGCCACCGACGGCCCGATGCCGCAGACCAAGGAGCACGTGCTCCTGGCCCGCCAGGTCGGCGTTCCGTACATCGTTGTCGCCCTGAACAAGGCCGACATGGTGGACGACGAGGAGATCCTGGAGCTCGTTGAGCTCGAGGTCCGTGAGCTGCTCTCCGAGTACGAGTTCCCGGGCGACGACCTGCCGGTCGTGCGCGTCTCCGCGCTCAAGGCCCTTGAGGGCGACAAGGAGTGGGGCGAGAAGCTCCTCGGCCTCATGGCGGCCGTGGACGAGGCCATCCCGACTCCCGAGCGTGACGTCGAGAAGCCCTTCCTGATGCCGATCGAGGACGTCTTCACGATCACCGGCCGTGGCACCGTTGTCACCGGTCGTATCGAGCGTGGTGTCCTCAAGGTCAACGAGACCGTCGACATCATCGGCATCAAGCCGGAGAAGACCACCACCACGGTCACCGGCATCGAGATGTTCCGCAAGCTGCTCGACGAGGGCCAGGCCGGTGAGAACGTCGGTCTGCTCCTCCGTGGCATCAAGCGCGAGGACGTCGAGCGCGGCCAGGTCATCATCAAGCCGGGTACGGTCACGCCGCACACCCAGTTCGAGGCCCAGGCCTACATCCTGTCGAAGGACGAGGGTGGCCGTCACACCCCCTTCTTCAACAACTACCGTCCGCAGTTCTACTTCCGGACCACCGACGTGACCGGCGTCGTGACCCTCCCCGAGGGCACCGAGATGGTCATGCCGGGCGACAACACCGCCATGAGCGTTCAGCTGATCCAGCCGATCGCCATGGAGGAGGGCCTGAAGTTCGCCATCCGCGAGGGTGGCCGTACGGTCGGCGCCGGCCAGGTCACCAAGATCACCCAGTGATCTAGCGACCCAGCTGGTACGAGGGCCCGGTCCCACCGCTTCGGCGGTGGGACCGGGCCCTCGGCTTTGGGTGCACCAGGTGGCATCAGGTTTGACATGACCGACGTCACGGGTAAGGTACTGCGCCCGATTGGCGTCCGGCGCGGCCGGTATGGCACACTAGCCAAGTTGCTCGGTCGAGCGCCGATGTTGCACGCCTCTCGTCGGGAGGACCGGAAGCGAGTCCCACGGTACTCGTCGCCTTATCTGCCTCCGGGCAGCAATGGGGCGGACGTACGGGAATCTTCCGGGAAGTGTCAACGGGGTGCAGACCAGGCGCCTGGTGGGTGTCTTCTCCCACGAACCCCTTCACGAGGGATCTTCGCCATGCGGAGATTTACGGAAAGGGGTACGACACGCCCGACCGCGTGGGTCGGGGAAGACGGTCGAAATCACCAGGTTCCAGAGCGTTCCAAAGAGACAGGATTACGAGGAAGCCATGGCGGGACAGAAGATCCGCATCCGGCTCAAGGCATACGACCACGAGGTCATCGACTCTTCGGCGAAGAAGATCGTCGAGACGGTGACCCGTACTGGTGCGCATGTCGCGGGCCCGGTGCCGCTGCCCACTGAGAAGAACGTGTACTGCGTCATCAAGTCGCCGCACAAGTACAAGGACTCGCGCGAGCACTTCGAGATGCGCACGCACAAGCGCCTGATCGACATCCTCGACCCGACGCCCAAGACCGTTGACTCGTTGATGCGCCTGGACCTTCCGGCCGGCGTTGACATCGAGATCAAGCTCTGAGAGGCGCGGAGAAGATGGCTAAGCAGATCAAGGGCATCCTGGGCGAGAAGCTCGGCATGACCCAGGTCTGGGACGAGAACAACCGTGTCGTCCCGGTCACCGTGGTCAAGGCCGGCCCGAACGTCGTTACCCAGGTCCGTACCAACGACGTCGACGGTTACGAGTCGGTCCAGATCGCCTTCGGCGAGATCGACCCGCGCAAGGTGAACAAGCCCCTCAAGGGCCACTTCGCCAAGGCAGACGTGACCCCCCGCCGCCACCTGGTGGAGCTCCGTACCTCCGACGCCAGCGAGTACACGCTCGGCCAGGAGATCACTGCCGAGGTGTTCGAGTCCGGCGTCAAGGTTGACGTCACGGGCAAGAGCAAGGGCAAGGGCTTCGCCGGTGTCATGAAGCGTCACAACTTCAAGGGCCTCGGCGCCGGTCACGGCACCCAGCGCAAGCACCGCTCGCCCGGCTCCATCGGTGGCTGCGCCACCCCGGGCCGTGTGTTCAAGGGCATGCGCATGGCGGGCCGTATGGGCAACGAGCGGGTCACCACCCAGAACCTGACCGTCCACGCCGTTGACGCGGAGAAGGGACTGCTCCTCATCAAGGGAGCCATCCCCGGTCCGAACGGCGGCCTCGTCCTGGTCCGCACCGCGGCCAAGGGGGCCTGAGGATATGAGCACCATTGACATTCTGTCGCCCTCCGGCGACACCACCGGGACCGTAGAGCTCCCGGCCGAGATCTTCGACGCCAAGGTCAGCATCCCGCTGATCCACCAGGTCGTCGTGGCGCAGCTGGCCGCTGCCCGTCAGGGCACGCACAGCACCAAGCGTCGTGGCGAAGTCCGCGGTGGTGGCAAGAAGCCGTACCGCCAGAAGGGCACCGGCCGCGCCCGTCAGGGTTCGACCCGCGCCCCGCAGTTCGTCGGCGGTGGCGTCGTCCACGGCCCCAAGCCGCGTGACTACTCGCAGCGGACCCCGAAGAAGATGGTCAAGGCCGCCCTCAAGGGCGCTCTGACCGACCGGGCGCGTCACAACCGCATCCACGTCGTGACCGGCGTCGTCGAGGGCTCCGCCCCGTCGACCAAGGCCGCCAAGTCCCTCCTCGGCAAGATCAGCGAGCGTAAGAACGTGCTCCTGGTCGTCGAGCGTGCCGACGAGGCCGCGTGGCTGTCCGCCCGCAACCTGCCCCAGGTGCACATCCTGGAGGCCGGCCAGCTGAACACGTACGACGTGCTTGTCTCCGACGACGTGGTGTTCACCAAGGACGCCTTCGACCGCTTCACCGGTAACGGCGCCGCCGAAACCGAAGGGAGCGACGCCTGATGTCCGAGGCGACGACCACGAGCAAGACCTTCACGGACCCGCGCGACATTCTTGTCAAGCCGGTCGTGTCGGAGAAGAGCTACGCCCTGCTGGACGAGAACAAGTACACGTTCATCGTTGCGCCGGGCTCGAACAAGACCCAGATCAAGCAGGCCGTCGAGGCGGTCTTCTCGGTCAAGGTCACCGGGGTCAACACGATCAACCGGCAGGGCAAGCGCAAGCGCACCCGCACCGGTTTCGGCAAGCGCAAGGACACCAAGCGCGCCATCGTGACCCTCGCTGAGGGCGACCGAATCGACATCTTCGGCGGCCCGGTCTCCTAACGGAGTCCGAGTCGTCCGGAATCGGACGAGGACTGAGAAATGGGTATCCGCAAGTACAAGCCGACGACCCCGGGCCGTCGTGGCTCCAGCGTCGCCGACTTTGTCGAGATCACGCGGTCCACGCCGGAGAAGTCGCTGGTCCGCCCTCTGCACAGCAAGGGCGGCCGTAACAACGCCGGTCGTGTGACCGTTCGCCACCAGGGCGGTGGCCACAAGCGCGCCTACCGAGTGATCGACTTCCGTCGTCACGACAAGGACGGCGTGCCGGCCAAGGTCGCGCACATCGAGTACGACCCCAACCGCACCGCGCGCATCGCGCTGCTCCACTACGCGGACGGCGAGAAGCGCTACATCCTGGCCCCGGCCAAGCTGAGCCAGGGTGACCGGATCGAGAACGGCGCCGGCGCCGACATCAAGCCCGGCAACAACCTCCCGCTCCGCAACATCCCGGTCGGTACGACCATTCACGCCATCGAGCTGCGTCCCGGCGGCGGCGCGAAGATCTCCCGCAGCGCGGGCTCTTCCGTCCAGCTGCTGGCGAAGGAGGGCTCCATGGCCACCCTTCGTATGCCGTCCGGTGAGGTCCGTATGGTCGACGTTCGCTGCCGCGCCACGATTGGCGAGGTCGGCAACGCCGAGCAGTCGAACATCAACTGGGGCAAGGCCGGCCGTATGCGCTGGAAGGGCGTCCGCCCGACCGTCCGCGGTGTGGCCATGAACCCCGTCGACCACCCGCACGGTGGTGGCGAGGGCAAAACCTCGGGAGGCCGTCACCCGGTCAGCCCGTGGGGTCAGAAGGAAGGACGTACTCGCTCGCCGAAGAAGGCCAGCAGCAAGTACATCGTCCGCCGCCGCAAGACGAACAAGAAGCGCTAGGAGCGGGTTTAGATGCCGCGCAGTCTCAAGAAGGGGCCCTTCGTCGACGACCACCTGATCAAGAAGGTGGACGTACAGAACGAAGCTGGCACCAAGAACGTCATCAAGACCTGGTCCCGGCGCTCGATGATCATCCCGGCAATGCTGGGCCACACCATCGCGGTGCACAACGGCAAGATCCACGTCCCGGTGTTCGTCACCGAGTCCATGGTCGGCCACAAGCTCGGCGAGTTCTCGCCGACCCGCACCTTCCGCGGCCACGTCAAGGACGACCGCAAGTCGAAGCGTCGCTGACGGCGGGGTGTGAACGACTATGACTGACACCGAAGGGACAACCATGGAAGCCAGGGCCCAGGCGCGGTACATCCGCGTCACGCCCATGAAGGCCCGCCGCGTGGTGGACCTTATCCGTGGCATGAGCGCCACGGAGGCTCAGGCGGTCCTGCGTTTCGCCCCGCAGGCCGCGAGCGTGCCGGTGGGCAAGGTGCTGGACAGTGCCATTGCCAACGCCGCGCACAACTACGACCACACGGACGCCGAGTCGCTGTTCATCAGCGAGGCGTTCGTGGATGAGGGCCCGACCCTGAAGCGGTTCCGGCCGCGCGCCCAGGGCCGTGCCTACCGGATCCGCAAGCGGACCAGCCACATCACCGTGGTCGTCTCCAGCAAGGAAGGGACCCGGTAATGGGCCAGAAGGTTAACCCGCATGGGTTCCGGCTCGGCATCACCACGGACTTCAAGTCCCGTTGGTACGCCGACAAGCTGTACAAGGACTACGTCAAGGAAGACGTGGCCATCCGCAAGATGATGACGCAGGGCATGGAGCGCGCCGGCATCTCGAAGGTTGAGATCGAGCGCACCCGTGACCGCGTCCGCGTCGACATCCACACCGCCCGGCCGGGCATCGTCATCGGCCGTCGTGGCGCGGAGGCCGACCGTATCCGCGGTGACCTCGAGAAGCTGACCGGCAAGCAGGTCCAGCTGAACATCCTCGAGGTCAAGAACCCGGAGACGGACGCTCAGCTGGTGGCCCAGGCCGTCGCCGAGCAGCTGTCCTCCCGTGTCTCCTTCCGTCGTGCGATGCGCAAGAGCATGCAGAGCACGATGAAGGCCGGCGCCAAGGGCATCAAGATCCAGTGCGGCGGTCGTCTCGGCGGCGCCGAGATGTCCCGCTCGGAGTTCTACCGCGAGGGCCGGGTGCCCCTGCACACGCTCCGCGCGAACGTCGACTACGGCTTCTTCGAGGCCCGTACGACCTTCGGCCGTATCGGTGTGAAGGTCTGGATCTACAAGGGCGACGTCAAGAACATCGCCGAGGTCCGCGCCGACAACGCCGCTGCCCGCGCGGGCAACCGCCCGGCCCGTGGTGCCGGCGGTGGCGGTAATGACCGTCCGCAGCGCCGCGGTGGCGAGCGCGGCGGCCGTGGTCGTCGTCCCCAGGGTGACGCTGCCCAGGCCCCCAAGGCCGAGGCTGTCGCTTCTGAGGCTCCGGCGGCTGCGGAGACCCCCGGAACGGAGGCCTGACCCTCATGCTGATCCCCCGTCGGGTCAAGCACCGTAAGCAGCACCACCCCAAGCGCCGTGGCATGGCCAAGGGCGGCACCGAGCTGGCGTTCGGTGAGTACGGCATCCAGGCCGTCACCCCGGCCTATGTGACGAACCGGCAGATCGAGTCCGCTCGTATCGCCATCACCCGTCACATCCGCCGTGGTGGCAAGGTCTGGATCAACATCTACCCGGACCGTCCGCTGACGAAGAAGCCGGCCGAAACCCGCATGGGTTCCGGTAAGGGTTCTCCGGAGTGGTGGATCGCGAACGTTCACCCCGGCCGGGTGATGTTCGAGCTGTCCTTCCCGAACGAAAAGGTTGCCAAGGAGGCGCTGACCCGCGCCGCCCACAAGCTTCCGATGAAGTGCCGGATCATCCGGCGCGAGGCAGGTGAGTCGTAATGGCGGCCGGCACCAAGACGGCAGAGCTGCGTGAGCTGGATGACGAGGGTCTCCTCGGCAAGCTCCGCGAGGCGAAGGAAGAGCTGTTCAACCTTCGCTTCCAGGCGGCCACCGGCCAGCTGGAGAACAACACCCGGCTGAAGATCGTCCGCAAGGACATCGCCCGGATCTACACCCTCATGCGTGAGCGTGAGCTCGGCATCGAGACGGTGGAGAGCGCCTGATGAGCGAGAAGAATGTGACTGACAAGACCGCACGCGCCGACCGCAAGACCCGCGAGGGCCTTGTCGTCAGCGACAAGATGGACAAGACCGTCGTCGTCGCCGTCGAGGACCGTGTCAAGCACGCCCTCTACGGCAAGGTCATCCGCCGCACGAACAAGCTCAAGGCGCATGACGAGCAGAACGCCGCCGGCGTCGGCGACCGTGTCCTCCTCGCGGAGACCCGGCCGCAGTCCGCCACGAAGCGGTGGCGGATCGTCGAGATCCTCGAGAAGGCCAAGTAATCCCTGAAGGGCTTTCCCTTCAGGACCGTTCCGTCAGGCTCGGCAGGGGTCGGGGCAACCCGCCCCTGCCGGGAACCGACGCGACAATCAGGAGATAGACGTGATCCAGCAGGAGTCGCGGCTTCGGATCGCCGACAACACCGGTGCGAAGGAAATCCTTTGCATCCGTGTTCTCGGTGGCTCGGGCCGCCGCTACGCGGGAATCGGTGACGTCATCGTCGCCACCGTCAAGGACGCGATCCCCGGTGGCAACGTGAAGAAGGGCGAGGTCGTCAAGGCGGTCATCGTCCGGACCGTCAAGGAGCGCCGTCGCGCTGACGGCTCGTACATCCGGTTCGACGAGAACGCCGCCGTCATCCTCAAGAACGACGGCGACCCCCGCGGCACCCGTATCTTCGGCCCGGTGGGTCGTGAGCTGCGCGAGAAGAAGTTCATGAAGATCGTTTCTCTCGCGCCGGAGGTGCTGTAACCGATGAAGATCAAGAAGGGCGACCTGGTCCAGGTCATCACCGGTAAGGACAAGGGCAAGACGGGCAAGGTCATCGTTGCCTACCCCGTCGACGACCGCGTCCTGGTCGAGGGTGTCAACCGGGTCAAGAAGCACACCAAGGCCGGCCAGACCGCCCGTGGTTCCAAGACCGGCGGCATCATCACGACCGAGGCCCCGATTCACGTCAGCAACGTTCAGCTGGTCGTGGAGAAGGACGGCAAGAAGGTCGTCACTCGCGTCGGATACCGCTTCGACGACGAGGGCAACAAGATCCGCGTTGCCAAGCGGACGGGTGAGGACATCTGATGACTACCACCACCCAGCCGCGCCTCAAGCTGCGCTACCGCGAGGAAATCGCGGGCAAGCTGCGTGAGGAGTTCTCGTACGAGAACGTCATGCAGATCCCCGGCCTCGTCAAGATCGTGGTCAACATGGGTGTGGGCGACGCCGCCCGCGACTCCAAGCTGATCGAGGGCGCCATCCGCGACCTCGCCACGATCACCGGTCAGAAGCCGGCCGTCACCAAGGCCCGTAAGTCCATCGCGCAGTTCAAGCTGCGTGAGGGCCAGCCGATCGGCGCCCACGTCACCCTCCGGGGCGACCGCATGTGGGAGTTCCTGGACCGTACGCTGTCGCTCGCGCTCCCGCGCATCCGCGACTTCCGTGGTCTGTCGCCGAAGCAGTTCGACGGCCGTGGCAACTACACCTTCGGTCTCACGGAGCAGGTCATGTTCCACGAGATCGACCAGGACAAGATCGACCGCGTCCGGGGTATGGACATCACCGTGGTCACCACGGCGACCAACGACGCTGAGGGCCGCGCGCTCCTTCGTCACCTCGGCTTCCCGTTCAAGGAGGCGTGAGCCGTGGCGAAGAAGGCTCTCATTGCCAAGGCCGCCCGCAAGCCCAAGTTTGCGGTCCGTGCCTACAACCGTTGCCAGCGCTGCGGTCGACCCCACTCCGTGTACCGCAAGTTCGGCCTGTGCCGCGTGTGCCTTCGTGAGATGGCTCACCGTGGCGAGCTGCCGGGCGTGACCAAGAGCTCCTGGTAATCCCGACCTTCGGGATTGACCAGGGCTCTCGGTAAGCATCTGGATGGCGGGAGCCCGGCCTTTCTTACCGTAAGGTAGAAGGGTTGGGCGCCCGCCGCCCACGACCGTCTTACTACGCCGTAGGTCCCCGTGCCGCACCCGTCCCCAGCATGAGTGGGGGAGAGGGATGGCGCAGATAGGAAACCCCGGCGAGAGAGGCCTAAGGCCATCACATGACCATGACTGACCCGATCGCAGACATGCTGACGCGTCTGCGGAACGCGAACTCCGCGTACCACGACGATGTCACCATGCCGTTCAGCAAGATCAAGTCGCACATCGCGGAGATCCTCCAGCAGGAGGGTTACATCGCGGGCTGGAAGGTCGAGGACGCCGAGGTCGGCAAGAACCTCACCATCGACCTGAAGTTCGGTCCGAACCGCGAGCGCTCGATCGCCGGCATCAAGCGCATCAGCAAGCCCGGTCTGCGGGTCTACGCAAAGTCCACCAACCTGCCGAAGGTGCTCGGCGGCCTGGGCGTGGCGATCATCTCCACGTCCCACGGTCTCCTCACCGGCCAGCAGGCCGCCAAGAAGGGTGTAGGCGGAGAAGTCCTCGCCTACGTCTGGTAACTCGGGAAACGGAGGTTCAGCAATGTCGCGTATTGGACGGCTGCCCATCCCGGTTCCCGCCGGCGTGGACGTCACCATCGATGGCCGGACGGTTTCGGTGAAGGGCCCCAAGGGTTCCCTCTCCCACACCGTTGCCGCGCCGATCGAGATCGCCAAGGGCGAGGACGGCACCCTGCAGGTGACCCGCCCCAACGACGAGCGTCAGAACAAGGCCCTGCACGGCCTGTCCCGCACGCTGGTGGCGAACATGATCACCGGCGTGACCGCGGGCTACAGCAAGAAGCTCGAGATCAGCGGTGTCGGCTACCGCGTCCAGGCGAAGGGCTCCAACCTGGAGTTCGCCCTGGGCTACAGCCACCCGATCCTCGTCGAGGCCCCTGAGGGCATCTCCTTCAAGGTCGAGAACCCCACCAAGTTCTCGGTCGAGGGCATCGACAAGCAGAAGGTCGGCGAGGTCGCCGCGAACATCCGCAAGCTGCGGAAGCCCGACCCGTACAAGGCCAAGGGTGTCAAGTACGAGGGCGAAGTCATCCGCCGCAAGGTCGGAAAGGCGGGTAAGTAAGCCATGGCATACGGTGTGAAGATCGCCAAGGGCAAGGCGTACAAGGGTGCCGCCCTCAAGCGTCGCCACATCCGGGTCCGCAAGCGGATCTCGGGTACGGAAGAACGCCCGCGCCTGGTCGTGACCCGCTCCAACCGCGGTATCACGGCTCAGGTCATCGACGACATCGCGGGCCACACGCTCGCGTCGGCGTCGACTCTCGACTCGTCCATCCGCGGCGGCGAAGGCGACAAGAGCGCCAAGGCGAAGCAGGTCGGCCAGCTCGTGGCCGAGCGTGCGAAGGCCAAGGGCGTCGAGACTGTCGTGTTCGACCGTGGCGGCAACCAGTACGCCGGGCGCATCGCCGCCCTGGCGGACGCCGCCCGCGAAGCCGGGCTCAAGTTCTGAGTCCGCTCGTAGCTAGCGGAAGCAACGAAGAGAGGTAATTCCAATGGCTGGACCCCAGCGCCGCGGAAGCGGTGCCGGTGGCGGCGAGCGGCGGGAACGCAAGGACCGGCGGGACGGTGGCCAGCAGGCCGAGAAGACCGCCTACGTCGAGCGTGTTGTCGCCATCAACCGTGTCGCCAAGGTAGTGAAGGGTGGTCGTCGCTTCAGCTTCACCGCGCTGGTCGTGGTGGGCGATGGTGACGGCACCGTCGGTGTCGGTTACGGCAAGGCCAAGGAGGTGCCGGCCGCCATCGCCAAGGGTGTTGAGGAGGCCAAGAAGCACTTCTTCAAGGTCCCCCGTATCCAGGGCACCATCCCGCACCCGATCCAGGGTGAGAAGGCGGCGGGCGTCGTCATGCTCAAGCCGGCTTCCCCCGGTACCGGCGTTATCGCCGGTGGCCCGGTGCGTGCCGTGCTCGAGTGCGCCGGCGTCCACGACATCCTGTCGAAGTCGCTCGGATCGTCGAACGCGATCAACATCGTGCACGCCACGGTGGCCGCGCTCCAGGGGCTTCAGCGCCCCGAGGAGATCGCTGCCCGCCGCGGCCTGCCGCTGGAGGACGTCGCGCCCGCAGCCCTGCTGCGTGCTCGTGCCGGGGTGGGTGCGTAATGGCTCGCCTCAAGGTCACGCAGACGAAGTCCTACATCGGTAGCAAGCAGAACCACCGTGACACCCTGCGTTCGCTCGGGCTCAAGCGCCTGCACGACGTCGTGGTCAAGGAGGACCGCCCGGAGATCCGCGGCATGGTCCAGACCGTCCGCCACCTCGTCACGGTTGAGGAGGTTGACTGACATGAGTAACGAGAACCCGCTCAAGCCGCACAACCTCCGTCCGGCTCCGGGCGCCAAGACCGCCAAGACCCGCGTGGGTCGTGGTGAGGCGTCCAAGGGCAAGACGGCCGGTCGCGGTACCAAGGGCACCAAGGCCCGCTACCAGGTTCCCGCGCGCTTCGAGGGTGGGCAGATGCCCCTCCACATGCGCCTGCCGAAGCTCAAGGGCTTCAAGAACCCGTTCCGCACCGAGTACCAGGTCGTCAACCTGGACAAGCTCGCGGTCCTCTACCCCGAGGGTGGCGAGGTCACGGTTGCGGACCTGATCGACAAGGGTGCGGTTCGCAAGAACCACCTCGTCAAGGTGCTCGGCACCGGCGAGATCACCGTGGCGCTGCAGGTGACCGTTGACGCGGTCTCCGGCTCCGCCAAGGAGAAGATCGCCGCTGCCGGCGGCACCGTCACCGAGCTCGTCTGAGTTCGAAAAGTGACTCCTCAGCCGGGGATGTTCCGCACTTTGTGCGGGGCATCCCCGGTTGGTCATTCCTAGCGGAGGTTCCCCGCCGGTAAGGTGGCGGACACTGCTATTCATTCGTTGTCCTAGCTATCGAGACCGTCACCTACCGCGCGCGTCGCGGGGGGTCGCAGGAGGCACCGTGCTCACCGCGTTCGCCCGGGCGTTCAGGACGCCCGACCTGCGCAAGAAGCTGCTGTTCACGCTGGGCATCATGGCGATCTTCCGGCTGGGAGCACATATCCCGGTACCGGGCGTCGACTACCAGGTCGTCAATGACTGCATCAGGGAAGTAGGGGGCACCTCTGGCCTCTTCGGCCTGGTCAACCTGTTCAGCGGTGGTGCGCTTCTCCAGCTGACCATCTTCGCGCTCGGGATCATGCCGTACATCACGGCGAGCATCATCCTTCAGCTGCTGACCGTGGTCATTCCGCGCCTGGAGGCCCTCAAGAAGGAGGGCCAGGCAGGCACCACGAAGATCACGCAGTACACGCGCTATCTGACCGTCGCGCTCGCCGTTCTGCAGGGCACCGGCCTGGTGGCCACCGCCCGCTCCGGCACCCTGTTCTCCGCGTGTTCCAACCGCTTCGGCATCGTCCCGGACACGTCGATCTTCACCACGATCACCATGGTCGTCACCATGACCGCCGGCACCGCCGTCATCATGTGGCTCGGTGAGCTCATCACCGACCGCGGCATCGGCAACGGCATGTCGATCCTGATGTTCCTCTCGATCGCCGCCGGCTTCCCGACCTCCCTGTGGGCGATCAAGAAGTCCGGCAAGATCGCGGACGGTTGGGTCGAGTTCTTCTCGGTCATCGCGATCGGGCTGGTGATGGTGGCCCTTGTGGTCTTCGTCGAACAGGCCCAGCGCCGCATCCCGGTGCAGTACGCGAAGCGCATGATCGGCCGCCGGTCCTACGGCGGTACGTCCACGTACATCCCCTTGAAGGTCAACCAGGCGGGTGTGATCCCGGTCATCTTCGCCTCGTCGCTGCTCTACATCCCGTCGCTGATCGTGTCGTTCAGCGGCTCGACGGCGGGCTGGGCGCAATGGGTGCAGGCCAACCTGGTCAAGGGTGACCACCCGATTTACATCGCCACGTACTTCCTGCTGATCGTTTTCTTCGCGTTCTTCTACGTCGCCATCTCCTTCAACCCCGAGGAAGTGGCCGACAACATGAAGAAGTATGGTGGGTTCATCCCGGGCATCCGGGCTGGTCGACCCACCGCTGAGTACCTCAGCTACGTGCTCAATCGGATCACGTGGCCGGGTGCGATGTATCTGGGTCTGATCGCCCTGGTGCCCACCGTGGCGCTGGTGCTGTTCAACGCGAACCAGAACTTCCCGTTCGGCGGGACGAGCATCCTCATCATCGTGGGTGTCGGTCTGGAGACCGTGAAGCAGATCGAGAGCCAGCTTCAGCAGCGTAATTACGAAGGGTTCCTCCGCTGATGCGCATCGTCCTCGTCGGCCCTCCTGGGGCGGGCAAGGGTACGCAGGCCGCGTACCTTGCCAGGAACCTGTCGATCCCGCACATTTCCACGGGCGACCTCTTCCGCGCCAACATCAGCCAGGGCACGCCGCTCGGCAAGCAGGCGGAGGCCTATATGAAGGCCGGCGACCTGGTGCCCGACGAGGTCACCATCGGCATGGCGAAGGCCCGCTGGGAGCAGCCGGACGCCGCACACGGCTTCCTGCTCGACGGCTTCCCGCGCAACCTCAACCAGGCCGAGGCGCTCGACCGGATCCTCAAGGAGGAGGGCATCGCGCTCGACGCGGTCCTCGACCTGGAGGTCCCGGAGGAGGAGGTGGTCCGGCGTATCGCCGGCCGCCGTACGTGCCGCAACGACAGCAGCCACACCTTCCACGTCGAGTACAAGAAGCCGAAGGCCGACGGTGTCTGCGACGAGTGCGGTGGCGAGCTGTACCAGCGCGAGGACGACACCGAGGAGACGGTGCGGCGCCGTCTCGAGGTCTACCACCGCGAGACCGAGCCGATCATCGACTACTACCGGGCGCAGGATCTGGTGATCACGATCTCCGCGCTCGGGCCGGTGGCCGAGGTCACCGAGCGAGCGATGGACGCGCTGCGGGCGCGCAAGGGCGCGGTAGCCGAGTAGACAGCACGTCCGCACGAAGCACGAAACGGCCGCGGCGCCCCATGGGCACCGCGGCCGTACCTTTCTTTGCGGCTGGGCGCCGCCGGTCTCGTGGCCGTGGTCGCTCACCGTGGGGGTGCCTCAATTGATGGTTGCGGCAGACTTGGCAGAGACGTTCAACCGGAAACAGAGAGGCGAGGGCCCGATGGTCGAGATCAAGAACCCCGAGCAGATCGCGAAGATGCGGGCGGCGGGTCTTGTCGTCGCGGCCATCCACGAGGCGACCCGCGACGTGGCGGTCCCCGGGGCCACGACGAAGGACCTGGACGACGTCGCCCGCAAGGTGCTCGCCGACCACGGGGCCAAGTCGAACTTCCTCGGTTACGGCGGTTTCCCGGCGACGATCTGCACCTCGGTCAACGAGGTCGTCGTCCACGGCATCCCCGACACCGCGACCGTCCTCAAGGACGGCGACATCATCTCCATCGACTGCGGCGCCATCGTCGACGGCTGGCACGGCGACGCCGCGTACACCGCCTTCGTCGGCACCGGTCACGCCCCGGAGCTGGTTGAGCTCAGCCGCGTCACCGAGGAGTCCATGTGGGCCGGCATCGCCGCCTTCCGCAAGGGTGACCGCCTGGTCGACATCTCCCGCGCCATCGAGACGTACATCCGCCGCCAGCCCAAGCCCGGCGGCGGCAAGTACGGAATCATCGAGGAATACGGCGGCCACGGCATCGGCACCGCCATGCACATGGACCCCCACCTCCTCAACTACGTCAACCGCAAGCGCGGCCGCGGCATCCGCCTCATCCCCGGTCTCGCCCTCGCCATCGAGCCCATGGTCAGCCTCGGCACCCCCCTCACCCACGTCCTCGAGGACGAGTGGACCGTCAAGACCAACGACGGCACCTGGTCCTCCCACTGGGAGCACTCCGTGGCTCTTACGGAAGAGGGCCCCCTGGTCCTGACCGCCGTGGACGGCGGCAAGGCGAAGCTGGCCGAGTACGGGATTACGGCGGCGCCGGACCCTCTGGCCTAGCGTTCCGTGCCCGGCCGGACCCGCTGGCGTGAGCCCGGGTCGTCGGTCGGAGGCCGGCGCAGCCGCTCGAAGCCAGCGAAGCGCCCGCGAGAGCGGCATGAAGAAGAGCCCGGGGGGCGTAATGATCTCGGGGGTTGGGCATGGTATGGGCCAGGATTCGTCTTTCAGGATGGGCTGACGTAGACTGACACGTCGGCTCTCGCATGCCTGCGTGCATGTACGGGCCGACCAAGGTAGTCGATCCCGAAAGCAGGACATGGCCAAGAAGCAAGGCGCCATCGAGATCGAGGGCACCGTTATCGAGTCTCTGCCGAACGCAATGTTCAAGGTGGAGCTGCAGAACGGTCACAAGGTCCTCGCGCACATCAGCGGCAAGATGCGGATGCACTACATCCGCATTCTCCCGGATGACCGGGTCGTCGTGGAGTTGTCTCCGTACGACCTGACGCGCGGACGGATCGTCTACCGCTACAAGTAGCAACGAGTAGATCTCACGACCCGGAGAACCTGAACCCCATGAAGGTCAAGCCGAGCGTCAAGAAGATCTGCGACAAGTGCAAGGTGATCCGCCGCCACGGTCGGGTCATGGTCATCTGCGACAACCTGCGCCACAAGCAGCGCCAGGGCTGACGTACGACCACCTGCACTACCGCAGTTCTTCGCGCGACGCACAAAATGTAGATACGCAGTCACCCATCCCCTGCGCGAAGGGGATGACACCCCCGGCGGAGGCCGGGGACCCGGCCGATACGTACGCGTACGGTCCGGGACAGGTGCTGCGGAAGACCTCCGAACGCTAACCAGGAGCAGGCCAAGTGGCACGCATCTCGGGCGTTGACATCCCGCGCGAAAAGCGCGTGGAGATCGCCCTCACCTACGTCTTCGGTATCGGTCGCACCCGTGCCCAGGAGACCCTGAAGAACACCGGCGTGAACCCGGACACCCGCGTCCGCGACCTTGCCGAGGAAGACCTCGTCAAGATCCGCGAGTACGTGGACGCCAACTACAAGACCGAGGGTGACCTCCGCCGCGAGGTCCAGGCGGACATCCGCCGCAAGGTCGAGATCGGCTGCTACCAGGGTCTGCGGCACCGCCGTGGCCTGCCGGTCCACGGTCAGCGCACCCACACGAACGCCCGCACCCGCAAGGGCCCGCGTCGCGCCATCGCCGGTAAGAAGAAGCCGGGCAAGAAGTAGTCCTCAGCAGGACGCTCATCAGCGGTCTTCGCTGTAGGACCGACCACCTCCCCTCTGGAGTCAATACATGCCCCCCAAGGGTCGCCAGGGCGCTGCCAAGAAGGTGCGCCGCAAGGAAAAGAAGAACGTCGCTCACGGGCACGCCCACATCAAGAGCACGTTCAACAACACCATCGTCTCGATCACGGACCCCTCCGGCAACGTGATCTCCTGGGCCTCCGCCGGCCACGTCGGCTTCAAGGGCTCGCGCAAGTCCACCCCCTTCGCCGCGCAGATGGCCGCCGAGTCGGCCGCCCGCCGCGCGCAGGAGCACGGCATGCGCAAGGTCGACGTCTTCGTCAAGGGTCCCGGCTCCGGCCGTGAGACCGCGATCCGCTCCCTCCAGGCCACCGGCCTCGAGGTCGGCTCGATCCAGGACGTCACCCCCACCCCGCACAACGGCTGCCGTCCGCCGAAGCGCCGCCGCGTCTGACGCTCCGGCGTCGGCGCAGCACTCGCGCTTGTAGTACGGATCGGGCGGTACGGACGCTTTGCGGCCGTACCGCCCGTACCCTTGCAGTACATGTCGGGCGTCAAATAGCGGGCGCCCCTGACAGAAGGATCGCACCATGCTGATTGCTCAGCGCCCCTCGTTGACCGAAGAGGTCGTCGACGAATTCCGCTCCCGGTTCGTGATCGAGCCGCTGGAGCCGGGCTTCGGCTACACCCTCGGCAACTCGCTCCGCCGTACGCTCCTCTCCTCGATCCCGGGTGCCGCAGTCACCTCGATCCGGGTCGACGGTGTCCTGCACGAGTTCACCACCGTGCCGGGCGTCAAGGAGGACGTGACCGACCTCATCCTCAACATCAAGCAGCTGGTCGTCTCCTCGGAGCACGACGAGCCGGTCGTGATGTACCTGCGCAAGCAGGGCCCGGGTGTGGTCACCGCCGCCGACATCGCGCCCCCGGCCGGTGTCGAGGTGCACAACCCCGACCTGGTTCTGTCCACCCTGAACGCCAAGGGCAAGCTGGAGATGGAGCTGACCGTCGAGCGCGGTCGCGGCTACGTCTCCGCGGTGCAGAACAAGCAGCAGGGCCAGGAGATCGGCCGGATCCCGGTCGACTCCATCTACAGCCCGGTGCTCAAGGTCACGTACAAGGTCGAGGCGACCCGTGTCGAGCAGCGCACCGACTTCGACAAGCTGATCGTCGACGTCGAGACCAAGCAGGCCATGCGCCCGCGCGACGCGATGGCTTCGGCCGGTAAGACCCTGGTCGAGCTGTTCGGCCTGGCCCGCGAGCTCAACGTCGACGCCGAGGGCATCGACATGGGCCCGTCCCCGACGGACGCCGCTCTGGCGGCGGACCTCGCGCTCCCGATCGAGGAGCTCGAGCTCACCGTCCGTTCGTACAACTGCCTCAAGCGCGAGGGCATCCACTCCGTGGGTGAGCTCGTGGCCCGCAGCGAGGCGGACCTGCTCGACATCCGCAACTTCGGTGCGAAGTCGATCGACGAGGTCAAGGCGAAGCTGGCCGGCATGGGCCTGGCCCTCAAGGACAGCCCGCCCGGATTCGACCCGACCGCCGCCGCGGACGCCTTCGGCGCCGACGACGACGCGGACGCGGGCTTCGTGGAGACCGAGCAGTACTGAGCCTGACCTGATTGCTGCCCGCAGGCGTCCGCCCGCGGGGCCCTGACACCGGTACCTGATACGGCCGGTGCAGATCCAAGGAGAAACACCATGCCGAAGCCCGCCAAGGGCGCCCGTCTGGGCGGCAGCGCTGCGCACGAGAAGCTGCTCCTCGCGAACCTCGCGAAGTCGCTCTTCGAGCACGGCCGCATCACCACCACCGAGGCCAAGGCGCGCCGTCTGCGTCCCATCGCGGAGCGTCTGGTCACCAAGGCGAAGAAGGGCGACATCCACAACCGTCGCCTGGTGCTGCAGACGATCACGGACAAGAGCGTCGTCCACACGCTCTTCACCGAGATCGCCCCGCGGTACGAGAACCGCCCCGGTGGTTACACCCGCATCACCAAGATCGGCAACCGTCGTGGCGACAACGCCCCGATGGCGGTCATCGAGCTGGTCGAGGCCCTGACCGTCGCCCAGCAGGCGACCGGTGAGGCCGAGGCCGCGACGAAGCGCGCGGTCAAGGAGTCCGAGGCCAAGCCCGAGGTCGTCGAGGACGCCAAGCCCGAGGCTGACGCCGAGGTCGAGGTCGTCGAGGACGAGGCTCCGGCCGAGGAGTCCAAGGACGCGTAACGCGTACCAGGACGGGCCCGCACCCAGTTCGCTGGGGGCGGGCCCGTTTCGCGTTCCTGAGAGGATCACCCGCGTGAGCGATGAGGTAGAGCCCGGTTTCGTACGGGTGCGGCTGGACCTGGCCTATCACGGCGCCGAATTCTCCGGCTGGGCCAAGCAGCGGACCCGGCGGACCGTGCAGGGCGAGCTGGAGTCCGCCATCCAGACGGTGCTCCGGCTGCCGGACCCGGTCGACCTGACCGTCGCCGGACGCACCGACGCCGGGGTGCACGCGCGGGGCCAGGTCGCCCACGTCGACCTCCCGGCGGAGGTCTGGGCGGCCGAGGGCGGCAAGCTCCTGCGACGCCTGGCCGGGCGGCTGCCCTGGGATGTGCGGGTGTGGCGGGTCGGCGAGGCCCCGTACGGCTTCAACGCGCGGTTCTCCGCGATCTGGCGTCGTTACGCGTACCGGGTGGGCGACCACCCGGGCGGCGTCGACCCGCTGCTGCGCGGGCACGTGCTCTGGCACGACCGGCCGGTGGACGTCGGCCTGATGAACGAGGCGGCGAAGCTGCTGCTCGGCGAGCACGACTTCGCGGCGTACTGCAAGAAGCGGGAGGGCGCCACGACGATCCGTACCCTCCTCGAGCTGTCCTGGGAGCGGGACCCCGCGACCGGGCTGGCCGTCGCCACGGTGCGGGCCGACGCCTTCTGCCACAACATGGTGCGCGCCCTGGTCGGCGCGATGATCCTGGTCGGCGACGGCCACCGCGCCGTGGGCTTCCCCGGCGAGGTCCTCGCCGGGCGCGTCCGGCACTCGGCGGTCAACGTCGTCCGGCCGCACGGGCTCACCCTGGAGGAGGTCGGCTACCCGGCCGACGAGCTGCTCGCGGCGCGGAACCGCGAGGCTCGCAACATGCGCACCCTGCCGGGGTGCGGTCAGCTCTCAGCCGGCGGCCGGTGATGCGGCCGCCGAGGCCACCGCGTCGCGGCCGCGCTGGACGATGCGGCTGAAGGCGTAGGCGCCGCCGTCGGTGCCGGCCTGGCGGGCGACGGTGTCGGAGGCGGTGACGGCCTGGTTGTTCCTGAGTCCGGCGATGGTGAAGTAGGCGTAACGGCCCTTGGCGTTGGTGGTCAGGCGGCAGGACGTCGCATGGCAGAACGCGCCCTGGCCGCCGCCGGCGAGGGGGAGGACGTAACCCTGGGCATGCTGCTTGACCTGGTCGGCGTGGGCGGCGTCGTCGAAGACGGCCACCCCGACCGTGACGGCGACGGTGCCGCGGACGTAGGTGACGCGGAAGAGGTGGCTGCAGCCATACTTCTTCAGGACCGCGCCCAGGGTGCCGGAAGCGGCCGAGGTGCAGGAGTTCGTGCCGGCCGAGGCGGTCTTGGTGTAGGTGCGGGCGCCCTGGGCCCAGGAGAGCTTGTTCTTCTCGGGGAAGAGGGTGTTGACGCTGAGCGGGGCGGTGTCCTTCTTGGCGGTGGAGATGAAGTCCAGCGCGTTGTAGGTCGGGGCGGGCGTCACCGACGGGAAGGACGGCTGGGGCGGCAGCGCCTCGGTCGTGGAGGCGGTGACGGTGGGGGAGGCCACCGGCTTCTTGTGGTTGGAGCTGACGACGGCCGTCGCGACGATCCCGGCTATCGCGGCCACCGCGAGCGCCCCGCCGCCGACGAAGAGCAGCTTCCGCCGCTTCGCCCGGGCCTCCGACTGTTCGGCCAGCGCGGACCAGTCGGGCTCGGCCGACGCGAAGGGCGCGGGCTGCGCGGACGGACCGCGCGTGCCCTGGCCCGGGATGGGCGGGGCCCAGTCGGTGGGCGCGTTCCAGGACGGTGCCGCCTGGGGTTGCTCCGGCTCACCGACGACATTGCCGCGGAGCACCTGAGGCTGCTGGGGCACTGCTGGCGGGGTCTGCCAACCCTGCTGGCCCTGCTGGGGGTTGTGCGGCTGCTGTGGCCCTTCACTCATGGCGCGGATTCTATGAGATCCGAAACCCGTTTGGTCGCACGCGCCCGCCCCGCGAGAATTCGGGCCATGGGACATGTTGAGGCGGCACATCTGGAGTACTACCTGCCGGACGGGCGGCTGCTGCTCGGCGACGTCTCGTTCCGGGTGGGAGAAGGCGCCGCGGTCGCCCTGGTCGGGGCGAACGGGGCAGGGAAGACGACGCTGCTCAGGCTGATCGCCGGGGACCTGAAGCCGCACGGGGGTGCGGTGACGGCGAGCGGCGGCCTGGGCGTGATGCCGCAGTTCGTCGGGTCGGTGCGGGACGACCGGACGGTGCGGGACCTGCTGGTGTCGGTGGCCCCGCCGCGTATCCGGGAGGCCGCGAGGGCGGTCGACGCGGCCGAGCTGGCGATCATGGCGCAGGACGACGAGCCGGCGCAGATGGCGTACGCGCACGCGCTCGGCGACTGGGCCGAGGCACAGGGCTACGAGGCCGAGACGGTCTGGGACATGTGCACGATGGCCGCGCTGGGCGTCCCGTACGAGCGGGCGCAGTGGCGCGAGGTCAAGACGCTGTCGGGCGGTGAGCAGAAGCGGCTGGTGCTGGAGTCGCTGCTGCGCGGCACCGACGAGGTGCTGCTGCTGGACGAGCCGGACAACTATCTGGACGTCCCCGGCAAGCGGTGGCTGGAGGAGCAGCTGCGGCAGACCAAGAAGACCGTGCTCTTCGTGTCGCACGACCGGGAGCTGCTGGACCGCTCGGCGGAGAAGATCGTCAGCGTCGAGCCCGGTCCCGCGGGCAGCGACGTGTGGGTGCACGGCGGCGGCTTCGGTACGTATCACGCGGCCCGGAAGGAGCGCTTCGCGCGCTTCGAGGAGCTGCGGCGGCGCTGGGACGAGGAGCACGCGAAGCTGAAGAAGCTGGTGTTCACGCTGCGCCAGCAGGCCGCGATCAGCCCCGACATGGCCTCGCGCTATCACGCCGCCCAGACCCGGCTGCGCCGCTTCGAGGACGCCGGGCCGCCGCAGGAGCCGCCGCGCGAGCAGAACATCTCCATGCGGCTTGCGGGCGGCCGGACCGGTGTCAGGGCTGTCACCTGTGAGCGGCTGGAGCTGACCGGGCTGATGAAGCCGTTCGACCTGGAGGTCTACTACGGGGAGCGGGTCGCCGTGCTCGGCTCCAACGGCTCCGGGAAGTCGCACTTCCTGCGGCTGCTGGCCGGCGAGCCGGTCAACCACACGGGGACCTGGAAGCTCGGCGCGCGCGTCGTGCCCGGGCACTTCGCGCAGACCCACGCCCATCCCGAGCTGTTCGGCCGCACCCTGGTCGACATCCTGTGGACCGAGCACGCGCGCGACCGGGGCAAGGCGATGGGCGCCCTGCGGCGGTACGAGCTGGAGCGCCAGGGCGACCAGCGCTTCGACCAGCTCTCCGGCGGCCAGCAGGCCCGCTTCCAGATCCTCCTCCTGGAGCTCCAGGGCACCACCGCACTGCTTCTGGACGAGCCCACGGACAACCTTGACCTGGAGTCGGCGGAGGCCCTCCAGGACGGCCTGGAGGCCTACGACGGGACGGTGCTCGCCGTGACCCACGACCGCTGGTTCGCCCGCTCCTTCGACCGGTATCTCGTGTTCGGTTCCGACGGCACCGTGAGGGAGGCGACCGAGCCCGTGTGGGATGAGGCGCGTGTGGCGCGGGAGCGGTAGGGTGCCCGGCTGAAACGGCACCGTTTTGACCCCGCCCCCGCGGGGCGGCTATTCTGCTATTTCGTTATGCGTATTGGCTTGCTCGTTCTCACGTGAGAGGCCGCTACGCCGGTCCACCGGGCCGATGACCAGCGTTCGTCCTGCGGTATGCGTCACCGCAGGCGACAAGGCTGTCGTGATCGTCCGGGTGGCCTTGTCAGGACTCACTCACTGAAGAAGCGAAGGCTATGACCGCGCGTACGTTCAGCCCCAAGCCCGGCGATGTCCAGCGCCAGTGGCACGTCATTGACGCGCAGGACGTTGTCCTGGGCCGTCTGGCCACCCAGGCAGCGAACCTCCTCCGGGGCAAGCACAAGCCGTATTACGCGCCCCACGTTGACACCGGTGACTTCGTCATCATCATCAACGCCGACAAGGTGCACCTGTCCGGCAACAAGCGGACCCAGAAGCTCGCCTACCGCCACTCCGGCTTCCCGGGTGGTCTGCGGTCCGTCCGCTACGACGAGCTGCTGGACAAGAACCCGGAGAAGGCCGTCGAGAAGGCCATCAAGGGCATGATCCCCAAGAACACCCTGGGCCGTCAGATGCTCTCGAAGCTGAAGGTGTACTCGGGCTCCGAGCACCCGCACGCCGCGCAGCAGCCGGTTCCGTTCGAGATCACTCAGGTCGCGCAGGGCTAGTCCCAGCCACCAACATCACAGAAAGCAATCTGAGGAGAATCGTGGCTGAGACCACCCCCGAGGCCCCCGTCGTCGAAGACGCCGAGGTTGTCGAGATCGCAGAGATCGTCGAGAACATTGACATCCCGGAGGAGTACACCTCCGAGTCGCTCGCGGGCCGCTTCGGCGACCCGCAGCCGGCTGCCGGCACCGGCCGCCGCAAGGAGTCCGTTGCCCGCGTCCGGATCGTCCCGGGCACCGGCAAGTGGAAGGTCAACGGTCGCACCCTTGAGGGTTACTTCCCCAACAAGGTGCACCAGCAGGAAGTCAACGAGCCGTTCAAGATCCTTGAGCTCGACGGCCGCTACGACGTCTTCGCCCGCATCAGCGGCGGCGGCATCTCCGGCCAGGCCGGTGCGCTGCGCCTCGGCGTCGCCCGCGCGCTGAACGAGGCGGACGCGGACAACAACCGCGCGCTGCTCAAGAAGGCCGGCTTCCTCACCCGCGACGACCGCACGGTCGAGCGCAAGAAGGCCGGTCTCAAGAAGGCCCGCAAGGCGCCGCAGTACAGCAAGCGCTAATCACGCTCGCTATTGCGCCGTACGCCCCGGAGGCACTTTGTGCGCCTCCGGGGCGTACGTGTTTCGGGGGCAGGCGTATATCTGGGGTACCTGGGGGGACGACCAGGAGCCGGGATCGAGCCGGACCGGCACGGCACACACTCGGAGGATGCACTGTGGGACGACTCTTCGGTACGGACGGTGTGCGCGGCGTCGCCAACGCCGATCTGACGGCGGAGCTGGCGCTCGGGCTGTCGGTCGCGGCGGCGCATGTTCTCGCCGAGGCGGGCACCTTCGCGGGCCACCGGCCGGTGGCCGTGGTGGGGCGGGATCCGCGGGCGTCCGGAGAGTTCCTGGAGGCCGCGGTCGTGGCGGGCCTCGCGAGCGCGGGCGTGGACGTCCTGCGGGTCGGTGTGCTGCCCACCCCGGCGGTGGCGTATCTCACCGGCGCGCTGGGCGCCGACCTCGGCGTGATGCTCTCCGCGAGCCACAACGCCATGCCGGACAACGGCGTCAAGTTCTTCGCCCGCGGCGGTCACAAGCTCGCCGACGAGCTGGAGGACCGTATCGAGGCCGTCTACGACGAGCACCGCACCGGCGCGCCCTGGGACCGGCCGACCGGGGCGGGCGTCGGGCGGGTACGCGACTACAACGAGGGCTTCGAGGACTACGTGGGCCATCTGCTCACCGTCGTGCCGAACCGCCTCGACGGCCTCACCGTCGTACTGGACGAGGCACACGGCGCCGCCGCCCGCGTCTCGCCCGAGGCCTTCACCCGCGCCGGTGCCACGGTCGTCACGATCGGCACCGAGCCGGACGGCCTCAACATCAACGACGGCTGCGGATCCACGCACCTCGAGCTCCTCAAGGCCGCCGTCGTCGAGCACGGCGCCGACCTCGGCATCGCCCACGACGGCGACGCCGACCGCTGCCTCGCGGTCGACGCGGCCGGCGAGGAGGTCGACGGCGACCAGATCCTCGCCGTACTGGCCCTGGCCATGCGGGAGGCCGGACACCTGCGCAAGGACACCGTGGTCGGCACGGTCATGTCCAACCTGGGCTTCAAGCTGGCCATGGAGCGCGAGGGCATCGAGCTGATCCAGACGGCGGTCGGCGACCGCTACGTCCTGGAGGAGATGAAGGCCCGCGGCTATGCGCTCGGCGGCGAGCAGTCCGGCCACGTCATCATCCTCGACCACGCCACCACCGGCGACGGCACCCTGACCGGACTGCTGCTGGCCGCCCGCGTCGCCGCCACCGGACGGTCCCTGGCCGAGCTGGCCGGCGTGATGCAGCGGCTGCCGCAGGTGCTGGTGAATGTCCGCGACGTCGACAAGACCCGGGTGGGCCTCTCGCCCGAACTCACCTCGGCCGTCGCCGAGGCCGAGGCCGAGCTGGGCACCACCGGACGCGTGCTGCTGCGGTCCTCGGGCACCGAGCCGCTCGTACGGGTCATGGTCGAGGCCGCCGACATCGACCACGCCCGGTCGGTGGCCGGGCGGCTTGCCGACGTCGTGAAGTCGGCGCTGGGTTAAGCCTGTTGGCGTCTGCTCGCCCAGAACCACTTCTGGGCGAGCAGCGTGAGCGTGCCCGCGATGACGATGCCGGCGAGGTTGACCAGGAGCTGGAGCGAGGAACCCCACGCCGCGTCGTAATGGCTGTAGGCGAGCGCCAGCGCGGCGTGCGCGGCGGCGGGGACGGTGGTCACCGAGATCGCGACGCCCACCAGCGCACCGGACTTGGACGAGGTCAGCGACAGTATCCCCGCGATGCCGGCCAGGAAGGCCACGATGAACGATCCGGCGTCCGGCTGCCAGATGAACTCGGTGGAGGGATGCGGCGCGGTGAACTCCGCCCGGCTGAACACGCCCAGAAGGTCCATCAGGAAGTTGAAGCCGCCGGTCAGCAGCATCGCCACCGGAAAGCCGACCAGCAGCGCGACCGACGACCGCCACGCCAGCCGCGGGTGACGCTGCACCAGGCCCGTGCACACCCCCGCCAGCGGTCCGAACTCCGGGCCCACCACCATCGCGCCCACGATCAGGATCGCGCTGTCCAGCATCACCCCGAAGGCGGCGAGCATCGTCGCCAGGGACAGGAACGCCAGGTAGGTGACGGTCAGCGTCGACTCCTCGTGCGTCGCCTCCGTCAGCGATTCCCACAGGACGGCGTCCGCGCCCTCCCCGGGCGCGTCCTCCTCGGCCTTGTCGGCGCGACGGGAGAGGGAGAGGTCGATGTCGTCCACCGCGACCGACCCGTCGTCCACGACGCCGAGTTCGCGCAGCTCCCGCAGCAGCCCGTCCGCCGCCTCCCGGGCGACGTCGCACAGGACGATGTCGCCGCGCGGATCGCGTGCCACCCCCGGCAGGACGGCGAGGTGCGTGGTGCCGACGGTCCGCTCGACGAGGGCCACGACGTCGTCGGTGCGGTCGGGAGGGACGATCATCCGCAGGTGAAGCATGCGCCGCAGCTTACGGGCGGCGCCCACGGCGGGTGCTTCCCAATCTGCAGCCACCGTGCGGATCCGTTGGCGGCCACCGGCTCCCACCCGGGGCTCCGCCCCGGACCCCCGCGGGGGCTGCGCCCCTGGCCCAACCGGCCCGCATCCGGCAACGGTGCGTACCACGACGGTCTCGTACCCGGGCGCGGCCCGGTGGCCGCTAAAGCTTGCGCAGCGAGAGGCGCTGCACTTTGTGGTCCGGCCCTTTGCGGAGCACAAGGGCCGCGCGGCCCCGCGTGGGGAGGACGTTCTCCCTCAGGTTGGGCTCGTTGATGGCGCGCCAGGTGTGACGGCCGTAGGCCATCGCTTTTTCCTCGGAGACCTCGGTGTACCGGTGGAAGTACGAGAGCGGGTCCTGGAAGGCGGTCTCGCGGAGCTTGCGGAAGCGGGCGAGGTACCACTGCTCGATGTCCTCGGTGCGGGCGTCGACGTAGATGCTGAAGTCGAAGAAGTCGGCGAGGCCGACCCGGGTGCGGCCGTCCTTGCCGGGGAGGGCGGGCTGGAGGACGTTGAGGCCCTCGACGATCAGGATGTCGGGGCGGCGGACGACGAGGCGTTCGCCGGGGACGATGTCGTAGATCAGATGGGAGTAGACGGGCGCGGTGACCTCGTCCTTGCCGGCCTTGACGTCGGCGACGAAGCGGGTGAGGGCCCGGCGGTCGTACGACTCGGGGAAGCCCTTGCGGGACATGAGGCCGCGCGCCTGGAGCTCGGCCTTGGGCAGCAGGAAGCCGTCCGTGGTGACGAGTTCGACGCGCGGGTGCTCGGGCCAGCGGGCCAGGACCGCCCGGAGGATACGGGCGACGGTGGACTTGCCGACCGCGACACTGCCCGCGACGCCTATGACGAACGGGGTGCCGGACTGGGCGCCGTGGCCGTTGCCGGCGTCGCCGAGGAAGGTGTTGAGGGCGCCGCGCAGGCCGCTGGTGGCGCCGACGTAGAGGTTGAGCAGCCGGGACAGCGGCAGGTAGATGTCGCGGACCTCGTCCAGGTCCACCACGTCGCCCAGGCCGCGCAGCCGTTCGACCTCCTCCGCCGTCAAGGGGAGCGGGGTGCGGTCGCGCAGGGCGCTCCACTCGGCCCGGGTGAGGTCCACGAACGGGGTCGGCTGGGCGGAGGTCGTCATCGGCGGCACGGGCCCATTGTTGCGCCGGTATGAACGCGATTCACCTCGGGGTCGCCTCAAGACCGCGTTGGTGGTCTGTGGGAGGAATGTCAGTGGCGGGGAGGAGCGTGGTCGTAACTGATGGCCGGCGGCCCGGTGGCCACGCCCGCGCTGTGGTCGCTGCTCTGGGCGGAGGGGAAAGCGGTGGTGTTCTTCCCCTGGCGATGCGGGCCTATCGGGCGCGAATCCGACGTGCCGCCGACGGGCTACCGAGGGCGGAGCCGGCACGGCCTACGCTGTCCCCCATGTGCGGAATCGTGGGATACGTGGGCGGCCGGTCCGCCCTCGACGTGGTCATCGCCGGGCTGAAGCGCCTGGAGTACCGGGGGTACGACTCGGCGGGTGTCGCCGTGCTCGCCGACGGCGGGCTCGCCGCCGCCAAGAAGGCCGGCAAGCTCGCCAACCTCGAAAAGGTCCTGGAGGAGCTGCCCCTGCCGACCGGTCTCGCCGGCATCGGCCACACCCGCTGGGCCACCCACGGCGGCCCCACCGACGCCAACGCCCACCCGCACCTCGACAACGCCGGCCGCGTCGCCGTCGTCCACAACGGCATCATCGAGAACTTCGCCGCGCTGCGGGCCGAACTCGCCGAGCGGGGGCACGAGCTCCACTCCGAGACCGACACCGAGGTCGTCGCACACCTGCTGGCCGAGAACTTCTCGTCCTGCGGCGACCTGGCCGAGGCCATGCGGCTGGTCTGCCGGCGCCTCGACGGCGCCTTCACACTGGTCGCGGTGCACGCCGACCAACCCGGCGTCGTGGTCGGCGCCCGGCGCAACTCCCCGCTGGTGGTGGGCGTGGGGGAGGGGGAGAACTTCCTGGCGTCCGATGTCGCCGCGTTCATCGCCCACACCCGCGAGGCCGTCGAACTCGGCCAGGACCAGGTCGTCGAGCTGCGCCGCGAGCGCGTCACGGTCACCGACTTCGACGGCAAGCCCGCCGACGTACGTCCGTATCACGTCGACTGGGACGCCTCCGCCGCCGAAAAGGGCGGCTACGACTACTTCATGCTCAAGGAGATCGCCGAGCAGCCGAAGGCCGTCGCCGACACGCTGCTCGGGCGGATCGACGCGAGCGGCCGGCTGACGCTCGACGAGGTGCGGATCCCCGACGGGGTGCTGCGGGAGATCGACAAGATCGTCATCGTGGCGTGCGGCACCGCCTTCCACGCCGGAATGATCGCCAAGTACGCCATCGAGCACTGGACGCGGATCCCCTGCGAGGTCGAACTGGCCAGTGAGTTCCGCTACCGCGACCCGATCCTGGATCCCCGCTCCCTGGTCGTCGCCATCAGCCAGTCCGGCGAGACCATGGACACCCTCATGGCCCTGCGGCACGCCCGCGAGCAGGGCTCGAAGGTGCTGGCCATCTGCAACACGAACGGCTCGACGATTCCCCGGGAGTCCGATGCCGTGCTCTACACGCATGCCGGGCCCGAGGTGGCGGTGGCGTCGACGAAGGCCTTCCTGACGCAGGTCGTCGCCTGCTATCTGGTGGCGCTGTATCTGGCGCAGGTCCGGGGCACCAAGTGGGGGGACGAGATCGTCGCGGTGGTGCGCGAGCTGTCCGGCGTGTCCCGGCAGGTGGAGGAGGTCCTCGGGACGATGGAGCCGGTGCGGGAGCTGGCGCGCTCGCTCAAGGACAAGAAGACGGTGCTCTTCCTCGGGCGGCATGTGGGTTACCCGGTCGCGTTGGAGGGCGCCCTCAAGCTCAAGGAGCTGGCGTACATGCACGCCGAGGGCTTCGCGGCGGGTGAGCTCAAGCACGGGCCGATCGCGCTGATCGAGGAGGATCTGCCGGTGGTGGTGATTGTGCCGTCGCCGCGTGGGCGGTCCATCCTGCACGACAAGATCGTGTCCAACATCCAGGAGATCCGCGCCCGTGGCGCCCGCACCATCGTGATCGCGGAGGAGGGCGACGAGACGGTCGTTCCGTACGCCGATCACCTGGTGCGCATCCCGGCCACGCCGGTGCTGCTCCAGCCGCTGGTCGCCACGGTGCCGCTACAGGTCTTCGCCTGCGAACTCGCGACCGCGCGCGGCAACGAGGTCGACCAGCCCCGCAACCTCGCCAAGTCGGTGACGGTGGAGTGATCGTCGGCGTCGGCATTGACGTTGCCGAGATCGACCGCTTCGCGGCGGCCCTGGAGCGTACGCCCGGCATGGCCGCGCGCCTGTTCGTCCCGGCCGAGCTCTACCTCCCGGGGGGCGCGAGGCGCGGCATCGCCTCGCTGGCGGCGCGCTTCGCGGCCAAGGAGGCCCTGGCGAAGGCGCTGGGCGCGCCCGCCGGGCTGCTGTGGACGGACGCGGAGATCGTGACCGAGGACTCGGGGCAACCGCGGCTTGTCGTACGGGGGACGGTCGAGGCGCGGGCCGCCGAGCTGGGAGTGCGGTCCTGGCACGTGTCGCTGAGCCACGACGCGGGGGTCGCGTCGGCGGTGGTTGTCGCCGAGGCGTGAGGGCACCTGCGGGGTGCGGGCGTTTTCGGCCCGGCCACCGGCGGTCAGCCGCCGACCGACCCGCAATCAGGCACGCGCCGGGGCGGCGCGGTTGAATGGGGGACCATGAGGCACGCGTACAGCGTTGAGACCGTACGGGGCGCCGAGCGGGCGCTCATGGAGAGGGCGCCGGAAGGCGCGCTGATGCAGAGGGCGGCCGCAGGGCTCGCGGCGGCGTGTGTGGCGGCGCTGGGCGGGGCGTACGGGGCCCGGGTGGTGGTGCTGGCCGGGAGCGGGGACAACGGCGGGGACGCGCTCTACGCGGGGGCGCGACTGGCCGGGCGGGGCGCGGGGGTGACCGCGGTGCTGCTCGCGCCGGAGCGGGCGCACCGGGGCGGCCTGGCCGCGCTGAGGGCCGCCGGTGGGCGGACCGTCGCCCCGGAGGCGGCGGGGCCGGTGATCGGACGGGCGGACCTCGTGCTGGACGGCATCGTGGGCATCGGCGGCAAGGGCGGGCTGCGCCCTGAGGCGGTGCCACTGGCAGAGGCGGCGCAGGAGTCGGACGCGATCGTGGTGGCGGTCGACCTGCCGAGCGGGATCGACGCGGACAGCGGCGAGGTGCGCGGCGCGGCGGTGCGGGCGGACCTGACGGTGACGTTCGGCGCGTACAAGCCGGGGCTGCTCATCGATCCGGCCGCCGCATACGTGGGGGTCCTGCGGCTCATCGACATCGGACTCGGCGCGACGGTCCCGCCGGAGGCGGAGTTCGAGGCGCTGCAACACGCCGACGTGGCCGCGCTGCTGCCGCACCCCACCGGGGAGAGCGACAAGTACCGGCGCGGCGTGATCGGGGTCGTCGCCGGCTCCGAGCGCTATCCCGGCGCCGCCGTGCTGGCGGTCGCGGGCGCGCTGCACGGCGGCGCCGGGGCCGTACGGTACGTCGGGCTCGGGGCGGAGGCGGTGCTCGCGCGCTTCCCGGAGACGCTGGTGACGGCCGGGCCGCCGAAGAAGGCCGGGCGGGTCCAGGCCTGGGTCGTCGGCCCGGGGCTGGGCGACGGCTCGGACGCCCGCCAGGCCGTGCACGACGTCCTCGCGTCCGACGTGCCGGTGCTGGTCGACGCGGACGGCCTGCGGTTGCTGGACCGCGATCTCGTACGGTCCCGGGCCGCCGAGACCGTCCTCACCCCGCACGCCGGTGAGGCCGCCGCGCTGCTCGGCGTGTCCCGCGAGGAGGTCGAGGGTGCCCGGCTGTCCTCCGTACGGGCCCTGGCCGAGCGGTTCGGCGCCACGGCGCTGCTGAAGGGGTCCACCACGCTGGTCGCCTCGTCCTCGGGCCCGGTGCGGGTGAACCCGACGGGTACGCCCTGGCTGGCCACGGCGGGCAGCGGGGACATCCTGTCCGGGCTCACGGGTTCGTTGCTCGCGGCGGGCCTCGCGGGGCGCGACGCGGCGTCTGTCGGGGCGTATCTGCACGGCCTGGCGGCGCGCATCGCGTCCGGCGCGGTGGGTGCGCCGGTCTCGGCGCTGGACGTGGCCTTCGCGGTGCCGGACGCGTGGCGCGACGTGCGCGGCTGACGGCGGCGGCTTTTCCCGCGCGGCGCCTGAGAGAATGATGCCGATGGAAAGTGACAGCGGAAGCACCAGCACCCTGCGCGCGTGGGCACGCATCGACCTCAACGCCCTCCGGGCGAACGTCGATGCGCTGCGCGCCCGTGCCCCGCAGGCCGCGCTGATGGCGGTCGTGAAGGCGGACGCGTACGGCCACGGCGCGGTCCGGTGCGCCCGCGCCGCGCTGGAGGCCGGCGCGACGTGGCTGGGCACGGCGACCCCGGAGGAGGCGCTGGCGCTGCGGGCGGCCGGGATCACGGCGCCCACGCTGTGCTGGCTCTGGACGCCGGGCGGGCCGTGGCGTGCGGCCGTCGAGGCGGACTTGGACGTGTCGGTGAGCGGAATGTGGGCGCTGCGCGAGGTGACCGAGGCGGCCCGCGCGGCGCGGCGCACCGCCCGCGTCCACCTCAAGGCCGACACCGGGCTCGGCCGGAACGGCGCCCAGCCCGCCGACTGGCCGGAGCTGACGGCCGCCGCCCGGGCCGCCGAGCGCGACGGGCTGGTCCGCGTCACCGGCATCTGGTCGCACTTCGCCTGCGCCGACGAGCCGGGGCACCCCTCCAACGCGGCCCAGCTCACCGCCTACCGCGACAGCCTCGCCACCGCCGAAGCCGCCGGGCTCCGCCCCGAGGTGCGGCACCTCGCGAACTCCCCGGCGACGCTGACGATCCCCGAGTCGCACTACGACCTCGTCCGCACCGGCATCGCCATGTACGGGGTCTCACCGGTTCCGCAGGTCGGCGGCCCCGCGGACTTCGGGCTGCGGCCCGTCATGACCCTGGGCGCGCGCCTGGCGCTGGTGAAGACCGCGCCGGGCGGCCACGGGGTGTCGTACGGGCACCATTACGTGACGCCGGGCGAGACGACGCTCGCGCTGGTCCCGCTGGGCTACGCGGACGGCGTCCCGCGCCACGCTTCGAACACCGGCCCGGTGCTGGTGGCGGGGAAGTGGCGGACGGTGGCCGGGCGGGTGGCGATGGACCAGTTCGTGGTGGACCTGGGAGGGGACGCGGCGACGGTCGGGGACGAGGCGCTACTGTTCGGTCCGGGTGATCAGGGGGAGCCGACCGCCGAGGACTGGGCGCGGGCGGCGGGCACCATCGCGTACGAGATCGTCACTCGGATCGGGACCCGGGTGCCGCGCGTCTACGTGGGTAAGTAGCGCGTAGCCAAAGGGAGCAGCACAGGATCATGAGCGACAGCGGTACGGGTACGACAACGGGGAGAGCGGTACAAGAGGCGGCGGAGGCCGTGGTCGTGGCGGGCAGAAGCTGGACCAAGGCCGGCTTCGTCGGCGCGGCCATCGGCGTGGTCGCCGCGGGCGCCGCCGCCGGCGTCGCGCTCGAACGGGCGACCGTCGGCCGGGGCATACGCAGGAAGGCGCGGCTCGCGCTGGACGCGTCGGGCCCATACGGCAGCCTGCGCGGCATGCCCGGGCGGGTGGCGGCCGAGGACGGCACGGAGCTCTACTACGAGGTCGAGGACGTCGACCCCGCGGTGGCGGACGTCGCACCGGCCCCCACAAGGCGCTGGGGCGGCCTCTTCCGGCGCAATGGCGCCGCAGCGCCGCTCACCCTGGTCTTCAGCCACGGCTACTGCCTCAACCAGGACTCCTGGCACTTCCAGCGGGCCGCACTGCGCGGCAGCGTACGGGCCGTCTACTGGGACCAGCGCAGCCACGGCCGGTCCGAGCGCGGCCGGGACCAGGTGGCGGGCGAGCCGGCGACGATCGACCAACTCGGCCGGGATCTGAAGAAGGTCATCGAGGCCGCCGCGCCGGACGGCCCGCTGGTGCTCATAGGGCACTCCATGGGCGGCATGACGATCATGGCGCTGGCGGAGCAGTTCCCCGAGCTGATCCACGAGCGGGTGGCCGGCTTCGCCTTCGTCGGTACGTCCTCCGGAAAGCTGGCGTCGGTGACGCTGGGCCTGCCGGCCGCCGGGGCGCGGGCGCTGCGGGCGCTGGCGCCGGGTGTGCTGCGGATGCTGGGCACGCAGGTGGACCTGGTGGAGCGGGGGCGGCGGGCGACGGCGGATCTGTTCGCGGGGATCGTGAAGCGGTACTCGTTCGGGTCGGACGACGTGGACCCGGCGGTGGCGCGGTTCGCCGAGCGGCTGATCGAGTCGACGCCGATCGACGTGGTGGCGGAGTTCTACCCGGCCTTCACGGAGCACGAGAAGGCCGAGGCGCTGGACGTACTGGACAGCCTGCCCGGGCTGGTGCTGGCCGGCGACAAGGACCTGCTGACCCCGAGCGAGCACAGCCGCGCCATCGCAGAGCGGCTGCCCGACACGGAGCTGGTCGTCATCGAGAACGCCGGGCACCTGGTCATGCTGGAGTACCCGGACCTCGTCATGGGGCATCTGGCCGCGCTGCTGACCGAGGCCGCCGACGCCGCCCGCGCCCCGCTCCCGCAGGCTCTGCGCGAGCTGGCCGCCACGGACAGGAGCGCCGGAGACAGCGCCCTCGGCGCGTAGCATTCGGGCACATGGAAGACGCCGCAGCACGCATCACTGTCAAGACCCCCGAGCAGATGAAGGACCTGGGGCGTCGGCTCGCCGGTCTGCTGGCGCCCGGCGACCTCGTCCTGCTCAGCGGCGAACTGGGGGCCGGCAAGACGACGCTGGCGCGCGGGCTGGGGGAGGGCCTGGGGGTGCGGGGCGCGGTCACGTCGCCGACGTTCGTGATCGCCCGGGTGCATCCGTCGCTGGTCGGCGGCCCGGCCCTGGTGCACGTGGACGCGTACCGGCTGGGCGGCGGCCTGGACGAGATGGAGGACCTGGATCTCGATGTCTCACTGCCCGAGTCGGTGGTCGTCGTGGAGTGGGGCGAGGGCAAGGTCGAGGAGCTGTCGGAGGCCCGGTTGCAGGTCGTCATCCACCGCGCCGTAGGCGAGGCCGATCCGGCGGTCGACGACCACGACGTACGCGACGTGACGGTGACGGGCGTCGGTCTGCGCTGGTCGGGGTGCGACCTGTCGGTCGCGCTGGTGGGATGAGCGCGACAGGCGGGACGGGCGGATTCAGGTTCGTTCCGACAACCTGTCGGGAAGATGTTGCGTACGGCACCCCTTACGTGTTCTGCTGGAATCAGAGAACTGGTTAGGGCTACCTAACCACGTCTGCCCCAGGAGGCATGCATGTCGGCCCAAGGCACCACGGACGCAGACGGCGCCCCGACGGCGCCGGGTTCGTATTCCATGCGGGACCTGCTTGCGGCCGGCCCGGCCGCGAACGCGATCTGTACGCCGCCGGCCGGTGATGCGGAGCCCTCGGAGGACGCGGACACGGGCGCGGACGGGGACGCCCGGGACGCGGCTTAGGCCGGCCCTGTCCAGCCCGCCTTCACTCTTTCGGCGGAATCCTGGGCTGGGGGGCCGGGGGCGGTTACGTCACCACGACGACCTTCGTGCCGATGATCGCGAGCTCCCAGAGCGCCGTGCCGTCCGCCCGCCGCTCGCGGATGCCACCGGTCTTCTGGGAGGGGTCGGGGGAGGGCTTCGAGCCGTCGCGAGCCGCGCTGAAGCCGATGATCACACCGCCGGAGGTCGCGAAGCGCACCACGTGCTCGATGGCGACGCCGTCGCCCCCTGTCCCGCTCGCGGTGCGCGAGGTCACGGTGTACGTACCCGAGGTGGGGTCGACCGTGCCGGGGGCCACGGTGAACGTACGCGTCACCTTGCCGGTGTCGCCGACCAGCCAGACGCGATCCGCCCCCAGTGAGTAGACGACGCGCAGGCCGCTGCCGGAGTGGGCGGGCACCGGATGGGACTGCTCGGTCTGCGCGGGCGACGGGGAAGCCGAGGCGGAGGCCGACGCGGAAATGCCGGGACGGCCGGCGGTGGCGGCGGCCGAAGTGCCCGAGGCCTGCACCGCCAGGACCGAGATCACGGCGAGGGCTCCCGCGGTGAGACCGGCCACGATGGTCCCCGAACCGATCCTTGCCACGGTGTGCGCTCCTCGTCATGCGGTAACGGTGCCGACGTTAGCAGTCGGCGCGAGCCGTACGCTTGTCACCGTGCTGCTCCTCGCCTTCGACACCGCCACCCCCGCCGTCACCGCCGCGCTCCACGACGGGCGGAGCGTGCTCGCCGAGTCCACCGAGGTCGACGCCCGGCGCCACGGCGAACTGCTGATGCCCGCCGTCGACCGGGTGTTGCGCGAGGCCGGCACCAAGCTCGACGCCGTGACCGGCATCGTGGTCGGCGTCGGCCCCGGCCCGTACACCGGGCTGCGGGTCGGGCTGGTCACCGCCGCGGCCTTCGGCGACGCCCTCGGCATTCCGGTGCACGGCGTCTGCACGCTGGACGGCATCGCGTACGCCGCCGGGCAGTCCGGCCTGGCGGCCGGGCCGTTCGTCGTCGCCACCGACGCCCGCCGCAAAGAGGTCTACTGGGCGCGCTACGACACCCCCCGCTCCCGCACCACGGACCCCGCCGTCGACCGCCCCGCCGACATCGCGGACCAGGTCGCAGGCCTGCCGGCGGTCGGCCAGGGCGCCCAGCTCTACCCGGAGGTCTTCACGGGCCTGCGGCCGGGCTTCCCGGAGCACCAGTCGGCCGCCGCGCTGGCCGCGCTGGCCGCCGTGAAGCTGGAGGCGGGCGAGGACTTCCTCCCCCCGCTCCCGCTGTATCTGCGCCGGCCGGACGCCCAGGTCCCCACCGGGTACAAGGCGGTCCTGCCGAAGTGACCGCAAGCTCAGTCCAGTTGCGCGAGATGCGCTGGTGGGATCTCGACCCGGTGATGGAGCTGGAGCACGAGCTCTTCCCCGAGGACGCCTGGTCGCGCGGCATGTTCTGGTCCGAACTGGCCGACGCCAGGCACCCGGCGGCCACCCGGCACTACGTCGTGGCCGAGGCGGGCTCCCGGATCGTGGGCTACGCCGGGCTCGCGGCGGTCGCCGGCACCGGCGACGTACAGACCATCGCGGCCGCCCGCGACCACTGGGGCACCGGCCTCGGCGCCCGCCTGCTGGGCGAACTGCTGCACCAGGCCACCGCCTTCGAATGCCGCGAGGTGCTGCTCGAAGTGCGCGTCGACAACAAGCGCGCCCAACGCCTCTACGAACGCTTCGGCTTCGAGCCGATCGGCTTCCGCAAGGCCTACTACCAGCCGGGCAATGTCGACGCCCTCGTCATGCGGCGCTCCGAGCCGGAAAGCCCGAAAGGAAACGACACCCATGGCTGACGAGCCGCTCGTGCTCGGCATCGAGACCTCCTGCGACGAGACGGGCGTCGGCATCGTCCGCGGCCACACGCTGCTCGCCGACGCGATCGCCTCCAGCGTGGACGAGCACGCCCGCTTCGGCGGCGTCGTCCCCGAGGTCGCCAGCCGCGCACACCTGGAGGCGATGGTCCCCACCATCCAGCGCGCCCTGAAGGAGGCCGGGGTCAGCGCCGCCGACCTCGACGGCATCGCGGTCACGGCCGGGCCCGGGCTCGCCGGGGCGCTGCTGGTCGGCGTGTCGGCCGCCAAGGCGTACGCGTACGCGCTCGGCAAGCCGCTCTACGGCGTCAACCACCTCGCCTCGCACATCTGCGTCGACCAGCTCGAACACGGCCCGCTGCCCGAGCCGACGATGGCCCTGCTGGTGTCCGGCGGGCACTCCTCGCTGCTGCTCGCGCCGGACATCACCGGCGACGTACGCCCGCTGGGTTCCACCATCGACGACGCGGCGGGCGAGGCCTTCGACAAGGTCGCCCGGGTCCTCGGCCTCGGTTTCCCCGGCGGGCCGGCCATCGACCGGTACGCACGCGAGGGCGACCCCGCCGCGATCCGCTTCCCGCGCGGGCTCACCGGCGGCCGGGACCCGATCTACGACTTCTCCTTCTCGGGGCTCAAGACGGCCGTCGCCCGCTGGGTCGAGGGCAAGCGCCGCGAGGGCGCGGACGTGCCGGTCGCCGATGTCGCGGCCTCGTTCCAGGAAGCGGTCGTCGACGTCCTCACCCGCAAGGCCATCCGCGCCTGCAAGGACAACGGCGTCGACCACCTCATGATCGGCGGCGGCGTCGCGGCCAACTCCCGGCTGCGCTCCCTCGCCAAGGAGCGCTGTGAGGACGCCGGCATCGTCCTGCGCGTCCCCCGCCCCAAGCTGTGCACCGACAACGGCGCCATGGTGGCCGCCCTGGGCGCGGAAATGGTCGCCCGCGGCCGCCCCGCCTCCACCCTCGACCTGCCCGCCGACTCCTCGCTCCAGGTCACCGAGGTCTCCGTCCCCGGGCACACGCACTGATGGCCGTCGCCCTGATGTGGGAGGCCCGCGCCCTCGAAGGCCGCGGGCCCGAACTCCTGGAGTGGGCCCGTACGCGCCCCCTGCCGGGCACCCCGCTGCGCCGCGAGACCCTCTCCGCCCCCGGCGACCGCGTCCTGGTCATCACCTGGTGGGAGGCCCCGTACGACGCCGACCTCCCTGAACTGCCCGAGCCGGGGCCCGACCTGGTGCGCAGGGCAGTCCACCGCTGGCGCTTCGAGTCGCTGGACGTGTCGTAACTCCGCGGTGAAATCGGTCACCTTCGCCCGTAACGGGGCGATCGGCCGCTTAGCTTTGCCGGTATGACGGAGATGGCGGCGCCGCGCGCGCGTACCGGTGGTCCCTCGGGCGACGACGGCATGAAGGTGCTCGAGCAAGTGCTCGGGTGGACGCTGGTCGTGCTGCTCGCGATGCTCGTCACCGGCCTGGGCCTGCTGTAGCAACGGCAGGCCGCCCCAGCAGCATGCTCGGGGCGCCCGCGACCCGGGTCAGGAAGACCGTCGCGGAGCCGGGCCCCTGCGGCTTCACCTTCCGGCGCAGTTCCTCCGGCTCGACGGCCGAACCGCGCTTCTTGACCGTCAGCACGCCGATCTCCCGCTCGCGCACCAGCGCCTTGAGCCGCTTGAGGTTGAAGGGCAGCACATCGGTGATCTCGTACGCGCTCGCATACGGCACCGGCCGCAGCTCGTCCGCCGTCACATAGGCGATCGTCTCGTCGATCAGGCCGCCGTCCAGGGCCTCCGCGACCTCCGCCACCAGATGGGCACGGATCACGGCGCCGTCCGGCTCGTACAGGTAGCGCGAGACCGCCCGCACCGCCGGATCCGGCAGCCCGCGCCCCACCAGCGAAGCCCCGCCGGGCAGCAGCGTCGCGCGCCGGGCCCCCGGCGCGGCGCCGGTGCCGAACCACAGCACGGCCTCCTTCACGTCCCCGTGGTCCGAGATCCACTCCGCCTCGGCCTCGTCCGGTACCGCCTCGTGCGGCACGCCGGGCGCGATCTTCAGCGCCGCGTACGGAGCCTTGCGGGCCGCCCCGACCGCCCACGACAGCGGCGGCGAGTACGCCTCGGGGTCGAAGATCCGGCCCCGGCCGCCGCGCCTGGCCGGGTCCACGAAGACCGCGTCGTACGCCCCCGCGTCAACCTCGGTGACATCCGCGCACCGCACCTCGATCAGCGCCCCGAGCCCGAGCGCCTCCGCATTGGCCCTGGCCACCGCACACGTCAGCGGATCGCGGTCGACGGCCAGCACCTCGATCCCGGCCCGGGCCGGCGCGATCGCGTCGCCGCCGATGCCGCAGCACAGGTCGGCCAGCCGCCGTACGCCCAACGCCCGGAAGCGGTCCGCCCGGTAGTCGGCGACCGGCTTCCGGGTCGCCTGCTCGACGCCGTTGGGCGTGAAGTACATCCGGTACGCGTCTTCGCCGAACTTCGCCGCCGCCCGCTGCCGCAGCCGCGCCATCCCCAGCGCCGCCGACACCAGCCCGGCGGGGTGCTCACGCCGCAGCCGGGTGGCCGTCGCCAGCTCCTGGCCCGGGTCGAAGTCCCGCAGGGAGGCCAGCATGGCCTGCCCCTCGTCGGTCAGCAGTGCCGAGAACGCGTCAAGATCCACGGTGCCCATTGTCCCGCCTGCGGGCAGCCGCCGGACTCGCGCCCATGACGCCGCTCGGCGCGGCATTGGCACTCCGCTTGACCGAGTGCTAAGTCCGTCCTAGTCTCGGATCTGGCACTCAGCACTGCCGAGTGCCAACCACACAGCGACGGGCAGGTCCGGCACCCGCGACGACGGGCCTACCAGGTCGCCACCCATACAGACACTCCCGTGAGCCCTTTGAAGGGGGAGGTCGGATCGTGACGACCGCCAGCACCAAGGTTGCCATCAAGCCGCTTGAGGACCGCATTGTGGTCCAGCCGCTCGACGCCGAGCAGACCACGGCCTCCGGCCTGGTCATTCCGGACACGGCCAAGGAGAAGCCCCAGGAGGGCACCGTCCTTGCCGTGGGCCCGGGCCGGTTCGAGGACGGCAAGCGTCTGCCGCTCGACGTCGCCGTCGGCGACGTCGTCCTGTACAGCAAGTACGGCGGCACCGAGGTCAAGTACAACGGCGAGGAGTACCTCGTCCTCTCGGCTCGCGACGTCCTCGCGATCGTCGAGAAGTAATCCGGTACCAGCCGGAACAGCAGTGACCACGCCCCGGGCATACCGTGTCATCCGACCCGGGGGCCCGGGGTGTGGTCTTTGACGAAGACTGAAGACGAGGAACCCGAGCCGGTATGGCCAAGACCCTGAAGTTCGACGAGGACGCCCGTCGCGCCCTTGAGCGCGGCGTGAACAAGCTCGCCGACACCGTGAAGGTGACCATCGGCCCCAAGGGCCGCAATGTCGTCATCGACAAGAAGTTCGGCGCTCCGACCATCACCAACGACGGTGTCACCATCGCCCGTGAGGTGGAGCTCGACGACCCGTACGAGAACCTCGGCGCGCAGCTGGTGAAGGAGGTGGCCACCAAGACCAACGACATCGCTGGTGACGGCACCACCACCGCCACCGTCCTCGCCCAGGCGCTGGTCCGCGAAGGCCTGCGGAACGTGGCGGCGGGCGCCTCCCCGGCCTCGCTCAAGAAGGGCATCGACGCGGCGGTCAAGGCCGTCTCGGAGGAGCTGCTGCGCACCGCCCGCCCGATCGAGGGCAAGGAAGACGTCGCAGCCGTCGCCGCGCTGTCCGCCCAGGACAAGCAGGTCGGCGAGCTGATCGCCGAGGCGATCGACAAGGTCGGCAAGGACGGTGTCATCACCGTCGAGGAGTCCAACACCTTCGGCCTGGAGCTGGACTTCACCGAGGGCATGGCCTTCGACAAGGGCTACCTGTCCCCGTACTTCGTGACCGACCAGGAGCGCCTCGAGGCCGTCCTGGACGACCCGTACATCCTGGTCACCCAGGGCAAGATCAGCTCCATCCAGGAGCTGCTCCCGCTGCTGGAGAAGATCATCCAGGCCGGCACCTCCAAGCCGCTGCTGATCATCGCCGAGGACGTCGAGGGCGAGGCCCTCTCCACCCTCGTCGTCAACAAGATCCGCGGCACCTTCAACGCGGTCGCGGTCAAGGCCCCCGGCTTCGGTGACCGCCGCAAGGCCATGCTCGGCGACATCGCCACCCTCACCGGTGCGACCGTCATCGCCGAGGAGGTCGGCCTCAAGCTCGACCAGGCCGGTCTGGACCTGCTCGGCACCGCCCGCCGCGTGACCGTCACCAAGGACGACACCACCATCGTCGACGGTGCCGGCGACAAGTCCGAGATCGAGGGCCGCATCGGCCAGATCAAGGCCGAGATCGCCAACACCGACTCCGACTGGGACCGCGAGAAGCTCCAGGAGCGCCTCGCCAAGCTGGCCGGCGGCGTGTGCGTCATCCGTGTCGGCGCGGCCACCGAGGTCGAGCTCAAGGAGAAGAAGCACCGTCTGGAGGACGCCATCTCCGCGACCCGCGCCGCGGTCGAGGAGGGCATCGTCTCCGGTGGTGGCTCCGCGCTCGTCCACGCCGTCAAGGTCCTCGAGGACAACCTCGGCAAGACCGGCGACGAGGCCACCGGTGTCGCGGTCGTCCGCCGCGCCGCCGTCGAGCCGCTGCGCTGGATCGCCGAGAACGCCGGCCTCGAGGGCTACGTCATCACCGCCAAGGTCGCCGAGCTGGAGAAGAACCACGGCTTCAACGCCGCGACCGGCGAGTACGGCGACCTGGTGAAGGCCGGCGTCATCGACCCGGTCAAGGTCACCCGCTCCGCCCTGGAGAACGCCGCGTCCATCGCCTCCCTCCTCCTCACCACCGAGACCCTCGTGGTGGAGAAGAAGGAAGAGGAGCCCGCCGAGGCCGCTCACGGCCACGGTCACTCCCACTGAGGCTGACGCCTGCACGAAGGCCCTTGCTCCCGCCCGGGAACAAGGGCCTTCGTACGTGGTGGAGGCCTACGACGGCAGCGAGACCACACCCAGCTGCCGCAGCATGCCCAGGAAGTCCCAGTGCCACCAGCCTTCCTTGATCTTGCCGTCCTCGAACCGGAAGGTCGTGGTGCCCACCATCTCGACCGTCTTCCCGGTCGGCGGCATGCCCCGCATCTCTCCGGTGTTGGTGCCGCGCCAGGTCCAGCGCGTCGCCACCCGGTCGCCTTCGGCCACCTGGTCCTCGACGGTGAACGCGAAGTCCGGGAATGCCCTGCGGTAACCGAGCGTCTCCTCCAGGAAGGCGTCGGCGCCCCGGGTGTCCTGCTCGTTGGCGACGTCGTGGTCGATGTAGCCGGACGCGACCAGTTCGTGGAACGCCCCGGCGTTCTCCGTGCCGATGATGTCCTCGAACAGCCGCCGCGCGGCGTTCTTGTTGAGCTGCTCGTCACGGACCACGTCCAGGTCCGTGAAGGTCGGCATCTCGTCGCAGAGCGCCACCATCTCCTGGAAGATCCGGTCGGTCTCCGGGAGTTTCGAGTTCCGCATCGCCTCCTCGTACGACGGGAACTCCACGATCTCGACGTAGTGGTTGTCCGTGGTGCGGTCCCTGCCGATGAGCGAGTGAGTGGCGGTCCGCTTGCCCTGCGTCGCCTCGACCCAGGTGTCCATGAGCCGGTTCATGTCGTCGTACCGGCTGGTCTTGCAGTCGATGATCTGGACGAATGTCATGGTGCCTCCAAGGGTCCATGAACGATTCCCCCCACACCATTTTAGGACGGAATGCCCCGTCTAATCCCTCGGGTACGCCGGACCGTACTTCCGGTCGGCCTTCGTCGAGAACCGGCCGAGCGCCCCGCTCGGCGTCATGCGCGCCGCCGCGGCCACCGCCTTGTACCGGACGTCGGGAATGCTCAGCGACCTGCCGCGCGCCAGATCCCGGATGGCCGTCGCGACCACCTTGTCGGCGTCCAGCCACGCCCACGCCGGGATCTTCGTCGCGTCGATCCCGGCCCGCTGGTGGAACTCCGTACGTACGAATCCCGGGCACACCGCCATCAGCCGCACACCGGTACCGGCCAGCTCCTTGTCCGCGCCCTGCGAGAAGCTCACCACCCACGCCTTGGATGCCCCGTACGTCCCGCGTGGCAGGAAGGCCGCGATCGAGGCCACGTTGATCACATGGCCGCGCCCGCGCTCCATCATGACCTCGGTCGCCGCACCGGTCAGCCGCAGAACCGCCTCGACGTGGAGCTTGACCATCCGCAGCTCGTCCGCCATCGGGGTGTCCCCGAAAATCCCGCGACTGCCGAACCCGGCGTTGTTCACCAGCAGACCCACCGGCCGGTCCCGGTCCCGCAGCCGCGTCTCGACCGCCTCGATGCCCTTGTCCGTCGACAGGTCCGCGGCCAGCACCTCCACCGGCACCGCGTACTTCTGCCGCAGCTCGCCCGCGGACTCCGCCAGCCGCTTCTCGTCCCGCGCGACCAGCACCAGCCCGTGCCCGTCGCCCGCCAGCCGCCGCGCGAACGCCGCGCCGAGGCCCGCCGTGGCTCCCGTGATCAGTGAAGTCGTCATGCCAGCACGCTAACGCCCCGTCAGCCGCTTGCGGACCACCGCCTTGTCCTCCTCGGGAAACGCGTCGGCCACGAGGAGCCGCGGCAGCAGCTCGGGCTCGGTCGTCACAGCCCGGAACTGCAGCGCCACCGTCACGTCGTGGTCCGGACGGTGCACGACCTCGATCGGATCGCCGGCGCGGATCTCTCCCGGCGTGATCACCCGCAGATAGGCGCCCGGGACGGCCGCCTGCGTGAAGCGCTTGATCCACCCGGCCCGGTCCAGCCACCCCTGAAAGGTCCCACACGGGATCCGGGCGCAGGAAACCTCCAGCACGACCCCGCGCCCGATACGCCAGCGCTCGCCGATCAGGGCCCCGCTCACATCCAGGCCGCCCGTGGTGAGGTTCTCGCCGAACACCCCCGCCGGCAACGGGCGTTCGAACTCCCGCTCCCACCCGTCCAGATCCTCCCGGGCATAGGCATACACAGCCTGGTCGGTGCCCCCGTGATGCGCGACGTCATACACCCGGTCCCCCGCCAGCCCCACCGCCCCCGTCCCCTTCGGCCCAGGAGCCGTGACCCGTACATGCCCCTCCACCGGCTGCTTGTCGATCCCGGTGAGCTCGGGACCCGTCTTCCACGGATTGGCCCGCGGCCTGCCGACATTCACGGAGAGCAGCTTCATAAGGCGACCGTACGGACGCCCTGCGGGCGGCGCACCGGATTTTGCGCCGGTGCCGCCGTACGAACCGGGGCGGATCAGACGTGGACGGGTGCCGGTCCGGGGCCTCCGGGGCTGGGGGTCCTGGACCGACATATTTACGTGCGTGACGGGCCCTCCGCTGTCTCACCCGGCATGCCGCACACAAATATGCGGAGCGTCCAGAACCCCCACCCCTCCGACCCCGGCCCTCCCGTTCAAGTACGGCCGGGGTCGCAGGGCTGGGGACCCGATTTCTGGATGCCGCCCTCCCGGGCGGCATCCGCTTGCTTCGGCACGGCCGCGCCGGACTCCGTCCGTCGTGCCGGGGGCGCCGCCTGCGCCTTCGCCGGTGGGTGGGTGGGTTGGGCCAGCCCGCTCCGCCTCAGGCGGACGGCCTACCCCCAACCCGGGACTAGAGGAATCCACCGGGCCGACGGCCTACCCGCAACCCGGCGGGGGAGAAGTGAACGACGGGGAGGTCCGGGGTCGAGCCACCCACCCACCCGGCAGGCCATAGCGACCGGAAGGTCCGGAGCCCCCCACCCACCCGCCCGGCAGGCAACAGCCACGGGGAGGGCCGGGTTCGGAGCCACCCACCCAACCCAGGGGGAGCAGAAGGTGGACGACGTGACGGGCCGGGGTCGGAGCACCCACCCACCCGGGGGGCGGAAAGTGGACGGCGGGAGGGCCGGGCCCGGATCCCCCACCCAACCCAGGGGGAGCGGAAGGTGGACGGCAGGAGGGTCGGGTCGGAGCGCCCACCCGGGGGCAGCGGAAGGTGGACAGCAGGAGGGTCGGGTCGGCATCCACCCACCCACCCGGGGAGCAGAAGGTGGACGACGTGAGGGGCCGGGGTCGGAGCACCCACCCACCCGGGGGGCGGAAAGTGGACGGCGGGAGGGCCGGGGTCGGAGCACCCACCCACCCGGGGGGAGCGGAAGTGGACGGCGGGAGGGTCGGGTCGGAGCCACCCACCCGGGGGCAGCGGAAGGTGGACGGCGGGAGGGCCGGGGTCGGAGCACCCACCCAACCCAGGGGAGCGGAAGGTGGACGGCGGGAGGGCCGGGGTCGGAGCACCCACCACCCGGGGGGAGCGGAAGTGGACGGCGGGGAGGGCCGGGGTCGGAGGGGTGGGGGTTCTGGACGCTCCGCATATTTGTGTGCGGCATGCCGGGTGAGGCAACGGACGGACCCGTCACGCACGTAAATATGTCGGTCCAGGACCCCCAGCCCCGGAGGCCCCGGACCGGACCCATGGCCGGCTAGGGAACCGCGATTGCGCCGAGCACCCGGTCGACGTCGGCCGTGGTGTTGTACAGATGGAAGGCCGCGCGCAAGTGCCCGGCGCGGGCGGCGACTTTGATGTCGGCGTCGGCGAGGCGGCCGGCCGTGTCACCGAGCCCGGGTACGGAGACGATGGCGGAGCCCGCCGCGGAGCCGGCCGGGACGGCCTTGTGGCCGAGGTCCGCGAGGCCGGCGCGGAAGCGCTCGGCGAGAGCCAGGTCGTGGGCGCCGATGGCGTCGACCCCGAGCCGTTCGACGAGGGCGAGCGATTCGGCCGCCGCGACGTACGGCAGGAAGGGCGGCATGACGTCGTAGCGCCGCGCGGAGGACGCGGTCTCCTGGACGGGGCCGTAGCACTCGCCCCAGGGATCCTCCGCGGCGTACCACCCGGCGAAGTGCGGGGAGACCCAGTCCTCGGCGCCCTCACGGACGGTCAGGAAGGAGACGCCGCGCGGGCACAGCAGCCACTTGTAGGCACCGCACACCACGTAGTCGTACGCGCCCCCGTTCAGCGGAAGCCACCCCGCCGCCTGCGTGGCATCGACCAGCACCCGCGCCCCGTGCTCGGCGGCAGCCCCCCGCAGGGCCGCGAGGTCGGCGACCCGTCCGTCGGAGGACTGCACGGCGCTGACCACGACCAGCGCGGTGCCCGGCCCGACGGCCTCCGGGACGCCCTCCAGGGGGACGATGCGGAGCGTGACGTCGGTCCGGGTCGCGAAGGGGTTCACCAGGGAGGAGAAGTCGCCCTCGGCAAGGACGACCTCCGCGCCGGCCGGCAGTGCCGCCGCGATGAGCCCGACGTGGGTCGCGACGGCCGAGCCGACAGCCACGCGGTCGGCCCCGACCCCGGTGAGCCGGGCGTAAGCCCCCCGCGCCGCGGCGACGGCGGCCTCGTTCTCGGCGAACGTGGCCGAGCCGTCGGCCCAGCCCCCGACGCCGCGCCGCAGGGCTTCGACCGCGCTGCGCGGGCCCAGGCCCGCCGAGGCGGTGTTCAGATACGTCGTCCCGGGCGCGGGTGAGAACTCGGCGCCGACCACTGCCTCGAAGTGCTCTGTGCGGATCTCCATGACTCCTGAGCCTGAAGCCGGCCGGTCCCGAAGTCCAGAGTTGCTCCGTTCGGGTGATTGCGGGTGGTTGTGGGGGGAGTGACGGACCAGGGAGGAGAGGAGCGCGGCGGGCAACGCGCCTGTCAGCGGACGACGTGCCACCCGCCCCGGGCGAAACCGTGCCGCCCGCCTCAGGCGAAACGTTTCGTCAGTTGGTGTGGGCGCTCATGACCCGGTTTCGCGACCGGCCCATCATCTCCTCGCGCTCGTCCTCGGTCAGTCCGCCCCACACGCCGTAGGGCTCTCGGACCGCGAGTGCATGCGTCGCGCATTCGGCGCGTACGGGGCAGCGCATGCACACCTCCTTCGCCGCCGCTTCGCGCGCGCTCCGGGCTGCCCCTCGCTCGCCCTCGGGGTGGAAGAACAGCGAGCTGTCGACGCCTCGGCAGGCGGCGATCAGCTGCCAGTCCCAGAGGTCGGCGTTGGGGCCCGGGAGGCGGGAGAAGTCTGCCATTGCTCATCTCCTCAAGAGGTGGGCTGTGGGTGGGGGCATCTCCCAGAAGCAAGTTCTCTGGGGGCGGTGCCTTTCGACCGTACATCTACCATCGAAGTAGATGTAAATATGATTCATCACAAAAATGCCACCGAACTCCCGCCATGCGGGTAAAAAGCCGCCAAACAGGCAAAATCTGACATTGCCCCCCGGTCGGCGGGTCGCATGTCCTGCAAGTGGGCGCGCGAACTGCTTCGTTTTGTCCCCCGATGTACCCCTGCGACCTGCGACGTAGCTGATCCGTGTCCGGGTGCGCACAGAGAGTGCGGGAGACGCCCGCCAAACTCCGTAACTCTTTCGAGTGAGGGTCGTTGAAGGTGCGGAAGTGGTTGGCGGTCGAACTATTCGGGCAGGCGCCCGAAGCCGTCAGCCCCACCGGTGACGATTCGTACAGCCTGGAGGCTCAACGTGACGCGGATCAGCTGCGGAGGACGGTCATGACTTCCGTCCTCGTCTGCGACGACTCCCCGCTTGCCCGAGAGGCCCTGCGCCGCGCGGTGGCGACCGTGCCCGGCGTCGAGCGCGTAACGACTGCGGCCAACGGCGAGGAAGTCCTCCGCCGCTGGGGCGCCGACCGCTCGGACCTCATTCTGATGGACGTGCGCATGCCCGGCCTCGGGGGTGTGGAAACGGTGCGGCGGCTCCTGTCCGCCGACCCCGGTGCCCGCATCATCATGCTCACCGTCGCCGAGGACCTGGACGGCGTCGCCCTCGCGGTGGCGGCCGGCGCCCGCGGCTATCTGCACAAGGACGCCTCGCGTGCCGAACTGCGGGCCACGGTGACCCAGGCCCTCGCCGACCCGACCTGGCGGCTGGCCCCGCGCCGGCTGCGCTCGGCCGAGATGGGTGCCGCGCCCACGCTGACCGCGCGGGAGATCCAGGTGCTGGAGGGCATGAGCCACGGCCGCTCCAACGCGGAGATCGGCCGTGAGCTCTTCCTCTCCGAGGACACGGTGAAAACACACGCACGGCGGCTCTTCAAAAAGCTCGGCGCATCGGACCGGGCGCACGCCGTCGCGCTCGGCTTCCGCTGGGGCCTGGTCCGCTAGAGCCATGGGCTTGCTGTGCACCGGCTATGGGGTCGCTCCGCTCGTACCGGTTTCCGGAGCGAGGACGCATGCTTGAGGTATGGGACTCATCGGGGACGGGCGGGCGGGGCGGCACGTGCAGGAGCCAGTGCATGAGCAAGTGCCTGAGCCGGTGCATGACATGACACCGGCCGGGGCGGTCTCTCATAACGCTTCGGGGCAGAAGTCCGGGCGCGATGCGGCGGATCGTTCGGCGGCGAGGCACTATGGACGGATGCGCGACGAGGCGGCAGGCAATGAGACAGGCATCGGCGCCCTCGTCCGTCGCGCCGTCGAGGGCGACGAGCAGGCCACCCACGATCTGCTGGCCCATGTCCACCCGCTGGCCGAGCGCTACTGCCGCATCCGGCTGTCCCGGCTGCCGGGCGACGCGCGTCACTTCGTGGACGACCTCGCCCAGGAGGTCTGCCTCGCCGTGCTGTGCGCGCTGCCGCGCTACCGCGACCAGGGCCGCCCCTTCGAGGCGTTCGTCTTCGGTATCGCCGCCCACAAGGTCGCCGATCTGCAGCGGGCCGCGATGCGCGGACCCGGCAGCACGGCGGTCCCCTCGGAGGAGATGCCCGAGCAGCCCGACGACTCCCTCGGCCCCGAGGAGCGGGCACTGCTCAGCAGCGACGCCGAATGGGCCAAGCAGCTTCTGGCCAACCTTCCCGAGCACCAGCGCGAGCTGGTCCTGCTGCGGGTCGCGGTCGGCCTGAGTGCCGAGGAGACCGGCCAGAAACTCGGCATGTCCCCCGGGGCCGTTCGGGTGGCGCAGCACCGCGCGCTCAGCCGGCTGCGGGCGCTGGCCGAGGAGACCACGCAGGCCGGCCCGGTCCACGTGGAAGGGCCGAAGGACCTGAGCGCGTAGGACCCTCGTCCGACGGCGTGTCCCGTCGAGCCCAGTACCATGGGACATCTCGCCGGGCAAGACCATGGAGAAGGTGTCATGACGCTGAACGCCGACGGAGTAGCCGAGAAATTCGGACTGCTCGGACTCACCTACGACGATGTGCTGCTGCTGCCGGGCGCGTCCGAGGTGCTGCCGAACCAGGTCGACACCTCGTCGCTGGTCTCCCGCAACGTCAGGGTCAACATCCCGCTGCTGTCCGCCGCCATGGACAAGGTCACCGAGGCCCGGATGGCCATCGCCATGGCCCGTCAGGGCGGTGTCGGCGTCCTCCACCGCAACCTGTCCGTCGAGGACCAGGTCAACCAGGTGGACCTGGTCAAGCGCTCCGAGTCCGGCATGGTCAGCGACCCGATCACCGTCCACCCGGACGCCACGCTCGCCGACGCGGACGCGCTCTGCGCGAAGTTCCGGATCAGCGGCGTCCCGGTCACGGACGGCAGCGGCAAGCTGCTCGGCATCGTCACCAACCGCGACATGGCCTTCGAGACCGACCACTCGCGTCAGGTCCGCGAGGTCATGACCCCGATGCCGCTGGTCACCGGCAAGGTCGGCATCTCCGGTGTCGAGGCGATGGGCCTGCTGCGCAAGCACAAGATCGAGAAGCTTCCGCTCGTCGACGACCAGGGCCGCCTCAAGGGCCTGATCACCGTCAAGGACTTCACCAAGGCCGAGAAGTACCCCACCGCCGCCAAGGACGCCGAGGGCCGTCTGCTCGTCGGTGCCGCGGTGGGCGCCAGCCCCGAGGCCCTGGAGCGCGCCCAGGCGCTGGTCGGCGCCGGGGTCGACTTCATCATCGTCGACACCTCGCACGGCCATAACAGCAACGTCCTGAGCTGGATCTCCAAGATCAAGTCCAGCGTCTCCGTGGACGTCATCGGCGGCAACATCGCCACCCGCGACGGCGCCCAGGCGCTCATCGACGCCGGCGTCGACGGCGTCAAGGTCGGTGTCGGCCCCGGCTCCATCTGTACGACCCGGGTCGTCGCCGGCGTCGGCGCTCCCCAGGTCACCGCGATCTACGAGGCCGCGCTCGCCGCCCAGGCCGCGGGCGTCCCGATCATCGGCGACGGCGGCCTGCAGTACTCCGGCGACATCGGCAAGGCGCTCGCCGCCGGTGCCAGCACGGTCATGCTCGGCAGCCTGCTCGCGGGTTGCGAGGAGTCGCCCGGTGAGCTGATGTTCATCAACGGCAAGCAGTTCAAGTCGTACCGGGGCATGGGCTCGCTCGGCGCGATGCAGTCCCGTGGCCAGGGCCAGTCCTTCTCCAAGGACCGCTACTTCCAGGCCGAGGTCTCCTCCGACGACAAGCTCGTCCCCGAGGGCATCGAGGGCCAGGTCCCCTACCGCGGCCCGCTCGGCACGGTGCTGCACCAGCTCGTCGGCGGCCTCCGCCAGACCATGGGCTATGTCGGCGCCGCGACGATCGACGAGATGGAGTCCAAGGGCCGTTTCGTCCGCATCACCGCCGCCGGGCTCAAGGAGAGTCACCCCCACGACATCCAGATGACCGTCGAGGCCCCGAACTACCAGTCCCGCTGACGCGTACGGCACAGCCCGCGGCCCCGTACGTGCGGCCTCGGGCTTTCGCCTGCCGGCCCTGGGATAATGGGCTCGGCAAGCCACGAAGGAAAGGCCACACACGTGACTGAGATCGAGATCGGGCGGGGCAAGCGGGGCCGCAGGGCCTACGCATTCGACGACATCGCCGTCGTCCCGAGCCGGCGTACCCGGGACCCGAAGGAGGTCTCGATCGCCTGGCAGATCGACGCCTACCGCTTCGAGCTGCCGTTTCTCGCGGCGCCGATGGACTCGGTGGTCTCCCCGGAGACCGCGATCCGGATCGGCAACCTCGGCGGACTGGGGGTGCTCAACCTCGAGGGCCTGTGGACGCGGTACGAGGATCCGGAGCCGCTGCTGGCCGAGATCGCCGAGCTGGACGACGCCGCGGCCACCAAGCGGCTGCAGGAGATCTACGCCGAGCCGATCAAGGAGGAACTGATCGGCCAGCGGATCAAGGAGGTGCGCGACGCGGGTGTGGTCACCGCCGCAGCGCTCTCCCCGCAGCGCACCGCCCAGTTCTCCAAGGCCGTCGTCGACGCGGGCGTCGACCTGTTCGTCATCCGGGGCACGACGGTCTCCGCCGAGCACGTCTCGGGCTCGCACGAGCCCCTGAACCTCAAGCAGTTCATCTACGAGCTCGACGTCCCGGTCATCGTCGGCGGCTGCGCCACCTACACCGCCGCGCTGCACCTGATGCGCACCGGCGCGGCCGGCGTCCTCGTCGGTTTCGGCGGCGGGGCGGCGCACACCACCCGCAACGTGCTGGGCATCCAGGTGCCGATGGCGACCGCCGTGGCCGATGTGGCGGCCGCGCGCCGCGACTACATGGACGAGTCCGGCGGCCGCTACGTCCACGTCATCGCCGACGGCGGCTTCGGCGCCAGCGGCGACCTGCCGAAGGCCATCGCCTGCGGCGCCGACGCCGTGATGATGGGCTCCCCGCTCGCCCGCGCCACCGACGCGCCGGGCCGCGGCTTCCACTGGGGCATGGAAGCGGTCAACACCGAGCTGCCGCGCGGCAAGCGCATGAACCTCGGCACGGCCGGCACGACGGAGGAGATCCTGCTCGGCCCGTCGCACGCGCCGGACGGGTCGATGAACTTCTTCGGTGCCCTGCGCCGTTCGATGGCCACGACGGGCTACAGCGACCTCAAGGAGTTCCAGCGCGTCGAGGTGACGGTGTCTCCCACGCACCACCGCTGAGCTACCCCGACCGGAAGGGGTCCGGACCGTGCACGTCGCGGTCCGGGCCCCTTCCGGCGTTTCGGCGACGAAGGATGTGCGCCGGTGCTCAGGTGTGGCGATCTGGCAACCGTTCTGTGGCGGAGTCCGATTGTTCCTGTGTGCGGCGATAGGAAATGGGATCGCAACATGTGATCTTGGCATTTATTTCAGGGCACTTCGGTCGTAAGTCACCCAATAACACTTTGGCAGCCCCTGACACACTGAGATTCCTCAGATAAGCTCCCGACACTCGGCCGGGTGTTCGCATCGGGTTTGGTCGAGCCGTGGTGGGGGTAGACGGGCGGATCGCCCGGGGGGTCGGAAAAAGATGAGCGCACTTCAGCCTGCCCAAACGGGGGGGCACCGGGCCCATGGGCAGTCCGCAGGACGCCGCCGGGCGGCGGAGCGGGCGCGCGCTCCGCAGTTGGGGCTGCTGCCGCAGCCGCCCTCGGACGGAGAGAAGTACTCGTACGCCCGCCGGTACCTGTGGGTGCTGACGATCAGCTCCGTGATCAGCTTCGTCTGCCTGACCTTCAGTCAGTACAAGCTCGCGCAGTCCAATCCGCTGGTGTGGCTGCTCGCCCCGATGCTGGTCTTCACGGTCATCTACTACCTGATCTCGCTTCGGGTGAACGGCTTCACCCGGGACTTCGACCTCAAGGCCCACAAGCTGCTGGTCCGCGAATGGCGGCCGCGGGTATACCCCACGGTCGACGTCTTCCTGCCGGTGTGCGGCGAGCCCATCGAGGTGCTGCACAACACCTGGACCCATGTACGGGCGCTGGCCGACCGCTATCCCGGCCACTGCGTGCCCTTCGTGCTCGACGACGGCGCCAGCCCGGAACTGGCGGCGATGGCCTCGGACTTCGGATTCCGCTACGGCACCCGCCCGAACCGCGGCTGGTTCAAGAAGGCCGGCAACCTGCACTTCGGCTTCGGCCAGTCCGACGGCAAGTACGTCCTCATCCTCGACGCCGACTTCACGCCGCGCGCCGACCTCCTGGAGGAGCTGCTGCCGTACATGGAGACGGACGAGCGGGTCGGCATCGTCCAGTCCCCGCAGTACTTCCGTGTCCTGGACTCGCAGAACTGGATCGAGCGCGGCGCGGGCGCGGTGCAGGAGCTGTTCTACCGCTCCGTCCAGGTGTCCCGGCAGGGCAGCGACGGCGCGATCTGCGTCGGCAGCTGCGCGATCTACCGCCGGGAGGCCCTGGAGACCAACGGCGGCACCACGCTGATCGAGCACTCCGAGGACGTGCACACCGGCTTCGACCTGCGCGGTCTCGGCTGGGACCTGCGCTATGTGCCGATCGCCGTGTCGACCGGGGTGTGCCCGGACAGCGCGGGTGCCTTCTTCAACCAGCAGTACCGCTGGTGCTCGGGCTCGATGAGCCTGCTCGGCAGCAAGAAGTTCTGGGACGCGCGGATCAAGTTCTCCAGCCGCCTGTGCTATCTGTCGGGCTTCTTCTACTACATCCACACGGCGCTGTTCACCTTCGCGGCACCCATCATCCCGATCGTGCTGCTGCTGGCCATGCCGGACAAGCTCAAGGTCGACCACCTGGCGATGGTGCTGCCCAGCATCGTCTACACCGCCGTGATCTTCCCGCTGTGGCACAAGTCGCCGTACCGGCTGGAGGCCTGGGCGGCCCGGCTGATGTACGGGTGGGCGCACTTCTTCGCCATCTGGGACATCCTGCGCAAGCAGCGGATGGGCTGGCAGCCCACCGGCTCCTCCGGGGCGAAGAAGAACAAGACCCGCCGGTTCTGGATCGGCCTGCGGGTGTGGAGCGGCGGCACCGCCGTGATCTGGGTGGGCGCGGCCGTCTGGCGGCTGATGCACGGCTACCCGCCGGACTTCGCCCTGGTGCTGTCCTCCGGCCTCTTCTACGCGCTCGTGGTCGCCCGGGTTCTCGTACAGCCCCGGAGCGAGGCCACCGTATGACCCGGCCCCACTCCCACCCTCTGCGCCGTGCCGCCGCCGTCCTCGTGACCGCGGCGCTGTTCGCCCTGACCGCCTGCACGACCGGGTCGTTTGGCTCCTCCGGCTCCGGCGGCGCCACCACCTCCCCGTCGGACGACCAGACCGCCCAGGGCGCCCAGGAGCCGGCCTTCGACGTGACGCCGCTGCTCGACCCGAAGAAGAAGTACCTGGGCGTGGCGGTCGACGGAGCCCCGTCGTCGATGAATCCGGTGGACCACTACGCCGAGCTGATCGGCAAGAAGCCCAACATCATCGCCTCGTACTCCTCCTGGGGCGACGGCTTCAACGTCCAGGGCGCCAAGAACGCCCTGCAGTCCGGGGCGCTGCTCTACGTCTCCTGGGAGCCTTTCAAGCCGTCCGTCGCCAAGATCGCCGACGGGTCGCAGGACGCGTACATCAAGAGCTTCGCCGACGACATCCGCGAGGCCAACGCACCCGTCGCGCTCAGCTTCGGTCACGAGATGAACGGCGGCTGGTACCCCTGGGGCACCAAGACGACCAAGCCGGCCGACTTCGTGAAGGCCTGGCGGCACATCCATGACCTCTTCCAGGAGGAAGGCGCCACCAACGTCATCTGGACCTGGAGCCCCAACGTCATCAACCCGGTCCCCTCGGTGAAGCTCAAGCCCTACTGGCCGGGCGACGCCTACGTGGACTGGGTCGGCGTGGTCGGCTACTGGACGACCACCGGCGCCTGCACCTTCGACACCCTCTACGGCCCGACGACGAAGCAGATCCGCCACTTCACCAAAAAGCCGTTCATCATCTCCGAGACCGCCTCCGAGCCCGGTCAACGGCGACGCGCCGACGTACGGAACCTCTTCAAGGGCGTGGCGGACGATCCGGATTTCCTCGGCTTCGTCTGGTTCAACATCACCAAGCGCGCCGACTGGCGGGTCCAGGCCAGCCCGCTCGCCCTCGCCGAGTTCAAGCGGCTCGCTGCCGACGGTGACTTCGGCTTCGACGTACGGAAGCAATGATGGAGTCCGGAATCAACGAGCAGCAGCACCACCAGTACCAGTACCCGAACTGGCAGTACGCCCCCGGACCCGACCTGCAGCCGGAGCCCGAGTTCGAGCCCGAGTTCGAGCCCGTGTCGCCCGGATACGTGGTCCCGGAAGTCCCCGTGTCCGCCTGGTCGGTCGACACCCGTCGTTCCACCTGGATCAGCCGCGGCGTGCTGCTCTGCGTCCTGCTGGTGCAGGCCGCGCTCAGCCTGCGGCTGCAGGGCCGCGCCTTCGTCGACGAGGCGCTGTACATCACCTCCGGCCACTACGAGATCGGCCGGCTGCTCAACGGCACGCCGCCGCCCATCGACTTCTCCGGCTACTTCTCCGGCCATCCGATGCTCTACCCGGTGCTGGCCGCCGCAGTCGACTCGGTGGGCGGGCTCGCGGCGGTCCGGCTGGTCAGCCTGGTCTTCACGCTGAGCACCACGGTGATGCTGTACGGCCTCACCAGCCGGCTGTTCAACCAGCGGGCCGGACTGGCCGCCGCCGCGCTGTTCTCGGTCCTCGAGTCGACCGTGTTCCTCGGCAACTTCGCGACCTTCGACGCGCTGGCGCTGTTCCTGCTCGCGTGCGCCTCCTGGATCATCGTACGGACCGGCCGCTCGCACCCCGCCCTGGTGCTGCTCGCCGTGCCGGCGGCGGCGCTGGCACCGGCCGTCAAGTACGCCGCCGCGCTGTATCTGCCCTCGCTGGTGGTGCTCGCGGTGCTCTCGGCCTATCCGTACCGGGGCGCCCGGGCGGTCGCGCGCGGTCTGCTGCTCGGCGTCGGCGTCGCGCTGGTGCTCGGCTCGGTCGCGTACCTCAGCGGCGCCCTCGGCGGCGTCGGTTTCACCACCACCGGCCGGGCGCACGGCACGGACACGGCGATGTCGGTGTTCCGGCTCAGCGCCGAATGGGGCGGGGTGATGCTGCTGGTCGCCGTCGGCGGTGCGATCGACTACATCCGCCGGGCCAGGATGGGCGAGATGCCCTGGGCGGTCGGGAACACCCCGGGCCGGGTGCGGCGCACCGCGCTGGGGCTGCTGATGTGCGGTACGGCGCTGCTCGCGCCCGCCTACCAGGCCCACCTGCACGACGACATATCGCTTTTCAAGCACGTCGGATTCGGGCTGTTCTTCGCCGCGCCGATGGCCGGCCTCGGCATCAACCGGCTGATGGGCGCGCACTTCCGCTATCCGCAGCTCGGCATCATGGTCTGGGTCGCCGCGCTGGTCACGGGGATGGCACAGACGCAGTCCCTCTACGATCCGCCGGACTCCGCGCGGATGGTCGCCACGATGCGCCAGGTGATCGCCAAGACCGGGAACGGGAAGTATCTCGCCGAGGAGTTCGAGATCCCGGCCTACTACCTGCGCGACGTGACGAGTTGGAAGCAGTGGCAGAGCACCACCGACATCGACTACACCGACAAGCACGGTAAGCATCACTCCGGTACCGACGGGTTCAGGACCGCGGTACGCGAGGGCCACTTCGACGCGATCGTCCTGAGGGGCGGAGTCACCCCGGACGCCGACACGGCGATCACCACCGCCCTGCGTGGCAACGCCAAGTACCGGCTGCTGGCAGTCCTGCCCTCCACCGACGAGTACGGGTCGACGACCTACCGGATCTGGGTGAAGCGATGACCGTCACCGACCACACCCTGGACGCCGCCGGCCACGAGGACCAGGACACGGCCGCCTCCGGCCGGCGGCGGGCCCGCCGCCGGAGCGGCCACAGCCCGGCGAGCACCGCACTGGTCTTCCTGCTGCCGGCCGTCGTCACCCTCGGCTTCACCCTGCGCGGCATCGGCGACCGCGAGCTGTGGCGCGACGAGCACGCCACCTGGTGGGCCGCCACACTCTCCTTCGGTGACTTCGACGCGCTCATCAAGAACATCGACGTGGTCTTCGCCCCGTACTACTTCGTGATGCACCTGTGGATAGCGGCCTTCGGCTCCTCGCCGACCGCCCTGCGCATCCCGGCGGCGATCGCCATGGCCGTGGCGGCGGGCCTGCTCGGGCTCATCGGGCGGCGGATGTTCACCCTGCGGACCGGGCTGCTCGCCGGGCTGATCTTCGCTGCCGTCCCGATGGTGACCCGGTACGGACAGGAGGCCCGGCCGTACGCCTTCGCGGTGGCCGCCGCCCTGCTGGCCACGCTCCTGCTGCTGCGCGCGCTGGACCGGCCCAGCCTCAAGGGCTGGGCGCTGTACGCCGGGAGCGTTCCGCTGATCGGCTTCAGTCACCTGGTGTCGCTGTCGGTGCTGGCCGGGCATCTGGGGCTGGTCGTGGTGGCGAAGCGCGGCGGTGACCGGACCGCGCACTGGGCCTTCGCCGCCGCGGCGAGCCTCGGGCTGTCCTTCGTACTGCCGATGCTGGCGCAGGGGTCGAGCCAGAGCGGGCAGATCGCCTGGAACAACCCGACCGTGCAGGACCTGGTCGACCATCCGCAGGAGCTCTTCGGGTCCTGGATCACCGGTGGCGCGGTCATGGCGCTCGGTGTGCTGGGGCTCTTCGCGGCCCGCAAGTACGCGGCGCTGCTCGCCCCCTGGGTGCTGCTGCCGCCGGTCGTCACGTATCTGACCTCCACGCAGCTGCACCTCTTCCTGCCGCGCTATCTGCTCTTCACCGTCCCGGCCTGGGCGCTGCTGGCCTCCGTCGCGGTCACTCGGCTCGCCGGGCCGCTGACCGAGGCCGCGCGCGGCGGGGCGGGCCGCCGGTTCGTCGGTGCCGTGCTCGTGGTGGCCTCCGCCGCGGGCTTCGCCTGGGTGGCCCAGCCGGGCACCGCGCTCGCCCGGCAGAACGACCCGGCCGAGCCGGACTACCGCAAGGCCGGGCAGATCGTGGCCCAGAAGGCGAAGCCGGGCGACGGCATCGCCTTCTCGGGGCAGAAGTCCGAACGCCGGGCCATGGCCTACGAACTCCGCGACGACTCCGGCCGGCCCAAGGACGTGCTGTTGTACCGGACGCCGCAGGAATCGGGCAGCTTCGGCGGTGTCGACTGCCCGGACGCGGTGAAGTGCCTGGCCGGAACCGACCGGCTGTGGGTGATCTCCACCTCGCAGCTGGGCAAGCCCTTCGCCGACATGCCCCAGAAGACCGTCGCCGCGCTGGACAAGTACTTCAAGGTGGCGCAATCCGACAACCTGGCCAACGTCCGGGTCCTGCTGCTGGAACGCGTCAAGTAAGCCGCGTACGTCACGTCGTCACGTAAGGAGGCCGTGGTCTTGCGGCTCACAGTCATCGGCACCGGCTACCTCGGTGCCACCCATGCCGCCTGCATGGCGGAGCTCGGGCACGAGGTGCTGGGCGTCGACATCGACCCCGACAAGGTCGCCGCGCTCGGCGCCGGGCGGGTGCCCTTCCACGAGCCGGGGCTCGAGGAACTGCTGGCCAGGCACACGGCTTCCGGGCGGCTGCGGTTCACCACGTCGTACGAGGAGGCGGCGGCCTTCGGCCGGGTGCACTTCGTGTGCGTCGGCACGCCGCAGCGCAAGGACACCGACTCCGGTGCCGCGGACATGCGTTACGTGGACGGGGCGGTCGAGGCGCTCGCCGCGCACCTGGGCGAGGGCGCGCTGGTGGTCGGCAAGTCGACGGTGCCGGTGGGGACCGCCCAGCGGCTGGCGGGGCGGCTGCCGGCGGGGGCGGAACTGGCGTGGAACCCGGAGTTCCTGCGGGAGGGCTTCGCGGTACGGGACACGCTGAGCCCGGACCGGCTGGTGCTGGGGGTGGAGAGCGCGTCTGCTGAAACGCTTCTGCGCGAGGTGTACGCGGCCGTGATCGAGGCCGGGACGCCGGTGGTGACGGCCGACTTCCCGACCGCCGAGCTGGTGAAGACCGCCGCCAACGCCTTTCTGGCCACCAAGATCTCCTTCATCAACGCGATGGCGGAGGTCTGCGAGGCCTCCGGCGGCGACGTCTCCGTACTCGCCCGCGCCATCGGCCACGACGACCGTATCGGCGCCCGCTTCCTGCGGGCCGGGGTCGGCTTCGGCGGGGGCTGCCTCCCCAAGGACATCCGCGCCTTCGCCGCCCGGGCCGAGGAGCTGGGCGCCGGCGAGTCGCTGGCCTTCCTGCGGGAGGTCGACGCGATCAACCTGCGGCGCCGGGACCGGGTCGTCGACCTGGCCCGGGAGCTGTGCGGCGGATCGCTGACCAGCAGGCGGGTGGCGGTGCTCGGCGCGGCCTTCAAGCCCGACTCCGACGACATCCGGGACTCGCCCGCCCTCGATGTGGCCGCCCGCCTCCATCTGGAGGGCGCCCAGGTCGCGGTGTACGACCCCAAGGCCATGGACAACGCCCGCAAGGCGTACCCGGTACTCGGGTACGCGGCATCCGCGCAGGACGCGGTGCAGGGGGCCGATGTCGTACTGCACCTGACCGAATGGCAGGAATTCCGGGACCTGGACCCGGCGGAGCTGGCCGACAGCACCGCCCGGCAGCAGATCGTCGACGGCCGGGGGGCCCTCGACGAGAAGCGCTGGACGGCCGCCGGCTGGTCCTTCCACGCACTGGGCCGGCCCCATACGCCGGCCTCACGAACCGAGGAGAGACAGTGAACACACCGGACACGGCGGCGCAGATCCCCGCGCCCTGGGGGGACGTACCGGTCACGGTCGTCATGCCGACCTACAACGAGGCGGCCAATCTGCCGCGCATCGCCGAGATCGTGCTCGCCCTCCCGCTCCCGGGCCTGCACCTGAAGATCGTCGACGACAACAGCCCCGACGGCACCGGCCGCATCGCCGAGGAGCTCGCCGAGAAGGCCAACGCCGGCGGCCGCCGCCGGATGAGCGTCCTGCACCGCACCGCCAAGGACGGACTGGGCCGGGCCTACGCGGCCGGCATGTCAGCCGCGCTGGACGAGGGCGCGGAGTTCGTGGTCCAGATGGACGCCGACGGCAGCCACCCGGCCCATGTCGTACCGCAGATGGTCGGCACCGCCCTGTCGACCGGGGCCGGCTTCGTGGTCGGCAGCCGCTACGTCGACGGCGGCTCGCTGGACGAGGACTGGGGCCTGCACCGCCAGATCCTGTCCGGCTTCGCCAACCGCTACGCACGCGGCATCCTCGGCATCAAGATCCGCGACATCACGGCCGGCTTCAACCTCTGGCGCGCCCAGACGCTGCGCGACGTGGACCTCGCCACCCTCGACAGCGCCGGCTACAGCTTCCAGGTCGAGCTGAAGTTCCTGGCGGTGCGGCGCGGGCACAACGGCGTCGAGATCCCGATCCGCTTCGAGGAGCGCACCGAGGGCGTCTCCAAGATGAGCCTGTCCACGCAGTTCGAGTCCGCGCTCGTCCCGCTGCGACTGCGGATGCGCAACCGCAGCTGACCGAACACCCCGAGCGGCTGGTTCACAGCCGCGCCGCCGCCCCGATGGGCGTCGCGCCGCGCGTGTCCAGCAGCAGCTGGGCCTTCACCGCCAGGCCCTGCAGATCGTACGTACGGTGATGCTGCAGCAGCACCGTCAGATCGGCGTCCGCCGCCGCCTCCCACAGTGAGTCGGCGCGCGGCACCGGGCGGTCCAGGACGCGCCATTCGGGGGCGTACGGGTCGTGGTAGCCGATCTGGGCGCCCAGCTCGATGAGCCGGGTGGCGATCTCGCGGGCCGGAGCGCCCTGCTGGTCCGCGAGGTCGGCCTTGTAGGTGACGCCGAGCAGCAGGACACGGGCGCCGCGCAGCGACTTGCCGTGCTCGTTGAGCAGGGCGGCGGCACGCTGGACGACGTAGCGGGGCATGCGGGTGTTGACCTCCTGGGCCAGCTCGACCATGCGCAGCGGGTGGCCGAGGACGCGGCCCTGGTAGGAGAGGTAGTTGGGGTCGAGCGGCACCCCGTGGCCGCCGACGCCGGGGCCGGGGCGGAAGGCGTGGAAGCCGAAGGGCTTGGTCTCGGCGCAGCGGATGACGTCCCAGATATCGACGCCGACGTCGTGGCAGAAGACGGCCATCTCATTGGCGAGCGCGATGTTGACGTGCCGGAAGTTGGTCTCCAGCAGCTTGACCGTCTCGGCCTCGCGCAGCCCCCGCGCCCGTACGACACGTTCGGTGAAGCGGCCGTAGAAGGCGGCGGCGGCCTCGGTGCAGGCGGAGGTGAGGCCGCCGATCACCTTGGGGGTGTTGGCGAGCGTGTAGTCCCGGTTGCCGGGGTCGGCGCGGCCGGGGGAGTAGGCCAGGTGGAAGTCGCGGCCCGCCCGCAGCCCGGAGCCCTCCTCCAGGATCGGCTGCAGGAATCCCTCCGTGGTGCCGGGGTAGACCGCCGACTCCAGGACGACGGTGGTGTGCGGGCGCAGCTGCGCGGCGAGCGTACGGGCGGCGGCCCCGACCGCCGACAGGTCCAGCACGCCGTCCTCGCCCAGCGGCGCCGGCGCGCAGATCACGGCGGTACGGACCCGGCCCAGCGCCACCGGGTCGGCGGTGGCCCGGAAGCCGCCGGCCAGCATGCGGCGTACGTCGGAGGCGGGCAGGGCGCCGGAGGGGACGCGGCCGGCGTTGACGGCGGCGACGGTGCGCTCGTCGGTGTCGTGTCCGATGACGGCGAGCCCGGCGGCGGTGGCCGCCTGCGCGAGGGGGAGTCCGGTGTGGCCGAGTCCGATGACAGCGAGGTCTGCGGGCATGGGGCGGTCCCTCTCCGTACGTTCCCGTACGTTCGTACGCGAGCCGAATGGCTCCAAAACAGGCTAACCAGACAGATAGGTGATATGACTGCGCGCCGCGCCGATATCGCGATATGCCGGACAGGCAAGGCTGGCCGTCCGACCGCTCACGGGTGACCCTGGATGGACGGGGACCCCCACCACGGGAGGCAACGAATGCGTACGGCGACACTCGGACCGGCGGAGCGGACCGCCGCGCTCGCGCGGATGGCGGAGAAGGAACTCGACATCCTCGTCGTGGGCGGCGGCGTCGTCGGTGCCGGCACCGCGCTCGACGCGGCGACCCGAGGCCTGGCCACCGGAATCGTCGAGGCCCGCGACTGGGCCTCCGGCACCTCCAGCCGCTCCAGCAAGCTCATCCACGGTGGCCTGCGCTACCTGGAGATGCTCGACTTCGCCCTCGTACGCGAGGCGCTCAAGGAACGCGGCCTGCTCACGCAGCGGCTCGCCCCGCATCTGGTGAAGCCGGTGCCCTTCCTGTATCCCTTGCAGCACCGCGGCTGGGAGCGGATCTACGCGGGCTCCGGCGTCGCCCTCTACGACGCCATGGCCATCTCGTCCGGGCACGGTCGCGGGCTCCCGCACCACCGGCACCTCTCGCGCCGGCACGCGCTGCGGATCGCGCCCAGCCTGAAGAAGGACGCCCTGGTCGGCGCCCTGCAGTACTACGACGCCCAGGTGGACGACGCCCGGTACGTCGCCACGCTGGTCAAGACGGCGGCGGCGTACGGCGCCCTCGCCGCGAACCGGGCCCGGGTCGTCGGCTTCCTGCGGGAGGGCGAGCGGGTCGTCGGCGCGCGGGTGCGGGACGTCGAGGGCGGCGGGGAGTACGAGGTCCACGCCAAGCAGGTCGTCAACGCCACCGGCGTCTGGACCGACGACACCCAGGCCCTCATCGGCGAGCGCGGCCAGTTCCATGTGCGGGCCTCCAAGGGCATCCACCTGGTCGTCCCCAGGGACCGCATCCACTCCACCAGCGGCCTCATCCTCCGTACGGAGAAGAGCGTCCTGTTCGTCATCCCCTGGGGCCGGCACTGGATCGTCGGCACCACGGACACCGACTGGGACCTCGACAAGGCCCATCCGGCCGCGTCCAGCGCCGACATCGACTACCTGCTCGAGCACGTCAACTCGGTGCTGGCCGTCCCGCTGACCCGCGACGACGTGGAAGGCGTCTACGCCGGTCTGCGGCCCCTGCTGGCCGGCGAGAGCGAGGCCACCAGCAAGCTCTCCCGTGAGCACTCGGTGGCGCATCCGGTGCCGGGTCTCGTGGTCGTCGCGGGCGGCAAGTACACCACCTACCGCGTCATGGCCAAGGATGCCGTCGACGAGGCCGTCCACGGCCTCGACCACCGCGTCGCCGACTGCGTCACCGAGGAGGTCCCGCTGGCCGGCGCCGAGGGCTACCACGCCCTCTGGAACGCCCGCGCGCACATCGCCGCCCGCTCCGGCCTCCACGTCGTCCGCATCGAGCACCTCCTCAACCGCTACGGCGCCCTCACCGACGAGCTCCTCCAGCTCGTCGCCGCCGACGCCTCGCTCGGCGAGCCGCTCGCCGCGGCCGACGACTATCTGCGGGCCGAGATCGTCTACGCCGCGAGCCACGAGGGTGCGCGGCACCTGGACGACGTCCTCACGCGGCGCACGCGCATCTCCATCGAGACCTTCGACCGGGGCACGCGCAGTGCGCGGGAGGCGGCGGAGCTCATGGCTCCCGTCCTCGGCTGGGACAAGGAGCAGATCGAAAAGGAGGTCGAGCACTACGAGAAGCGGGTCGAAGCCGAACGCGAGTCCCAGCGCCAGCCCGACGACCTCACCGCCGACGCCGCCCGCCTGGGCGCCCCCGACATCGTCCCCCTCTAACCGCCACGGTCACCGCGCCGGTTTCTCCCCACTCCTCGAACGCCGGACGGGCTGAATGGGCCCGGGTGGTGGCCGGATATCGTTGCGGCACGAGGGAAGGGGGCGCACCGTGTCGGACGAGGGACGGCTGGTGGCCGGGAGGTACCGGCTCGTGGAGCGGATAGGCCGCGGCGGGATGGGCACGGTGTGGCGGGCGGAGGATGAGCTGCTGGGCCGCGAGGTGGCGGTGAAGAGGCTGCATCCACCGCAGGCGCACCTGCATGAGGACGAGCTGGCGACGCTGTTCGAGCGGACCCGCCGGGAGGCGCGGGCGGCGGCGCGGATCAGCCACCCGAATGTGATCGTGGTGCACGATGTCGTGGAGGACGAGGGCCTGCCGACGATCGTCATGGAGTACGTGCCGTCCACCACCCTCGGGGAGCTGATCAAGAAGCACGGCCCGGTCGCCCCCGCCGAGGCCGCCCGCATCGGGCGCGGCATGATCGCCGCCCTGCGAGCCGCGCACGCCGCAGGCGTCCTGCACCGGGACGTCAAGCCGGGAAACGTCCTGCTCGGGGCCGCCGGCCGCGTCGTACTCACCGACTTCGGCATCGCACAGGCGTCCGGCACGTCCACGCTCACCCGGACGGGTGAACTGATCGGCTCGATCGACTTCCTCGCCCCCGAGCGCCTGACCGGCCGTGCCCCCGGCCCGGAGGCGGACCTGTGGGCGCTGGGCGCGACGCTGTACCAGGCGGTGGAGGGAAAGTCGCCGTTCCGTCGGGACACCGCGATCGAGACGGCGTACGCGATCGCGACGGACGAGGTGCCGGAGGCCCGCAATGCCGGGGCGTTGGCGCCGGTGATCGCGGGGCTGATGGTGCGGGATCCGCAGGAGCGGCTGTCCGCGGAGGCGGCGGAGCGGCTGCTGCGGGGCCCGGCGGCGGAGCCGGAGACCGCCCGGGTGGACCGGAGCGAGCTGGCGGCCGCGGGAGCCGTACCGCCCCCGGGGCCCGCATCGAGGGAGTTCACCACCCCGCTGCGCAGGACCGGGGCAGAGCCCAGGCGCCGCCGCACCGCCGTCTGGGTCACCGCGGCGGCCGTCGTCCTGGCGGTCGCGGGAGGCGGGACGTATCTGGCGACCCGCAGCCACACCACCGGGGGCGGGCCGGCCAAGCAGAACAACATCCGGCCGACGAGGCATCCCCATCCCACGCTCACGCCGTCCCCCGCCGTGTCGGATGCCGCCGCGCCCGTCCCGGAGGGCTACGCGCTCTCCGAAGAGACCGACCGTGGCTACTCCGTCCCCGTCCCCGACGGCTGGACCCGCCACGTCAAGGCCAACGGCGACATCGACTTCATCGACCCGACCCAGAAGGTCGATCTCAAGGTCAGCGCGATGGACTTCGCCGGCACGAGCCCGCTCCAGGGCTGGAAGGACCTCGAACCCCAGACGCGCAAGCAGGTCGGCGCCACCTACGAGCTGCTGCGTATGAACAGCACGAGCTGGCGCGGGAAGCCCGCCGCCATCTGGGAGTTCAGCTGGCAGGGTACGGCCCGCAAGTGGCACGCCATCGACCTGGGCTTCGGCCAGGAGGGTAGTACCGCGTACGCGATCTATCTTTCCGCCCCGGACAGTCAATGGGCCACGTACAAACCGGTGTTCGACAACGCCGTCGCCGGAATCCGGCTCACCGGTCAGTCCACCGGGTAGGGGGCGTGCAAGATCGCCCCGCAGAGTCAGGGATGATGGTCCCCATATACCGAACGGCACCGGGGGCAGAGGGATTTCATGGGCCAGGGGCAAGGCACGGACGGTGCCGCGGGCAGTGCCGGCACCGATCGCACCGATGGGCGGCTGCTCGCCGGCCGGTACCGGCTCGGTGAGGTCCTCGGCAAGGGCGGCATGGGCACGGTGTGGCGGGGGCTGGACGAGACCCTCGGCCGCAGTGTCGCGGTGAAGGAGCTGCGCTTCCCGCACAACATCGACGAGGACGACAAGCGGCGCCTCGTCACCCGCACCCTCCGCGAGGCCAAGGCGACCGCCCGGATCCGCAACACCGGTGCCGTCACCGTCTTCGACGTCGTCGAGGAGGACGACCGGCCCTGGATCGTCATGGAGCTGGTCGAGGGCCGTTCGCTGTCCGACGCGATTCGCGAGGACGGTCCCCTCACCCCCAAGCGCGCCGCCGAAGTCGGCCTGACCGTCCTCGATGTCCTCAAGGCCGCCCACAAGGAGGGCATCCTCCACCGCGACGTCAAGCCGTCCAACGTCCTCATCGCCGACGACGGCCGCGTCGTGCTCAGCGACTTCGGCATCGCCCAGATCGACGGCGACCCCTCCGTCACCTCCACCGGCATGCTCGTCGGCGCCCCCTCGTACATCTCGCCCGAGCGCGCCCGTGGTCACAAGCCCGGCCCGCCCGCCGACCTGTGGTCGCTCGGGGCGCTGCTGTACGCCTCCGTCGAGGGCCGGCCGCCGTACGACAGGGGCTCGGCCATCGCCACCCTCACCGCCGTCATGACCGAGCCGCTCAAGACCCCGGCCAACGCCGGTCCGCTGGCCGGCGCCATCCACGGCCTGCTCGTCAAGGACCCGGACCGGCGGCTCGACGACGACTCCGTACGCCCCCTGCTGACCGAGGTCGTCAACGCCCCGGACACCCCCGTCGCCCCGGCCTCCGACGCCACCCGCACCATCCCGCTCCCCGCCGACCCGCAGCCCACTCCCACCGACGCGCCGCCCGCCACCCGCAAGGCCGCCGCCGACCAGGCCCGGCTGCGCCGCGCGCTGAACAGCGTACGGAAGGTGAGGTCGGCCCCCGCGCCGGTGTCGGATCCCACCACGGCCGCGCCGGTCCCCGGGGAGGTTGACGGGCGGCGCAAGCGGGTGCTGATCATCGTGGCGACCGGGATCGCGCTGGCCATACTGGGCACGGTCATCGGCTTCTACACCGCCGCCCACAACGGCGAGAGCAACAACGGCTCGAAGAAGCCGGCGGGCTCGAGGAACAGCCAGTCGGTCAGCCCGAGTTCGAGTGGTTCGAGCGACGCGAAACAGGCCGAGACCAAGGCGTCCACCAAGCCGTCCGGGTCGGGGTCCGCGACCGACGCTGCTTCCGTCACGGCCTCCGCCTCCGCATCGGCGACCGTTTCGCAGACGTACAAGGCCGCGCAGGGCTTCTCCATCGGCCTGCCCAAGGGCTGGAAGTACTCCAAGACCGACCGCGCCGGAGCCCGCTTCACCGGCCCCAACGGCCAGAAGCTGCTGGTGGGTTGGACGACCACCCCCAAGAGCGATCCGGTCGCGGACTGGAAGAACCTCGAGACGACCATGACCCGCTCCAACTACCAGCGGGTCCACATAAGGGCCGTCACCTACCGGGGCTGGGACACCGCCGACTGGGAGTTCACGTACACCGACGGCGGTACCCGTTTCCACACCGTCGACAGGGGCACAGTGGTCAACAGCAAGCTGGGCTACGGAATCATGTACACCGCCCGCGACGCGGACTGGGACGGGGCCACGTCCAAGGCGACGTTGCAGACCTTCTTCAAGACGTTCAAAGCGGCCGGCTGACACAGCACCAGCACGTATCGTGAGTCCTTGCGGACAGAAAGCTCCGGTTGAGGACCGGATCTGACGCTTTGGGGAGGCGTCGTGGACGACTACGCGGGACGTGTGCTCGCCGAGCGCTACCGCCTGCCCCGGCCGCCCGCTGACGAGTACGAGCTGGTCGAGACGCGCGCCTTCGACACGTACAGCGGACAGGAAGTGCTCGTACGGCAGGTCCTCCTGCCGGAGGTGGTGAGCGCCGAACCGGGCGACGGGCCGGCGGCGGGTGGTGACGACCCGGGCCCGGGCAGCGACAGTGCGAGCCGGGCGCTCGAAGCGGCGCGCGCGGCAGGGGCGATACCCGACCACCCCCGCCTGGTACAGGTCTTCGACATATTCACCGACGGCGGCAGCCTCTGGATCGTCAGCGAGCTGGTCCCCGCCCGCCCGCTCGCCGCGCTCCTCGCCGACAAGCGGCTCAGCCCCTACCGCGCCGCCGAGGTCGCCTCCGACGTACTCACCGCGCTGCTCGCACTGCACGCCCACGGCTGGACCCACCGCAATGTCACCGCCGGCACCGTCCTGGTCTGCGACGACGGCCGCGCCATGCTCTCCGGGCTCGCCGCCGGGGCCGCGCAGGAAGCGCTGTCCGGCTACAACCCGGTGCCGGTGCGGGCCCTTGCGGGTGGCTCCGGGGGCGGCGGGAGCTGGGAAGGGCCCGACTCCGCGCTGGAGCTGGAGCGCGCCCGGCAGGCCCGCATGCACCTCGTGGGGCCGGTCACCGAGCGCTGGGCGCCCGAGCAGGCCACCCCGGTGCACGAGAACTGGCAGCTGGCCCCGCCGGTCGGCCCCGCCGCCGACCTCTGGGCGCTCGGCTCGCTCCTGTTCCGCAGCGTCCAGGGCCACCCGCCCTTCCCCGAGGAGAGCACCGCCGAGCTGGTCCAGCTCGTCTGCGCCGAACCGCCCGCCTACGCCGAGGAATGCGGGGCGCTGCGGCCCATCGTCGAGTCCCTGCTGCGCCAGGACCCCTCCGAGCGCCCCGACTTCGAGGAGCTGCGCGGCTGGCTGCGGTCCCTGGTGCGCTCCGCGCCCGAGCCCGACCTCGGGCTGCAGACCGTGCCCGTCCCGGCGGACGACCCGCACAAGCTGCCGATCGTACGGCGCCGCGGCGAGCTGGTCCGCAAGCGCAAGCAGGCCGCCGACCCGGTGCCGCTCCATCCCTCGCACGGCCGCCACAAGCGCGCCAAGGCCAAGAAACGGCGGCCCCGGGCCCCGCGCAGCCTCGGCCTCACGCTGCTCCTGGCCGTCGTTCTGCTGCTCGTGGCGACCGTGGCGTACGCCGTGCTCTTCATGCCGCGCAGCGGCAGCACGAACGGCTCCGCCGACACCTCGCAGACGGTGCCCGCACAGGTCTCCGACGGTAAGCCGAAGCCGTCGACGGCCCCGGCCACCAGCAAGGCGCCCTCCCACTCGCCGTCGCCGTCGGCCACGCCCTCGGCCACCCCGTCCGCGACCGTGACGGCGAGCGATCTCGGCAGCGACTTCAAGCTCCGCACCGACTCGGCCGGCTTCACCGTCGCCGTTCCCACCGGCTGGCAGCGGCACGGCAAGAACTCCAAGGGCCAGATCATCTACACCGGTGGCGACATGGAGCTCATCGTCGTCCCCGGCCGCGATTCCGTCGCCGATTTCGGCAGCGACCCGCTCGCCTACCAGTCCGACGGCGAGTCCGAACTCGACGCCTTCCGTTCCTCCGCCTGGTCCTCCGCCTTCGGCGCCCGCAGCCTCGACCTCAACGGCGTCTCCGCCGCCGAGGGCGAGTACACCTACCGCGACTCCTCCAACCGCGAGGTCTACGCCACCAACCTCGTCATGCTCCGCGGCGGCAGCTACCACGTCGTCCTCTTCGTCGGCCCGACCGCCCACACCGCCGACCTCAAGCGCTACTTCGACAAGGCCGCGGAGACGTACAGCACTTCGTCCTGAGGCCCGGCCCTTACGGCATGATGGGCGCATGGCAAGCGACGGGGGATACGCGGCCTTTCCGGACCCTTCCCCACCCGGGGTGATCGTCGGCCGCTACCGGATCACGGGCCGGCTCGGCCGTGGCGGGATGGGCACCGTATGGCGGGCCGAGGACGAGCTGCTGGGCCGTCAGGTCGCCGTGAAGGAACTGCTCCTGGACGACGACATGCCGGACGACGAGCGGCGGGGGCGCAGCGAGCGCGCGCTGCGCGAGGCGCGGACGGCGGCGCGGATCAAGCACCCCCATGTGATCGTGCTGCACGACGTCGTGGAGCAGGACGGCAACCCGTGGATCGTCATGGAGCTGGTCGACGGCCGCTCGCTCGCCGAGATCCTGGCGAAGGACGGGCCCGTCCCGCCGCGCGAGGCCGCCAGGATCGGGGCCGCGGTCACCGGCGCACTGCACGCCGCGCATGCCCACGGCGTGCTGCACCGGGACATCAAGCCCGCCAACGTGCTGATCGAGAACGGCACCGGCCGGGTCGTGCTCACCGACTTCGGCATCGCCCGCATGCTGGGCAGTACGACCCTGACCGAGGCGGGCGCCTTCGTCGGCTCGCCCGAGTACACCGCCCCGGAACGGATGTCGGGGCAGTCCGCGGGCCCGGCCTCCGACATGTGGTCGCTGGGCGTGCTGCTGTGCGCGGCCGTACGAGGCCAGTCGCCGTTCCGCCGGGACTCCCTGGGCGGGGTCCTGCACGCGGTCGTGTTCGACGAGATCCGGCCGCCCGCTGAGCTGGGACCGCTGCTGCCGGTGGTGACCGCACTGCTGGAACGCGACCCGGAGCGCCGGATGAGCGCACCGGACGCGGAGGAGCGGCTGCGCGCCCACGCGGACCGGCCGAACGCGTCGAACGCGTCGGCGCTGCCGGCCGACATACCCGCGCCCTCGGCACCCGCGACGACCACGCCCACCGTGCCCTCCGTACCGCCGAAGCAGCGCCGCCGTACGCCGCTGATCCTCGCCGCTCTGAGCATCGTCGTGGTCGGCGCCCTCGGCGCCGTGGCGCTCGTACGGAACCACAACAGCGGCAGCAGCCCCGCCCTGGCCGCGACGGCCCCCGGCCGTGCCGCCGGTGCGACGGCGAAGGCCACCGACCCGAGCCCCGGACGGAGCCCGGTCACGCCGACCGCCGGTTCCACCGCGACGGCCGTCCCCGCGGGCTACCGGCTCGCCGTCGACCCCAAGGGCTTCTCGCTCGCGGTGCCGGACGCCTTCACGCGGTCCTACCAGCCGCCGCGGGTCTTCTACTTCTCGCCCGGCGAGGTGTTCCGTATCGGCATCCGCACGGCCACCCCGGGCCACGGCGGCCCGCTCGCCGTCATGGAGGCCCAGCACGCGGACGGCCCCGGCACGTACAAGGGGTACCGCGACGGATTCGTCACCGAGACCACCCGCGCGGGCAATCCGGCCGCGTTGTGGGAGTTCACCTGGGACGGCTTCGGGGACGGCGGGGGCGCCCGCCGCACGTACGACCTGTGCTGGACCCAGGGCGGCCGGCAGTACGACGTGTGGGTGTCGTCGCCGGTCGCGAAGGCCGAACAGGGGCGGGAGTACTTCGACACGGCCCGCGACACCTTCCAGCCGGACCAGGCCCGGAACTGAGCTGCGGGAACGCCCAGCCTGCCAGCGCGCGCTGGCGCAATTGTGCGCAGCGGGTGAAAACTGGCTACCGGCGGGTATGCAGAACGCGCCGACGCGCCGTAACCTCGCGCCATGACGGACACAACTACTGGCGGTAACCCGGTCGCCCCCGCGGGCACGCGCACCGCGGCCGATGCGGTGACCCCGGAGCTGGTCGCACGGCTCACGCGTGGGATCCAGGGCAGCGGCCGGACGGCGAACCAGAGCCCGCTGACCGGGGAGAAGCTGGCGGACCTGCCGGAGTCGACGCCGGAGGACGTGGCCGCCGCGTACGAGAGGGCCAGGCAGGCCCGGAAGGCGTGGGCGGCGACGCCCGCGCGGCAGCGGGCCGCCGTGCTGCTGCGCTTCCACGACCTGCTGCTCGCCCGGCAGGCGGAGATCCTGGACCTGATCCAGCTGGAGACCGGCAAGGTCCGCCTCCACGCACACGAAGAAGTGCAGCTGGTCGCCGTCACCGCCCGCCACTACGGCCGCAAGGCCCCCGCCTACCTCCGGCGCCGCCGCCACACCGGCGCGATCCCGGTCCTGACGAAGGTCGCCGAGCTGCGCCAGCCCAAGGGCACGGTCGGCTTCATCGTGCCGTGGAACTACCCCTTCGCGCTGGGCGCGGGCGACGCGCTGCCCGCCTTCGCCGCGGGCAACGCGGTCGTCATGAAGCCGGACACCCAGACCGCGCTGACGCTGCTGTGGGCCCGGGAACAGCTCATCGAGGCCGGACTGCCGGAGGACGTCTGGCAGATCGTCATCGGCGAGGGCCCCGTCGTCGGCCCTGCCGTCGTCGAAGGCGCGGACTACGTCTCCTTCACCGGCTCCAGCCGCACCGGCCGCGATGTGGCGAAGCGGGCCGCCGACCGCCTCGTCGGTTTCTCCCTCGAACTCGGCGGCAAGAACGCCATGCTCGTCCTGAAGGACGCCGACCTCGACAAGGCCGCCGAAGGCGCCGTACGGGCCTGCTTCGCCTCCGCCGGGCAGCTGTGCGAGTCCATGGAGCGGCTGTACGTGCACGAGTCGGTCGCCGACGCCTTCCTGGAGCGCTTCGTCGCCCGCACCAAGGCCCTCAAGCTCGGCACCGGCCTCGCGTACGGCGCCGGAATGGGCTCGCTGGCCGGCACACGGCAGCTGGAGACCGTCACCCGCCACGTCGACGAGGCGGTGGACAAGGGCGCCACGGTGCTCGCCGGCGGCCGCCCCCGCCCGGATGTCGGCCCGTACTTCTACGAGCCGACCATCCTCGACGGCGTCGAGTCCCCGATGGCCGTCTGCGCCGAGGAGACCTTCGGACCGGTCGTCTCCATCTACCGCTTCACCGACGAGGACGAAGCGGTCGAGCGCGCCAACGCCACCCCGTACGGCCTCAACGCAGCCGTCTGGACCAAGGACACCCGGCGCGGCGCCCAGGTCGCCGCCCGCCTGCACTCCGGCACCGTCAACGTCAACGAGGGCTACGCCTCCGCCTACGGCAGCGTCCAGGCCCCGCTGGGCGGCATGGGCGAGTCCGGCATCGGCCGCCGCAACGGCTCCGAGGGCATCCTCAAGTACACCGAGGCCCAGACCGTCGCCACCCAGCGGCTGCTGCCGATGGCGCCCTCGCTGGGCATGACCGACGAGCAGTACGCGGCCTTCATGAGCCGCAGCCTCCGCGTGATGAAGGCCCTGCGCCTCCGCTGAAAGGAACAAGCCGGTGTCGCACGAGTACGACTACGACGTGATCGTGATCGGATCCGGGTTCGGCGGAGCCGTGAGCGCTCTGCGCCTGACCGAGAAGGGCTACATGGTCGGCGTCCTGGAGGCGGGCCGTCGCTTCACCCGCGAGACCCTCCCCAAGAACTCCTGGGACATCCGCAACTACCTCTGGGCACCGGCCCTGGGCCTGTACGGCATCCAGCGCATCCATCTGCTCAACAACGTGATGATCCTGGCCGGCGCGGGCGTCGGCGGCGGCTCGCTCAACTACGCCAACACCCTCTACGTACCGCCGAAGGCCTTCTTCGAGGACCGCCAGTGGGGCCACATCACCGACTGGCAGGAGGAGTTGAAGCCGTACTACGACCAGGCGCAGCGGATGCTGGGCGTCCGGCTCAACCCGACCATGACCCCCTCCGACGTCCATCTCAAGGCCGCCGCCGAGAAGATGGGCGTCGGCGACTCCTTCCACCTCGCACCGGTCGGGGTCTTCTTCGGTGACGGGAAGGACGCCCAGGGGGACGCCGAGGCAGCCCCCGGCGGCGAGGTCCCGGACCCGTACTTCGGCGGCGCGGGGCCGTCCCGCAAGGCCTGCACCGAGTGCGGGGAGTGCATGACGGGCTGCCGGCACGGCGCGAAGAACACGCTCAACGAGAACTACCTGCACCTCGCGGAGAAGGCCGGCGCGGCCATCCACCCCATGACGACCGTCACCGGCCTGTCCGAGAACCCGGAGGGCGGCTACGACGTCGCCACCGTCCCCACCGACCGGAAGAAGAAGGCCGGCCCGCACGTCCTGCGCGCCCAGTACGTCGTGGTCGCCGCCGGGACCTACGGCACGCAGACCCTGCTGCACGCCATGCGCGACACGGGCCGCCTGCCCGGCATCTCGGCCCGCCTCGGCGAGCTGACGCGTACGAATTCCGAGGCCCTGGTCGGCGCGCAGACCATCGACCGCCGCTACCGAAAACGCACCGGTCAGAAGCGGGCGGACTTCACCAAGGGCGTGGCCATCACGTCCTCGATCCACCCCAACGACAACACCCATATCGAGCCCGTCCGCTACGGCAAGGGCTCCAACGCGATGGGCGGCCTGGCCATCCTCCAGGTCCCGCACGGCGGACGCCTGCCGCGCGGGCTGGCCTTCCTGGTCAACTCCGCCCGCCACCCGGTGCTGACGATGCGCTCGATGTCCAACTACCGCTGGTCCGAGCGCTCGATCATCGGCCTGGTCATGCAGTCCCTGGACAACTCCCTGACCACCTACCGCAAGGAGAAGGGCCTCGGGAAGGGCCTGCTGACCGCCCGCCAGGGCCACGGCGCGCCCAACCCGTCCTTCATCCCCGAGGGCGCCGAGGCCGCCCGCCTCATCGCCGAGGAGATCAACGGCTTCGCGGGCAGCAATGTCGGCGAGCTGATCGGCACCCCGCTCACCGCGCACTTCCTCGGCGGCTGCCCGATCGGGGAGGACGCCGAGCGCGGCGTCATCGACCCGTACCACCGGCTGTACGGTCACCCCGGCATCCAGGTCGTCGACGGCGCCGCCGTCTCCGCCAACCTGGGCGTGAATCCGTCGCTGACCATCACCGCCCAGGCCGAGCGCGCGATGTCCTTGTGGCCCAACAAGGGCGAGGCGGACACCCGCCCAGCCCAGGGGGAGCCCTATATGCGGCTCGCGGCGGTCGAGCCGCACCACCCGGCGGTCCCCAAGGACGCGTTCGGCGCGCTTCGCCTGCCGTTGCTGCCGGTGCCGAAGGTCCCGCCGAAGTAGCCGCCGGGGCGCCCGCCGAAGCAGGCGCCCGGGCGTCGGTTCAGGCCGCGGCGCCGGCCTTGCGGCGGCGTACGACGAACATCGCGCCGCCGCCCACGGCCACGGCGGCGCCGCCCGCGAGGGCGATCACCGGCAGGGCGGAGGAGGAGCCGGTGTCGGCCAGGCTGCCGATCTGGGTGTCGCCGGTCGGCTTGATGTGCGTCTTGCCGCCGGTCTGCGGCTCGGCGTCGCCGGGGTCACCCGCGTCCGAACCGGCGGCCAGGATGGCGAACTCGTAGTAGCTGTCGCCGCCGGAGTAGACGCACTCGCCCTGGTTGTTGGCGTAGATGCCCGCGCTGATGGCGAAGCCGAGTCCGGCGGGGGCGGACTTCGCCACGCTCAGGCGGAGGTTGAGGGAGAAGGACTCGTTCGGCTTGACGTCGGTGAAGCCGACGTAGCCCGCCCCCTCGTCGTTCTCGTCGAGGGAGATGTCGATCCACTTGCCGCTCTCCGGGTCCTGCCACTGGAGGGTCAGGTAGCCGGTGGAGTCCTCGTACGTCGAGGAGTCGACCGAGCCCGTGAAGACTCCGAGGTCGACGCGGTCGTAGGCGGCGTCGGAGGAGTTGGAGACGTCCAGGGTGAAGCCGTGCCACCCGCTGCCGGCCGTGACCTTGGAGGGCAGGCCGGTGAGCGCGGTGGTGAGGTTGGGGTCCTCGATGTAGTCGCCCGAGTCGTCGCAGTTCAGGCCGGTCGTCGGCGACGCGGAGGCCGACGCGGAGGCCGACGCGGACGCGGAGTCCGAGGCGGAGGCCGACGCCGAGGGCGAGGCGGTGTCGCTCGCGGAGGCCGACGCCGAGTCCGAGGCGGAATCCGACGCGGAAGCGGACGACGAGGCCGTCTCGGTCGCGGGGGCGCCGGCGGACTCGGTGGCGTCGGCGGACGCGGATTCGCTTGCGGCCGCCGCGGCGGTGGCGGGCGTGGTCTCGTCCGCGTACGCGACGGCGGAGGCGCCGATCAGCGCGGCGGGGACGATGGCGGCGGTCGCGGCGGCGGCCGCGAGGGATCTGTGAAGCTTCATGCCAGGGAGACCCGCGTCGAGGACGCGTAGTTGTACGAGCCACACGGAAGATGCGAATCCGTGATCTATTCGATTCGCCCGATCGGGTGTCGAATGTCCGCACTCGTCCCGTGGATGAGTAATCTGTGTCTCGCAGAGCGGCCGGTCCCGAGCGTCCCCGGAACCGACCGCCTCTTTGAGTCGTGACCGGGCTGCTGTCCCCTGCTGTCCGGTCACATACACCGGAGCGAGGTCCCACGACGTGCCCCGCTTGTTCCACTCGGCGGGGGCACGCCTCTCGCTCCGATGGCAGCCCGCCCAGCTGCGTCTGAGCGGTGTCCACGCGTGGTTGTCCGACGTCTTCTGTTTTCCCTGGCCAAGGTGACCGTCCCTGGCTGGGACGGACACCGGATTCAACGAAGCCACCCGGACGCGGTCACGTGCCGTACGGGTGACTCCCCCCGAACGGGTCAGACCCGGCCCCTGCACAGCTCCAGCAGCGTCATCGCCAGAGCCGTGCCCGGCTTGCCGAGGGCGTCGCTGTAGTGGGTCAGCACCTCCATCTCGCGGGTGAGGTGCACCCGGCGGCCGCCGGACTCGATCCGGGTCCGCTGGATGTCGGCCGAGACGCCCATCCGTTCCCGGACGAGGGCGATGATCTGCCCGTCGAGCGCGTCGATGCGCTGCCGGGCGGAGCCGATCAGTTCGGCGGCGGTGGCCTGTGTGGTGGTCATGGTCCGTGTCTCCTCGGGTCACGAGCCCGGGGCCGGATCGGTCCGAGAAGCACGAAGCGCCCCGGGCCGAGTGGCCCGGGGCGCCTGGTGAAGTCTGGGGTTCCGCTCTCAGACAGCACGACCATGGCAGCCGGACCAGCCGGTGCCATAGGTAAACGCGAAGTGCGTGGTCGAGAACATGGGGGAAGTATGCCACGCGGGCCGGGGGTGGTGCGAGGCCCGGTAGACTCGGGTTCCAGCCCCCTCGTACGAACCGCCGGAAGGCACGCCGTGGCATCAGCGACCCCAGCCGCCCCCGACAACGTGAACCCGGACGTTGTTCTCGTCGTCGACTTCGGAGCGCAGTACGCCCAGCTCATCGCGCGCCGCGTGCGTGAGGCGCGGGTCTACAGCGAGATCGTGCCCAGCACGATGCCGGTGGAGGAGATCCTCGCCAAGAACCCCAGCGCGATCATCCTGTCCGGCGGCCCCTCCTCGGTCTACGCCGACGGTGCCCCGACGCTGGACCGCGCGATCTTCGAGGCCGGTGTCCCGGTCTTCGGCATGTGCTACGGCTTCCAGCTCATGGCCACCACCCTGGGCGGCACCGTCGACAACACCGGCGCCCGCGAGTACGGCCGCACCCCGCTGGCCGTCTCCAAGCCCGGTTCCACGCTCTTCGAGGGCACCCCGGACCGGCAGTCCGTCTGGATGTCCCACGGTGACGCCTGCTCCGCCGCCCCGGCCGGCTTCGCGGTGACCGCCTCGACCGAGGTCGTCCCCGTCGCCGCCTTCGAGGACGACGAGCGCAAGCTGTACGGCGTCCAGTACCACCCCGAGGTCCTGCACTCCGAGTACGGGCAGCAGGTCCTGGAGCACTTTCTCTACCGGGGCGCCGGCCTCGACCCGACCTGGACCACGACCAACGTGGTCGACGAGCAGGTCGCCGCCATCCGCGACCAGGTCGGGAACAAGCGCGCCATCTGCGGGCTGTCCGGCGGCGTCGACTCGGCGGTGGCGGCCGCGCTGGTCCAAAAAGCCATTGGTGACCGTCTCACCTGCGTCTACGTCGACCACGGGCTGATGCGCAAGGGTGAGTCCGAGCAGGTCGAGAAGGACTTCGTCGCCGCGACCGGCGTCCAGCTCAAGGTCGTCGACGCGCAGGAGCGCTTCCTCGGCGCACTGGCCGGGGTCTCCGACCCCGAGGAGAAGCGGAAGATCATCGGCCGCGAGTTCATCCGGGTCTTCGAGCAGGCGCAGGCCGAGATCGTCGCCGAGGCCGCGGGCGGCGAGGAGGTCGCCTTCCTGGTGCAGGGCACCCTCTACCCCGACGTCGTCGAGTCCGGCGGCGGCACCGGCACCGCCAACATCAAGTCGCACCACAACGTCGGCGGCCTCCCCGACGACCTCGAGTTCGAGCTCGTCGAGCCGCTGCGCAAGCTCTTCAAGGACGAGGTCCGCATGGTCGGCCAGGAGCTCGGCCTGCCCGAGGAGATCGTCCAGCGCCAGCCCTTCCCCGGCCCCGGCCTCGGCATCCGTATCGTCGGCGAGGTCACCAAGGAGCGGCTCGACCTGCTCCGCGACGCGGACGCCATCGCCCGCGAGGAGCTCACCCTGGCCGGCCTCGACCGCGACATCTGGCAGTGCCCCGTCGTGCTGCTCGCCGACGTCCGCTCGGTGGGCGTCCAGGGCGACGGCCGGACGTACGGCCACCCGATCGTCCTGCGCCCGGTCTCGTCCGAGGACGCGATGACGGCCGACTGGTCCCGGCTGCCGTACGAGGTGCTCGCGAAGATCTCGACCCGGATCACGAACGAGGTCGCGGATGTGAACCGCGTCGTGCTCGACGTGACGAGCAAGCCGCCGGGCACCATCGAGTGGGAGTGACCTCCCTACTCCGCCTCCACGACAGTGCCGCCGCTCGATGTGTCCCGAGCGGCGGCACTTTCGCTTGGGCCCGGGCCTGGCCATCTGCCGTACCTCGGGGTAACTTCCGCGCCATGACCGACACCTCGCCGATGCCGCCGCAGCCCATACCCACGGAGCGCCTGCACTTCGCGCTGCCGCCGACCTTCGCGGACGTCGCCGAGGAGCGCCGCCATCGCCAGGAGCGGCTGGCCGCCGCGCTGCGCCTGTTCGGCCAGTTCGGGTACGACGAGGGGGTGTCCGGCCACATCACCGCCCGCGACCCGGAGTTCGCGGACCATTTCTGGGTCAACCCGTTCGGGGTGCCCTTCGCCCATGTCCGGGTCGGCGACCTGGTGCTGGCCAACAGCGCGGGGCAGGTGGTCGAGGGCGGGCACCATGTCAACCAGGCCGCGTTCGCGATCCACGCGCAGGTGCACAGCGCCCGCCCGGATGTGGTCGCCGTGGCGCACTGCCATTCCCTGCACGGCCGGACGTTCTCGACGCTGGGGGAGTTGCTGGAGCCGATCACCCAGGACGTGTGCGCCTTCTACGAGGACCATGCCCTGTTCGACGAGTACACGGGCGTGATCGTCGACGAGGAGGAAGCCCGCCGTATCGCCGAGGCGGTGGGCCTGCACAAGGCGGTCATCCTGCGGAATCACGGACTGCTGACGGTCGGGGACTCGGTCGACGCGGCCGCGTGGTGGTTCATCACCATGGAGCGGGCCTGCGGGACGCAGCTCGCGGCGAAGGCGGCCGGCAAGCCGGTGGTGATCGGCCATGACCATGCGGTGCGGACCCGGGACCAGATCGGGAACGACCTGGTGGCCTGGATCAACTACCAGCCCATGTATGAGCGCATTGTCCGGGCGGAAACCGACATATTCGACTGACGAAGTGCTGAACCGGGCCGGGTTCGCGCACGTATGCACAACTAGGGCTGCCGAACAGAGAAGAATCGTTTTGGCGGTTGGTGGAGCAGAGCGTGAGAGAGGCGGAAGGTCATGAGTGTGACCGGCATTTCAGGCACGGGAACGGCGGGCGCGAGAGACGCGGAGCGGAGCCAGGGCCCCTGGCGGGACGCCGCGCGGCGGTATTCGCTGCTGCCGTTGCGGATCTTCCTGGGCGTGACCTTCGTGTACGCGGGCCTCGACAAGCTCACCAGCAGCACGTTCTTCACCGACTCCGCACCCGGCTCGCTGGTCGGCACCCTGAACGGGGTCCGTGGCAGTGCCGCGATCCCGGCCATGATCGACCTCGCCCTGAAGAATCCGCACGCCTTCGGCTACGCCATCGCCTTCGGTGAGATCGCGGTCGGCATCGGCACGCTGCTCGGCCTGTTCGCCAGGATCGCGGCCCTCGGCGGGGCGCTGATCTCCCTGAGCCTGTGGCTGACGGTGAGCTGGGCGACGCAGCCGTACTACTACGGCAACGACCTCATCTACCTGATGGCCTGGCTCCCGCTGGTCCTCGCCGGCGCCCCACTACTGTCCGTCGACGCTTCCATCGCCCGGGCCCGCGCCCGGCGCCGCAGGAGGTACTGAGCGCCGCCCCCGTACGGCCCTGCTGACCAGGGCGCCGATCGCGGCCAGCGCCAGCCCGCCGGCCGCGAGCGGCACGGAGCGCTGCGCGGTGATCCGCCAGGCGCCGGAGGCGTCGAGGAGGAAGGCCGCCGCGAGGGCGAGCAGGACCAGGCCCGCGAGCAGGGCCGCCGGGTCGAAACCGTGCCGCTTCATCGGAGCACCCTCACCTGTCCGAGGCCGAGCTCGACGTCGAGCTGCATCGTGCCCGCGGACGTGAGCCCGTCGGCCGGACCGAGCGAGACCCTACGGTCCTGCCCGGGGTTCACATTGACGTCCCGGCCCGACACGCCGGGCAGCTGGATGTCGCCGACACCGACCTTGACATGCAACTTCACGGTGACGTTCTTCGGCACGGTGACATTGATCTGACCCGCGCCGAGCTCGATCCTGGTCTTCACCGTTTTGGTCTTGCCGCCCGGCTCGACCGCACTCAGGTCGAGATTCGCCCGGCCCGAGCCCAGTTCGTACGAGGGCAGCACCGCCGTCGCCGTCGTGGGCGCCCATGTCCGGTCCGCCCAGCGGGTGCCGATGGACTTGGGCAATGCGGCGGAGGCCACCAGCAGCCCCGTCACCACCACCGCCCAGAAGACCGTGCCGCCGCCGAGCCGCCCCCACCACGTACTGACGACGAAGCCCAGGCCGAGGACGGCCAGCGCCGCCCCGAAGCCGATCTCCAGGCTGGTACCGAGCGGCCGGGAGTCCCAGGCGGTCGCCATCCCGGTCGCGGCGGCCGCCGCCGCGAGGAGGAACAGCGTCCCGCCGAACATCGGTCCCTCGCGGCGCCGGGCGGCCCGGCGCCGCTCGCGCCAGGCCGCGCGCCGGCTCGCGTCGTCCTCGTACGGGGTGTCGTCGGGGCCCCAGGCGTAGCCCTGGGCGCCCGGCGCGTCCTTGGTGAGCGGCTCCCGCCACCACGAGGCGGTGGCCGGCGCAGGCGGCGGCTGGGCGGCGGGCGGCGCAGGGGGGGCGGGCGGGGCGGCAGGACCGGCGGCGCGGCCCTTGGTCTGCGACCAGTAGACGGCGCCGGCCAGGGCGGCCAGCAGGACCAGCGAGAAGGCCTGGTTGCCCGCGCTGCCCAGCATCGACAGGAAGAGGCCGCAGCCGACCAGGGTCACCAGGACCGCCGTCAGCGCCGTGCCCTCGACCCGGCCGGACAGCAGCCGGTGCGCCTCGCTCTCCCCCCGCTCGGCCCCCTCCACCGGCACCAGCAGCCATACGACGCCGTACGCGACCAGGCCGAGGCCCCCGGTCAGCGCGAGCACGCCGAGCACCACCCGGAACACCACCGGGTCGATGTCGAAGTACCGCCCGGCGCCCTCGCAGACACCGGCGATCACCTTCCGGTCGCGGCTGCGTACGAGCCGCCGGGCGGGCGGCGCGTCGGTGACCGGCTCGGTGGTCTGTTCCGTCATGCCCCTATGGTGGCGGCCCGGGCCCCGCCACGGCACCCGGCACAACCCTGGACCTCCCCTGAGCCTCCCTGACCAACAGTCCGGGGCAACCCTGATGCCGAACGGATGCCCGGCGTGTGACGATCGGGGCATGCCGCCAGCCGCCAGCCCGCCGACCGGGGTCTCAGGGGCCTCGTTCCTCCAGGAGCCGCCCGCGCCTGCCGTGCGCAAGCTCTACCGAAGCTCCGAGGGCCGCATGGTCGGCGGCGTCGCCCGTGGCCTGGCCGGCCATCTGTCGTTGCCGGTGGCCTGGGTGCGGGTGGTCTTCGTCTTCCTGGCCACCATCCATGGGCTCGGCATCCTGCTCTACGCGATCTTCTGGTTCGTCGTCCCGCTCGGTGTCGGCGGCGTCAACCCCGCCGAGGCCAAGGAGCCGCGCGACGCCCGCTCCTGGCTGGCCGGCCGCCGCCCCGACAAGGGCCAGATCATCGCCCTCATCGCCCTGGCCATCGGCTTCGGCATCCTTCTCGACAGCCTCAACCTCGGCCGCGCCAACGCCTACATCTGGCCCCTGCTCCTCATCGGCCTCGGCGTCGCCCTCGTCTGGCGCCAGGCCGACAACGCCCGCCGGGCCCGCTGGGTCGAGATGAGCCGCGGCAAGCGGTTCCTGCCGCTGGCGCGCGGCGCGGCCGGCGTCATCCTGGTCGGCGTCGGCGTCACCGGCTTCCTGGTCGTCCGGGGGTCCGCCAGCCACCTCGGCACCATCCTGCAGGCGGCGCTCGCGGTGCTGGTCGGCGTCGCGCTGATCACCGGGCCCTATCTCGTACGGATGACCCAGGACCTCTCCCTGGAGCGCCGCGAGCGCATCCGCGCCCAGGAGCGCGCCGAGGTCGCCGCCCACGTCCACGACTCCGTCCTGCACACCCTGACCCTGATCCAGCGCAACGCCGACGACCCCCGCGAGGTCGCCAAGCTCGCCCGCGCCCAGGAACGGGAGTTACGCGCCTGGCTCTACCGGCCCGAAGGAAACGGCAAGGACGACGAGCCCACCACCCTCGCCGACGCCGTCCGCAGGGCCGCCGCCGAGGTCGAGGACGCCCACGGCGTGCCGGTCGAGGTGGTCTGCGTCGGCGACTGCCCCCTGGACGAACGGCTCGGCGCCCAGATGCAGGCCGCGCGCGAGGCGATGGTCAACGCGGCCAAGTACGGTGGGGACGAGCCGGTTCAGGTGTACGCGGAGGTCGAGGAGAGCAAGGTCTTCGTATCCGTACGCGACCGGGGCCCCGGCTTCGACCTGGACGCGGTGCCGGACGACCGCATGGGCGTCCGGGAATCGATCATCGGCCGCATGCGGCGCAACGGCGGCGAGGCGCGGCTGCGCTCCGCTCCGGGCGGGGGCACGGAAGTGGAGCTCGAAATGGAGAGGTCGTCATGACGGATACGACAGGTACGACGGATACGACGGAAGAACGGCGCGTCCGGGTCGTACTGGTCGACGACCACCGGATGTTCCGTACCGGCGTCCAGGCCGAGATCGGCGAGACCGAGCGCACCGGCGTCGACGTGGTCGGGGAGGCCGCCGACGTCGACCAGGCGGTCACCGTCGTCACCGCCACCCGCCCCGACGTGGTGCTGCTCGACGTCCACCTCCCGGGCGGCGGAGGCGTCGAAGTCCTCAAGCGCTGCGCCCCGTTGATGGCCGACGCCGCGCACCCGGTGCGCTTCCTGGCCCTGTCGGTATCCGACGCCGCCGAGGACGTCATCGGCGTCATCCGCGGCGGCGCCCGGGGGTACGTCACCAAGACCATCACCGGCCCCGACCTCGTCAACTCCGTCTTCCGCGTCTCCGACGGCGACGCCGTCTTCTCCCCCCGCCTCGCCGGCTTCGTCCTCGACGCCTTCGCCTCCACCGACGCCCCGCCCGTCGACGAGGACCTGGACCGCCTCACCCAGCGCGAGCGTGAGGTGCTGCGGCTCATCGCGCGCGGCTACGCGTACAAGGAAGTCGCCAAGCAGCTCTACATCTCGGTGAAGACGGTCGAGAGTCATGTGTCCGCCGTCCTTCGCAAGCTCCAGCTGTCCAACCGCCACGAGCTGACCCGTTGGGCCACTGCCCGACGCCTGGTCTAGGCGGGCCGCGTCGCCCCCGCGAAGGGCATCTGGTCGATCGGGGCGATGCGGACCGGCGAGCCGGGGTGCGGGGCGTGGATCATCTGGCCGTTGCCGATGTAGAGGCCGACATGGCTGACCCCCGAGTAGAAGAACACCAGGTCGCCGGGCTGCAGTTGGGAGCGTGAGACGCGCGTGCCCGCGTTGATCTGGGTGTACGTGGTGCGGGGGAGGGAGACGCCGGCGGCGCCCCAGGCGGCCTGGGTGAGGCCTGAACAGTCGTACGCGGAGGGGCCGGTGGCGCCCCAGACGTACGGCAGGCCGAGGGCGCCGTAGGCGAAGGAGACGGCTCGGGCGGCCCGTTCGGAGGGGGCGGCCGGGTCGTCGCCGGACAGGGCCGTACGGTCGGAGGCGCGGCCCGCGCGGGCAGCGGAGCCGTCGGCGGTGACGGCGGCGCGCTCGGGGGCGCTGAGGCGGTCCAGGACCTCCTTGGCGGCCTGGAGCTTGGCCTCGATGGTGCGCTTGTGGGTGCGGAGCTCGTTCTGCGCGCCGCGCAGGGTGGCGAGCCTGTCGTCGGCCTCGATGCGTACCTGCTTGATCTCGCGCTGCTCGGTGGCGAGCGTCCGCAGGGCGGCGGACTGGCGGCCGCTGAGCTGGTCCACGAACTCGGCCCGCGCCAGGTAGTCCTCGGGGCTGGAGTCGAGGGCCAGTTGTACGGCGGGGTCGATGCCGCCCGAGCGGTACTGGGCGGTGGCGATGGAGCCGAGGCGGTCCCGTGTGGTGTTGAGGCGGTCGGTCTTGCGGGCGAGTTCGTCCTGGAGGTCCGCGATCCGGGTACGGGCGGTGTCGGCCTTCTCCTTGGCGCCGTCGTACTGCTGGGTGGCGGCCTCCGCCTCCGCGTAGAGGCTGTCCACCTTGGCCTTGGCCTGCTCGGTGGTGAGCCGGGGTTCGGCCTGGCCGGTCTCGCCGAACATCGTGACGGACGCGGCGCCGGCTATGGCGATCGTGGCCGCGGTGCGTGCGGTGGAGCCGGTGAACGAACGCTGCTTGGGCCTTCGGTGCGACGCCACGGACGCCTTCACTCCCTTCCTCGGCCCGCCGACGACGCGATCCGGCGACGGCCGCACGGGGAGCGACCGCCGCCGGATCCTCGGCGGGGGCGACCGGGCCGGCGCTGACTCGCCGGCGTGGGGATCGGCCACCTGGAGGAGGACGCTAAACCTGACTGTCACCCGGAAGCGGTGAGGAGAGCGGGACTGCTCCGATTCGGCCGGGAGCTGACCGGAGATGACCGCTGTTCGACGGGTGACCCGGATGCTTTCCGCCTCTCTGTGACCGATGTGGCGGTTGAGGCCCAACCGGGTCGGAGGGGCTGCTACAGGAGTGGCCGGAGGGCGTGGTTAGGGTCCTGTGCCATGGACGTACTCATTCACTTCGTCGTCGGCCTCCACATCATCGGCATCGCCGCACTCCTCGGCGGCTTCGTCACCCAGCTCAAGGCCATGGGACGCGGCGAGGCCCGCTTCGTCCCCGCGATGCTGCACGGCGCGCTGACGATGCTGGTGACGGGCGCCCTCCTCGTCGGCCTGAACCAAGCTGACGACCAGCCGGTGAACAACATCAAGATCGGCGTGAAGCTGGCCTTCCTGGTGGTGATCCTCGGCCTGGTCTACGTCAAGCGCGACGAGGAGCGGCAGCCGGCGGCGGTCTTCGGCACGGTGGGTGCCCTGACCGTCGCCAACATCTTCATTGCCGTCCTGTGGACCTGATTCCCCGGGATTCCCCGGGATTCCCCGGGATTCCTTCGGATTCCTTGGTTCCGCGGGCTGCTCAGGCCATCCGCGCGTAGCCGGCGATCGGCATCTCGCTGATCGGCGCGATCTTGACGACGGTGCCGGTGTGCGGGGCGTGGATCATCTCGCCGCCGCCGATGTAGAGGCCGACGTGGGAGATGCCGGAGTAGAAGAAGACCAGGTCGCCGGGCTGTAGATCGGCGGCTGTGATCTTGGTGCCGTAGCTGTACTGGGCGCTGGCGACGCGCGGGATCGAGACCCCTGCGGCGGCCCAGGCGGCCTGGGTGAGGCCCGAGCAGTCGTAGGAGTTGGGGCCGGTGGCGCCGTAGACGTAGGGCACCCCGAGCTTGGACCTGGCGAAGGCGATCGCCTTGGCGGCCTTGGCGGCGTATCCGCTGCTGGTGGTGCTCGTCGAGGTGGATGTGGACGTGGACGTGCTGGCTGCCGCGGCCTTCCGCGCGGCTGCCGCGTCCGCCGCCTTCTGGATGGCCGCGAGCCGGGCCTTCTCCTTGGCCGTGAGGCTGTTGAGCAGCTTCTGCGCGGTGGTCAGCTTCTTCTGGACGGCCAGCTTCTGCTTGCTCAGCTCCTGCTGCGAGTCGTCCAGCTTCTGCAGGCTCGTGACGGCCTTGCTGCGTTCCTGGGCGATCTCGATCTGCTGGGTGCGGAAGGTCTCCAGGGCCGCCTCGGTGCGGCCGGACATCTGCTGCATGACGTGGGCGTTGTCGAGCAGCTGCTGCGGGTCGTTGGCCAGGAGGTACGTGGTCGTGGCGTCCAGGCCGCCGGTGCGGTACTGGGCGGCGGCGAACTCGCCGAGCTGGTCCCGGGTGGCGTTGAGCTTGGCGGTCTTGCGGGAGACCTCGTCCAGCAGCTTGTCGGCGGTGGTGCGCTGCTTGTCGGTCTTGTCCTTGGCCGCGTTGTAGCGCTCGGTGGCGACCTCGGCCTGCTGGTAGAGCTTGTTGACGCTCGCCTGGACCTTCTTGATGGAGGCCGTGCTGCTGCCGGTGCTCGGCGCCGCGCTCGCGCTCTCCCCGAAGAGGGTGACCGTCGCCAGTGCGGCGGTCGTGAGCCCCACGGCCGCACGCGGACCGGGGGCGGTGAGTATGCCGTTGCGGGGCTTGCGGTGGGTCGCCAAGGCAGGCGGCTCCTTCCGTTGACCGCTTACCGGGTTAGCTGTCGGGTTCGGGCATCGGAAGGCCGCCCTACGGTCCGTACGTGTGCGTTCCCGCACCCGTACTCGCGGACCGATTCACCCCAAGGTCGTCGTACGTGGGTCCCCGGCTCCGGCTCGCGCCGGACTCAGCGAAGGCGGCCCGTGACGGCACGGTCGCCGCCGGGAGGGCGGGCCGCCTGATGCGGAACCGTAATCAACCCGAGTGGCGCTTGGGAAGGCTGATGTTCGATTTATCCCGAAACCGATTCGTGACCTTTTACCTTACGCACAGGAACCGTCGGTCGCTGTCAGCGCTACCGCCTAGACTCGGGAGGCGATGAGCAGCCTCTTTGACGACAGCTTCCTGGCCGACCTCGAGCCGACCGACGCGTCCCCGCCGCCGCCCGAGGACCACGTCCCGGAGCAGGTCCCGCACGACCTCTTCGGCGGCCGTTTCGACGCGCCCGTGCACCGGGACGCGTACTACCGGGACGGCGCCCACCGCCCGGTCGTGGACGCCGCCGCGCTGCTCGAAGGGCTGAACGAGCAGCAGCGCGCCGCCGTCGAGCACGCGGGCGCCCCGCTGCTCATCGTCGCGGGCGCCGGCTCGGGCAAGACCCGCGTCCTGACCCACCGCATCGCCCACCTGCTGGCCACCCGGCATGTGCACCCGGGCGAGATCCTGGCGATCACCTTCACCAACAAGGCCGCCGGTGAGATGAAGGAGCGCGTCGAGCAGCTCGTCGGCCCGCGCGCGAACGCGATGTGGGTGATGACCTTCCACAGCGCCTGCGTACGGATCCTGCGGCGGGAGAGCAAGCGGCTCGGCTTCACCTCCAGCTTCTCCATCTACGACGGCGCCGACTCCAAGCGGCTGATGGCGCTGGTCTGCCGGGATCTGGACCTCGACCCGAAGCAGTACCCGCCGAAGTCCTTCAGCGCCAAGATCTCGAACCTGAAGAACGAGCTCATCGACGAGGAGACCTTCGCCGGCCAGGCGGAGAACCCGTTCGAGAAGAAGCTCGCCGAGGCCTATGTGCTCTACCAGTCGCGGCTGCGCGAGGCCAACGCACTGGACTTCGACGACATCATCATGACCACCGTCCACCTGCTCCAGGCCTTCCCCGACGTCGCCGAGCACTACCGGCGGCGCTTCCGCCATGTGCTGGTCGACGAGTACCAGGACACCAACCACGCCCAGTACACGCTGGTGCGCGAGCTGGTGGGGACCGGCGACGAGGCCGCCGAGTTGTGTGTGGTGGGTGACGCGGACCAGTCGATCTACGCCTTCCGCGGGGCCACCATCCGTAACATCCTCCAGTTCGAGGAGGACTATCCGCAAGCCCGGACGATCCTGCTGGAGCAGAACTACCGCTCCACACAGACGATCCTGACGGCGGCCAACGCGGTCATCGAGCGGAACGCCTCGCGGCGCCCGAAGAACCTGTGGACGGAGGCCGGCGACGGCCCGGTCATCACCGGCTATGTCGCCGACCAGGAGCACGACGAGGCGCAGTACATCGCCGAGGAGATCGACCGGCTCACCGACGCCGGGGACGCGAAGCCCGGCGATGTGGCCGTCTTCTACCGGACGAACGCCCAGTCCCGTGTCTTCGAGGAAGTGTTCATCCGGGTCGGCCTGCCGTACAAGGTCGTCGGCGGCGTGCGCTTCTACGAGCGCAAGGAAGTCCGTGACGTCCTCGCCTATCTGCGGGTGCTCGCGAACCCCGAGGACACCGTCCCGCTGCGGCGGATCCTGAACGTGCCCAAGCGCGGCATCGGTGACCGCGCGGAGGCCATGCTGGAGGCGCTGGCGCTGCGGGAGAAGATCTCCTTCGCGGCCGCGCTGCGGCGGGTCGACGAGGCGTACGGCATGGCGGCCCGGTCGGCGAACGCGGTGAAGCGGTTCAACGAGCTGCTGGAGGAACTGCGGACGATCGTGGAGTCCGGGGCGGGCCCCGCGACCGTGCTGGAGGCGGTGCTGGAGCGTACGGGCTATCTGGCGGAGCTCCAGGCGTCCACGGACCCCCAGGACGAGACCCGGGTGGAGAACCTCCAGGAACTTGCCGCCGTGGCCCTGGAGTTCGAGCAGGACCGCACGGAGGAGCAGCCGGGCACACTGGCGGACTTCCTGGAGCAGGTCGCACTGGTCGCCGACTCCGACCAGATCCCCGACGGAGAGGAGGGGGACGGTGGCGGTGTCATAACGCTGATGACGCTGCACACGGCGAAGGGCCTGGAGTTCCCCGTCGTCTTCCTGACGGGCATGGAGGACGGCGTCTTCCCCCATATGCGCTCCCTCGGCCAGGCCAAGGAGCTCGAGGAGGAGCGCCGGCTGGCATACGTCGGCATCACGCGGGCACGGGAGCGGCTCTACGTCACCCGGTCCACGATGCGCAGCGCCTGGGGCCAGCCCTCGTACAACCCGCCGTCGCGCTTCCTGGAGGAGATCCCGGAGACGCTGATCGAGTGGAAGCGCACCGGTGGCTCGTCGGCTCCCTCGGCTTCCGCCGCGGCGTCGGCGGCCGCCGCCTCGGGGATCTTCTCGTCGTCCCGGTCGAAGGGCGGCCCGAGCGGCTTCGCCACGCGCCGGGTCGCCAAGGACCGTCCGGTGGTGGCGCTGGCGGTGGGCGACCGGGTCACGCACGACACCTTCGGGCTGGGCACGGTCGTCGGGGTGAAGGGCGCCGGGGACTCGGCGGAGGCTACGGTCGACTTCGGCGAGGAGAAGCCGAAGCGGCTGCTGCTGCGGTATGCGCCGGTGGAGAAGCTCTAGCCCTGGCTGTGGCTCTTGCCGTTCGGGTTCGGCTGGGGCTGGCTCAGCGGGGGTCGAGGCCCTTGTTGAGCAGCCACTGCAGCGGGTCGATGGCGGCGCCGCCGTTGGGGCGTACCTCGAAGTGGAGGTGCGGGCCGGTGGAGTTTCCGGAGTTGCCGGAGTAGGCGATGACGTCGCCGGCCTTGACCGACCCGGACCGGATCTTGGTGCTGCTGAGGTGGCAGTACCAGGTCTCGGTGCCGTCGGGGGAGGTCACTATGGCCATGTTGCCGTACGCGCTGTTCCACTGCGTGCGGACGGTGCCGTCGGTCGCGGCCATCACGGGGGTTCCGTAGCTGACCGGGAAGTCGATGCCGGTGTGGACCGACATCCAGTTGACGCCGGCCTGGCCGAAGTAGGCGCTGAGGCCCTTCTGCGTCACCGGGAGCAGATATTTGGGGCGGGCGGCCTCCTTGGCGGCGGCCTCCTCTTCCTTTTTCTTCTTTTCCGCCGCCTGGCGTTCCTTGAGGTCGATCCGCTCCTGGGTGCGGCTGGCGCGGTCCGCGAAGTCGTCCGCGTCCCGGCTGACCCCGGCCAGCTGCTGGTCGAGCTTGGTGGTGACGGTGCTGGTGGCGGCGTCGGCCTGGGTGTTCGTGGTGCCGGAGCCGGCGCTGCTGCTGGTCACGGTGGCGGCTGCGCAGGCCGCGACGCCCATGACGGCGACCGACGGGACGGCGACCGTGAGCAGCGCGGAGCGCTTCGCGGGGCGGCGGCGCCGGTTGCGGTTCGCGCTGCGGGAGCCGGGGGACGCCGCGCCGGGCGTCAGCAGTACTTCCGGCTCGGGGTGGGGCTCGTGCTCGGCCTCCGGCTCTCGTGCCGGCTCCGGTTCCGGCGCGGGGTCGAGCCGGGTTTCGGGGGGCTCGTACGCGTACTCGGGCTCGGGCGCCGGATGCGGTTCCGGTTCGTAGTGCACCTGGATATCGGGCGCGGGCGCGATGTACTGCTCGGCGTACTGGGGGTACGCGTACTGCGGATACTGCTGGTACTGCTGGTACTCGGGGTAGGCCTGGTACGCGCCGCTGTCCCAGTTCTGGGCGTAGCCGTTGTCCGGGTAACCGCCGGGATCCTGGGGCATCGCCCCGAAGAGTGGGTCGTCCGCATACACGGCACCCACGGTCTGGTACGAGGCGGTCGAGTAGCCGCTGTCGTACCCGTAAGTGGTGTAGTCGGGATCGTTCACCGCTTCTCTTTCGCCTCGGCAGCAGGAGAATTAGCGGCGACTGTATCCCCCCTGTGGGCGACGGGACAATCTTCGGCAGGTTTCATGGCCCGCAATGCATTGTGTTCGATACGGTTTCGAGGAGCTGGGACGTTTCTGTGCCTGTCAGGCCGCGTCAGCTGCGCCGGAGGCAAGCTCCTCGCCCACCAGTGCCTCCCGGATCCCGGCCGCGATGGCCGCGTGGACGGGCATGGTCACATGTCCGATTCCAGCGATGTGCACATTTCGGGCGATGAGATCCGGATGGTCGAGGCGAGCCGATTCGACGGGATTCATCATTTCGTCCAGGTCGCTCCAGAAAGCGACAAAGCGGGTGGTGCAGCCGGGGGCGGGTTTTGCCAGTTCGTCCATGAGTTCGGAATTCGGCCGCATTTGCCGGACGATCGGATGCGGGTTGAGGAGAGGCGCGGCCCGCGTCCCCGTGTGCGGGGTGCCGAGGGTGACGATGGTGCGGACGTGGGCGTCGCCGCCGAGGCACTGGACGTAGTAGCGCGCGATCAGGCCGCCGAGGCTGTGGCCGACGATGTCCACCTGGGTGTGACCGGTGCGCTCGCAGACGTGTTCGATGTGGCGGCCGAGCAGGGCGGCGGCGGCGCGGATGTCACAGGTGAGGGGGGAGTAGTTCAGCGCCTGGACGTGGGTCCAGCCATTCCGCCGGAGAAAGCGGCGGAGCAGTGCGAACACCGAACGGTTGTCCGCAAAGCCGTGCATGAGGAGAACGGGCGGGTGCGCGACCCCTGCGGTGGGGATGCGGGTCGGTTCGTCCGGGCCGAGCTCCTCCTCGGCCTGCAGAAGCTCGCGCTCCTGGAGGATCCCGGTCGGGTAGAGGAAGAGATGACCGGTCAGTATGGCGATCTCGACGGCGGCGGCTCGTAGGTACGCCGCGTGACGCAGCAGGCGATCCCCGGCTCCGAAAGACAGGACGTCCATGGCCTACCTCCCGTGCGGCACGCCGGGAACTGTCCCTGTCCCCCGTGTGCCGAAGAACGCTCGAGCCCGCGCCGGGCTCCCGTCCGAACGGGAGCCGTCTGCGGGCCCAACGCGTTGCCAACATGTTTCGTGTCCCACTATGTGATTTCCCCCTCGCTGCGCGTTGTAAAACTGTCCGGTACGGGATGCTGGCGATAACGTTCGTTCACGCTTGGGCCCGCTGAGCGCTGGAATCGTCCATGGAGGCAGTGATGGGAGTGTCCGGTCCGATCCGCGTGGTGGTGGCCAAACCGGGGCTCGACGGCCATGACCGCGGGGCCAAGGTCATCGCGCGGGCCCTGCGGGACGCCGGCATGGAGGTCATCTACACCGGCCTGCACCAGACGCCCGAGCAGATCGTCGACACCGCGATCCAGGAGGACGCGGACGCGATCGGGCTCTCGATCCTTTCCGGCGCCCACATGACGCTCTTCGCCAAGGTCATCGACCTCCTCCGGGAGCGTGACGCGGCCGACATCCAGGTCTTCGGCGGCGGCATCATCCCCGAGGCGGACATCGCGCCGCTCAAGGCGATCGGCGTCGCGGAGATCTTCACCCCCGGGACGCCGACCACGGCCGCCGTGGAGTGGGTCCGGGCGAATGTGCGGCAGCCCGCCGGGGCGTAGTCCTCACGGTCCTCAGGTCGTCATGGCGGTCATGGCCCTCATGGCCTTGATGGTCCTCATGCGGACAGCTCGCCGAGCATCACGGCGCGGAGCCTGAGCGTGCCGACGAGGCGCTGGAAGGCCTCGGCCCAATACGTGCCGGCTCCGGGCGTCGCGTCGGCGGGCTCGTCCGGTATGGCCGTGAGCGGGGTGGCGCGGTCGGCCTCGCCGGGGTCGAGGCAGCGCTCGGCCAGGCCCATGACGCCGCTGAAGCTCCACGGGTAGCTGCCCGCGTCCCGTGCGATGTCGAGGGCGTCGACCACCGCCCTGCCCAGCGGCTCCGCCCAGGGCACCGCGCACACGGCGAGCATCTGGAAGGCCTCGGACAGCCCGTGCGAGTCGATGAACCCGGCGACCCAGTCCGCGCGCTCCCCCTCCGGGAGCACCGCCAGCAGCTTCGCCGGGTCCCCGATCGGCGCCTGCCCCAGCAGCGCCCGCGCCCAGGCAGCGTCCCGCTGCCGTACGGCCGCCCGGCACCAGGCCGCGTGCAGGTCGCCCTGCCATTCGTCGGCCACGGGCAGCGCGATGATCTGCTCCGGCGTGCGGCCACCGAAGCGCCCCCGCCAGGTCGCGAGTGGCGTCGCGTCCACCAGCTGCCCGAACCACCACGCCCGCTCCCCACGCCCCGCCGGGGGAACCGGCAGGATGCCGTCCCGCTCCATCGCGGCATCGCAGGCGTACGGCGCCTCGACGGTGATGCGGTCGGCCTCCGGGGCCAGGGCCACGCAGCTGCGGGCCCGGTCCGCCATCCGGGTGGCGAGGGCCGAGCCGGGCAGCGCGGACAGCAGCTCGGCGGCCGTGGCCCGGACATTGCGGCTGCGGTCGGACAGCGCCTGCTCCAGGAACGGCTCGTCCGCCGGGGACAGCCCGTCGCGCAGCGCGTCCACGAACATCAGCCGGTCCTCCGCCCGCTCCGTCGCCCAGGTGCCACGCAACAGAGCCAGCCCCTGCTCCGGGTCGCGGGCCCGGAGCCGTCCGAGCAGCGCGACGCGCTCCGTGAACAGGCCCTCCTCCCACTTCTCGGTGGTCGGCTCCAGGCCGGTGGCGCCGGCGCGCAGTGCGAACCGCCAGTCCGGATTCAGCTCCGCCAGCCACAGGGCCCGGGGGCCGGCCAGCGTGAGCGCGTCGCCGCGCAGGTCCGTACGGGCCCGGGCCGCGTCCAGCAGCGCCGGCAGCAGCTCCGGCGGAGCCGCGTACCCCTTGGCATTCGCCGCCGCCAGCCACTGCGGCAGCAGCTCCCCGAGGTTCGGCTCGGCGCTGCGCCTGCGGCCGACTCCGCCGGTGCCGCTGCCCTTACGGTCGGCCAGGAGCAGGCCCAGCCGCCTTCTGGCGGCCTCCGGCAGCGGCGTGCGCGGGTCCGGCTGCGCCGGCCTGGGGCGCGGCCCCGCCTCCGCCGGGCGCAGCCCCGCCCGCCGTCGTACGGTCTCGGCCGCCGCCTCGGCCAGCAGCGCGGCCGGCTCGCCGCCGCGCCGGTCTGTGCCGAGGAGTGCGGTGCCGACGAGGTCGTTCCAGGTCATCGTTCGCCTCTCCGTTCGTTGTGGGGTTTTCCCACCCGCAGCCACCCGAGCGGCTCAGTGGGCAAGGTGCGGGTCCACCTGTCGGTGGTGGCCCGCCGTAGGCGACTGCAGGCGGGGTTCCGGGTCCTCACCGGTTTGTGGGCAGGCGTTCCGCAGTGGCGGAACGGGTGGGCACAAACCGGCCACCTGGCCGCAGCCGCCTACGAGCCGCGACCACGCTGCGGCCGAGGCGCATCGGCCCGCCTCACAGCGGCACCGGCACCGCATCGGCACCCCACGCGGTGAGGGGCTGGAAGCCGCGGTGGCCGAGCTCGCCGAAGACGGTGAGGGGGTGGCCGCCGGAGACGGAGGCGAGGCGCCAGAAGGCGGCGGGGGCGCGCGGGATGAGCGGGAGGGCGGCGGAGCCGTCGGTGTCTGCCAGCTGCCAGCCCGTGGGGGCGGGTATGGGGACGACGCCGGAGAGGACGACGGGCCAGGCGTCGAGCCAGGGGTCGTGGGCGAGGGCGTCGCCGTAGGAGGCGAGGGCGGGGCCGACGGCGGTGCCGGGCGGGACGGGCCCGGGGGCGGGGGTGCCGTACGACGTGCCCAAGGTGGCGCGGAGCGGGCTCGCGGCGGCGTGGAAGGCGAGGTCGGCGTCGAGGGAGAGGCCGACCGGGAGAGCCAGTTCGGGGGCGCGCCCGGCCGCGCCGAAGGACAGGAGCAGGGCGGCGTGTGCCGTGGCCTCGCCGTGCAGCCAGATGCGACGGGTCGTCAGCCGGTCGTCGGACGAGTCGTGTTGGGCCAGGACGAGCCAGCGGTCCCGGACGGCCGGTGACCCGGGCGCGCTTGTGAAGCCGATCCGGGTGCGGACGGTGGCGGCCAGCGGGGCCGGGAGGCGGTCCTGGCGGGCGTAGCCCTGGGTGAGCAGGTGGAGCAGCGAGGCCTCCTCCAGCAGTGTCGAAGGCCAGTCGCCGCCCGCGCCGACGACGCCGCCCAACTCCCGTACGCGCGAGGCCAGGCCGGGGGCCTGGGCGTCGACCATGCGGGCGGCGACCTCGTCCCAGCGCTGGTAGCCCTCGCGTTCCGCGCCGGCCAGGCCGCCCCGGAGCAGATCGGCGAGCCGCCTGTCGAGCTCGGCGGCGCCGGCGGCGACCCGCTGGGCCCGGCGCTCGGCCCGCTGCCGGGCGGCGGCCGGGTCGGCGACGGCCCCCGTGGCGGGGCGGTCCTGGGCCTCCCGCTCGCGGGCGCGGCGGGCGTCGAGCCACTCGGCCACCCAGTCGGGCCGGCTGTCGGGCTCGGGCGGCGCGTCGGAGCCGACCGCGCCGCCCGACCACAGCAGCAGCAGCCCGAGCGCGTGCTTGCAGGGGAACTTGCGGCTCGGGCAGCTGCACTTGTAGCCGGGCCCTGCCGTGTCTATGACCGTGCGGTACGGGTTGCTGCCGCTGCCCGCGCACAGTCCCCACACCGCCGGGCCCGCCGTGGCCGTGCCGGACCAGGACGCGGGCGCCGCGAGTCCGGCCCCGGCCTTGCGTGACGAGTCGTCAGGGGCCAGTGCCAGAACCTGGTCCGCCGTCCACCGTTGCTGTCCCTCTTCCTCCATGCCCGCAACGCTAGGGGCGGGCACTGACAACCGGCCCTGACCTGGCCTTCTTCTCCGGTCGAGGTCGATTGTCAGTGGCGTGATGCATGGTGGAAGCCACGGAGATCCCCGGGGGCTGACGGATCGTCCGTTCCATCCGACGTGCGAGAAACAGGGGGATACTCATGTCCGACGACACCACGCTCCGGCCGCATGCCGAGGACGCGTTCGCCCATGAGCTCAAGGCCCTCGCGGCCGCCGACGATCGGCCGCGCCCGGCCCGCTGGAATCTGTCGCCGTGGGCGGTCGCCACCTATCTGCTCGGCGGGACGCTGCCCGACGGCACCGTCATCACACCCAAGTACGTGGGGCCGCGGCGGATCGTCGAGGTCGCGGTCACGACCCTCGCCACGGACCGGGCGCTGTTGCTGCTCGGCGTGCCGGGCACGGCCAAGACCTGGGTGTCGGAGCATCTGGCGGCGGCGGTCAGCGGTGATTCCACACTCCTGGTCCAGGGCACGGCCGGCACCCCCGAGGAGGCCATCCGCTACGGCTGGAACTACGCGCAGTTGCTCACCAACGGGCCGAGCCGGGACGCGCTCGTGCCGAGCCCGGTCATGCGGGCGATGGCCGAGGGCCGGATCGCGCGGGTGGAGGAGCTGACCCGGATCCCGGCCGACGTGCAGGACTCCCTGATCACGATCCTGTCCGAGAAGACCCTACCGATACCGGAGTTGGGAGGCGAGACGCAGGCTGTGCGCGGCTTCAACCTCATCGCCACCGCCAACGACCGCGACCGTGGGGTCAACGACCTGTCCAGCGCGCTGCGCCGCCGCTTCAACACCGTCGTACTGCCACTGCCCGCCTCGGTGGAGGACGAGGTCGACATCGTCTCGCGGCGGGTCGGCCAGCTCGGGCGCTCGCTGGAGCTTCCGGTGCTGCCGGAGGGCACGGAGGAGATCCGCCGGGTCGTCACGGTGTTCCGTGAGCTGCGCGGCGGAGTGACCGCCGACGGCCGTACGAAGGTGAAGTCACCCTCCGGGACGCTGTCCACGGCCGAGGCGATCTCCGTGGTGACCAACGGCCTCGCCCTGGCCGCCCACTTCGGCGACGGGGTGCTGCGCGCGGGGGACGTCGCGGCCGGGCTGCTGGGTGCGGTGATCAGGGATCCGGCGGCGGACCGGGTGGTGTGGCAGGAGTACCTGGAGACGGTGGTCCGCGAGCGGGACGGCTGGAAGGACTTCTACCGGGCCTGCCGTGAGGTGTCCCGATGACCGCGACGACAACCGCGACGACGACCGCGCTGCTCGGCGTGCGGCACCACGGGCCGGGGTCCGCCCGGGCGGTGCGGGCGGCCCTCGACCAGTACGAGCCGGGCGTCGTGCTGATCGAGGGGCCGCCGGAGGCCGACGCGGTGGTGGCGCTCGCGGCCGACGAGGGCATGCGGCCCCCGGTCGCGCTGCTGGCGCACGCGGTGGACGACCCGTCGCGGGCCGGGTTCTGGCCGTTCGCGCAGTTCTCGCCGGAGTGGGCGGCGATCCGCTGGGCGCTGGCCAGAGACGTGCCGGTGAGCTTCATCGACCTCCCCGCGGCGCATTCGCTGGCGATGAGGGAGGAGGGCGACGGCCCCGGGGAATTGGCCCCGGACGCGCGGGTGGACCCGATCGCCGTGTTCGCCGAAACGGCCGGGTACGACGACCCCGAGCGCTGGTGGGAGGACGCCGTGGAGCACCGCGCGGCCGGAGACCCGCTGGCCGCCTTCGAGGCGCTCGGCGAGGCGATGGGGGCGCTGCGGGAGGCGTACGGGGACGGGGGCCACCCGCAGGACGCGCCGCGCGAGGCGCACATGCGGCTGCGGATACGGGAGGCGCGGCGCGCCCACGGGCGGGTGGCGGTGGTGTGCGGGGCGTGGCATGTCCCGGCGCTGGCCGCGTCGACCACGGCCACCGCCGACCGGGGCCTGCTGAAGGGGTTGCCGAAGGTGAAGGCCGAGGTCACCTGGGTGCCGTGGACGCACCGCCGGCTGTCGCGGGCGAGCGGATACGGGGCCGGGATCGCCTCGCCCGGCTGGTACCGGCATCTGTTCACCGCCCCCGACCGGCCGGTCGTCCGCTGGATGACCAAGGTCGCCGGGCTGCTGCGGGAGGAGGACCTGCCGGTGTCGTCGGCCCACGTCATCGAGGCGGTGCGGCTGGCCGACACCCTCGCCGCGATGCGCGGCCGGCCGCTCGCCGGGCTGACCGAGACGACCGACGCGGTCCGGGCCGTGATGTGCGACGGGTCCGACGTGCCGCTGGCGGTCATACGCGACCGGCTGATCGTCGGCGACGTCCTCGGCGAGGTGCCGGACGGCGCCCCGGCGGTGCCGCTGGCCCGGGACCTGGCGAGGGAGCAGCGCCGGCTGAGGATCAAAGCCGAGGCGGCGGAACGGGAGGTGGAGCTGGACCTGCGGAAGGAGATCGACGCGGGGCGCAGCCGTCTGCTGCACCGGCTGCGGCTCCTGGGCATCGGCTGGGGCGAGCTCATACCGTCCCGCTCCGGGACCGGGACCTTCCGCGAGACCTGGCGGCTGCGCTGGGAGCCCGAACTCGCGGTTCAGGTGGCCGAGGCCGGCATCTGGGGCACCACGGTCGGCTCGGCTGCCACCGCCAGGGCCGAGGAGGCGGCTGTGGGCGCGCGGGCTTTGGCCGAGGTCACCGGGCTCGCCGAGCGCTGCCTGCTCGCCGGCCTGCCGGACGCACTGCCGACGGTCATGCGGGTCCTGGCCGACCGCGCCGCGCTGGACGCGGATGTCGCGCACCTCGCGGCGGCGCTCCCGGCCCTCGTACGGGCCGTGCGCTACGGCGATGTGCGGGGCACGGTTTCCGCCGCCCTCGACGAGGTCGCGCGCGGTCTGGCCGAGCGGATATGCGTCGGGCTGCCGCCGGCCTGCGGGGGCTTGGACCCGGACGGCGCGGACGAGATGCGCGGGCATGTGCGGGCGGTCCACCACGCGGTGGCCCTGCTGTCCGACACCGCCCTGCGGGAGCGGTGGACGGCCGTGCTGCGGGGGCTGGCGCAGCGCGAGCGGGGCGTGCCCGGCGTGCTGCGCGGGGCGGCGGCACGGCTCCTGGTGGACGAGGGCCGGCTCGAGGGGGAGGAGGCGGCACGGCTGATGGGGCTGGCGCTGTCGCCGGGGACGGAGCCGCAGGACGCGGCCGGCTGGGTGGAGGGCTTCCTCGCCGGCGGCGGCATGCTGCTCGTCCATGACGAACGGCTGCTCGCGCTGGTGGACGGCTGGCTGTCGTCGGTGCCGGCGAGCGCCTTCGACGACGTACTGCCCTTGCTGCGGCGGACGTTCGCCGAGTTCGAGCCCGGGGTGCGCAGGACGGTGGGCGAGCTGGTGCGCAGGGGGACCAGGACGGCACCCGGCGCCGCTGAGACGGCCGGGTTCGGGGCGGGGCTGGACGAAGGGCGGGCGGACGCGGTGCTGCCGACGTTGCGGTTGCTGCTGGGGGAAGAGGAGTTGGAAGAGGAGTTGACGGCATGACAGGCGAAACGGCGGCCGGCGAACGGCTGCGGCGCTGGCGGCTCGTCCTCGGCGGCGGCCCGGCGGACGGGACCGGGCATGAACTGGCCGGGCGGGACGCCGCGATGGACCGGACGCTGGGCGCGCTGTACGGGAGCGACCCGAAGGGCGCGGGCGCGTCGGGCAGGGAGCGGTCGGCGGGGCTCGGCGGGTCGGCGCCGCAGGTGGCCCGCTGGCTCGGGGACATCAGGACGTACTTCCCCACCTCGGTCGTGCAGGTGATGCAACGAGACGCCATCGACCGGCTCGGCCTGTCCGCGCTCCTGCTGGAGCCGGAGATGCTGGAGGCGGTGGAGGCCGACGTCCACCTGGTCGGGACACTGCTCTCGCTGCACAAGGCGATGCCGGAGACCACCAAGCAGACCGCGCGCGCAGTGGTGCGGAAAGTCGTCGACGACCTGGAGAAGAAGCTCGCCACCAGGACGCGGGCGACGCTGACCGGGGCGCTGGACCGTTCGGCGCGCGTGCACCGCCCCCGGCACCGCGACATCGACTGGGACCGCACGATCCGGGCCAATCTGAAGCACTTCCTGCCCGAGCACGGGACGATCGTGCCGGAGCGGCTGGTCGGCTACGGCAGGGCCTCGCAGGCGGTGAAGAAGGACGTCGTGCTGTGCATCGACCAGTCCGGCTCGATGGCGGCCTCCGTTGTCTACGCGTCCGTCTTCGGGGCGGTGCTGGCCTCGATGCGGAGCATCGACACCAAACTCGTCGTCTTCGACACCTCGGTCGTCGATCTGACCGACCGGCTCGACGACCCGGTCGACGTGCTCTTCGGCACCCAACTCGGCGGCGGCACCGACATCAACCGGGCCCTCGCGTACTGCCAGTCGCTGATCACGCGCCCCGCCGAGACGGTCGTCGTCCTGATCAGCGATCTGTACGAGGGCGGCATACGCGACGAGATGCTCAAGCGGGTCGCGGCGATGAAGGCGGCCGGCGTGCAGTTCGTTGCGCTGCTCGCGCTGTCCGACGAGGGCGCGCCCTCCTACGACCGGGAGCATGCGGCGGCCCTGGCCGCGCTCGGGGCGCCGGCCTTCGCCTGCACACCGGATCTCTTCCCGGAGATCATGGCGGCGGCCATCGAGAAGCGCCCGCTGCCGATGCCCGACAGCGACACCTGACACCGGCACCTGACAGCACACAAGCCACACCTGACACCGGCCACCTCGGCTTGACCGGCCTGGTCTGTGACTGTTCTCACCGCTCTCGTGTGAGCTGCGATTTACCGGTGCCCCCCACACGGGGATAACCTGCGAGACGGACATGCCGCGTGCTCGGCCGACGTGTGCGCCCCCCGTGCGAACGTAGGAAAATCGTACGAAGACGTCATCGACGACCCCGTGGCGGCACGCTCACGCAGACAACGACGAACCCGCGATAACCAAGGACGGACGCGCGTGGACCTGTTCGAGTACCAGGCGAGGGACCTCTTCGCCAAGCACGGTGTACCGGTGCTGGCCGGTGAAGTCATCGACACGCCTGAGGCGGCGCGCGAGGTGGCCGAGCGTCTGGGCGGCCGCGCGGTCGTCAAGGCGCAGGTGAAGGTCGGTGGCCGAGGCAAGGCCGGCGGCGTGAAGCTGGCCGCCGACCCGGCCGACGCGGTGGCCAAGGCCGAGGCGATCCTCGGCATGGACATCAAGGGCCACACGGTCCACAAGGTGATGCTGGCGCAGACCGCCGACATCGTGGAGGAGTACTACGTCTCCTTCCTGCTGGACCGCACCAACCGCACCTTCCTGGCCATGGCCTCCGTCGAGGGCGGCGTGGAGATCGAGGTCGTCGCCGAGGAGAACCCCGAGGCGCTCGCCAAGATCCCGGTCGACGCGATCGAGGGCGTGACCGAGGCCAAGGCCCGCGAGATCGTCGAGGCGGCGAAGTTCGCCCCCGAGCTGCACGACCAGATCGTGGACGTCCTCAAGACGCTGTGGAAGGTCTTCATCGAGGAGGACGCCCTCCTCGTCGAGGTGAACCCGCTGGTCAAGACCGCTGACGGCAAGGTCATCGCGCTCGACGGCAAGGTCTCCCTGGACGAGAACGCCGAGTTCCGTCAGCCCGACCACGAGGCGCTGGTCGACCACGCAGCGGCGAACCCGCTCGAGGCCGCGGCCAAGGCCAAGAACCTCAACTACGTCAAGCTCGACGGCGAGGTCGGCATCATCGGCAACGGCGCGGGTCTGGTCATGTCGACCCTCGACGTCGTCGCGTACGCCGGTGAGGAGCACGGCGGCGTGAAGCCCGCCAACTTCCTCGACATCGGCGGTGGCGCCTCCGCCCAGGTCATGGCGAACGGCCTCGAGATCATCCTCGGCGACCCGGACGTCAAGTCCGTCTTCGTCAACGTCTTCGGTGGCATCACCGCCTGTGACGAGGTCGCCAACGGCATCGTCCAGGCCCTGCAGCTGCTCGCGGACAAGGGCGAGGCGGTCACCAAGCCGCTCGTCGTCCGTCTCGACGGCAACAACGCGGAGCTGGGTCGCAAGATCCTTTCCGACGCCAACCACCCGCTCGTGCAGCGCGTGGACACCATGGACGGCGCGGCCGACAAGGCCGCCGAGCTGGCCGCGGCCAAGTAAGGGACGAGGGAAACCACAACCATGGCTATCTTCCTCACCAAGGACAGCAAGGTCATCGTCCAGGGCATGACCGGCTCCACCGGCATGAAGCACACCAAGCTCATGCTCGCGGACGGCACCAACATCGTGGGCGGCGTGAACCCGCGCAAGGCGGGCACCTCCGTCGACTTTGACGGAACCGAGGTACCCGTCTTCGGTACGGTCGCCGAGGCGATCGAGAAGACCGGCGCCAACGTCTCCGTCCTCTTCGTGCCGCCGGCCTTCGCCAAGGCCGCCGTCATCGAGGCGATCGACGCCGAGATCGGCCTCGCGGTCGTCATCACCGAGGGCATCGCGGTTCACGACTCCGCCGCCTTCTGGGCGTACGCGAAGTCCAAGGGCAACAAGACCCGCATCATCGGTCCGAACTGCCCCGGCCTGATCACCCCCGGCCAGTCCAACGCCGGCATCATCCCGGGCGACATCACCAAGCCCGGCCGTATCGGTCTGGTGTCGAAGTCCGGCACGCTGACCTACCAGATGATGTACGAGCTGCGGGACATCGGCTTCTCGTCGGCCGTCGGCATCGGTGGCGACCCGGTCATCGGCACCACCCACATCGACGCGCTCGCGGCCTTCGAGGCCGACCCCGACACCGACCTGATCGTCATGATCGGCGAGATCGGCGGCGACGCGGAGGAGCGGGCGGCGGACTTCATCGCCAAGAACGTGACCAAGCCGGTCGTCGGCTACGTCGCGGGCTTCACCGCCCCCGAGGGCAAGACCATGGGCCACGCGGGCGCCATCGTCTCCGGTTCGTCGGGCACCGCCCAGGCGAAGAAGGAGGCCCTGGAGGCCGCCGGCGTCAAGGTCGGCAAGACCCCGTCGGAGACCGCGCGGCTCGCCCGCGCGATCCTCGAGGGCTGACCACGCCTCATCGCACGGCGGTGGGGGGGGGGGGGCCCCCGGGGGGCGGGGGCCCCCCCCAGGGGTAAAGGAAAACACAGATCGCGCGCCGGCGCCCGGCCCCCCCCCCCCCCCCCCCCCACCCCCCCCCCCCCCCCCCGACCCGCCCCCCG